>JAHEAO010000010.1 GCA_024642725.1 Paracoccaceae bacterium | reverse complement strand
GCAGCCTTTCCAGAACTTCGAAGCGGATGGGGCGCCCAGGGGCCAACCGCACGCAAATGCGCCAGAGGACACGAGGCACGGCTGATCGCGGCATAAGGGCTAGGCCGAAAGCCAGTCGTTCAAAACATCCCCAAGCGCTTTCCAGTCGGTATATTCCTTGTCCTGATCGCGCTCCACCTCTTCTCCCTTTTGCGCTGCGATCCAGCGCATGGCCCAGGATCGGAAGAAATCGTACTGTGTGAAACGGAACGCTCCGGCGATATGCTCAACGCGTTTGGGCAGCCAGCCGGTCTTGTCCGTGAAACTCTTCATGACCTGATCCAACCCGGCGCGGTCCTCGGGGTCATTCCCGGCCGCCGATAGCGAAACCCCGAGAAAAAGCGTGTCGATCCGATCCAGCTCTGCCCTGCGGTCCTTGGCGAAATCCTCGAGCGTGCTCTGGAAGTGACCCAGATGCACCGAGCCGGCCAGAATTGCGCGGTCGAAATTGCCGACATCGACATCTCCGGCTTCCGCGACGGGCCAAAGCTCAACCGATTCTCCTTTGTCGGCCAGCCAGTCGGCGACAAAACGGACGATCTTGCGGGTCTGGCCTTCAGTTGTGGCATAGGCAATCAGGATTTTCATGACGCACCTCCAGTGGTGCCCTTATCGTCTCGTCTTGCGCACCTTTCCTTGCGCGAAATCAATGAAAAGCCGACGCTGGTCGATTCCGCCAGCACGCGGCGATATCGGTAAATGGCCGGGGGCGACGGCCTGATCAACTCTCAAGCCTTCTAGCCCCGTTATGCGCAGGTAAGGACGATGGCCATGTCAGCGGCTGCAAAGGCCGGCTTCAAGCGGTCCGAAGGGCCGGTTTCGCTTGCCCCTTGGTCCAGGCCCGCGCGGCATCGCCGAATGCCTCGAAGAGCGGTCGCGACACCGGGTCGTTGGCCGCATTCCATTCCGGATGCCATTGCACGGACAAGGTGAAGCCCGGCGCGCCTTCGACATAGATCGCCTCTGGCGTTCCATCATCAGCCAAACCGTCGATCACGATACGCTTGCCCGGTGTCTTGATGCCCTGTCCGTGCAGCGTGTTGGTCATCACGCAATCCGATCCGAAGAGTCTGCTGAACACGCCACCCGCGCTGAAGCGTACGGGATGGCGCAGCGCGAATTTCTCTTCCAGCGTCCCGTCCGGCGGCATGCGGTGGTTCATTCGTCCCGGCAGGTCACGGATCTCGGGATACAGCGTGCCCCCCATGGCGACATTGACTTCCTGAAAGCCGCGGCAAACGCCGAGGAACGGCAGACCGCGTTCCACACAGGCACGGATCAGGGGCAATGCAATCGCGTCGCGCGCACGGTCAAAGGCGCCGTGCGCCTCTGTTTCGTTCTCGCCATATTCCTCAGGGTGGACGTTCGGGCGCCCGCCCGTGAAAAGAAAACCATCACAAATCTCGATCAGCTCAGGGACAGTGACAAACCGTGGGTCGGCCGGAATCAGCATCGGAAGGCAGCCCGATACTTCGGCCAAGGCCTCGGAGTTCATCGTGCCGCCTGCATGGGCGGGATACTGGTCGTTGATCAGAAGGCTGTTGCCAATGACACCCACGACGGGCCGATTCATGATGCTATTCCCCTTTGCAGCACAACATAGAGTGCTAATTCGTCGCAAAAAAGGCCCAAGCCACGGCGGCAGGTGAATTTCCTGAACTGTTGCGAAGTCTCGTCGCCGGTCAAGTCAACTTGCACAAGACATGGGCAGCGCCCTGCCCGCTGACAGCCGGTTCATTCGGACATCGCACCTCAGGTTTCTGCGACAAGACCCGCCGCTTCGATGCCGGCAGTTGCCGCTGTCGCATCATTGTCCGAACTGTCTCCGGTCACGCCAACCGAACCAAGCACGTTGCCCTTGGCATCCCGCACCAGCACGCCGCCCGGCACCGGCACGACCTGGCCACCGAAAAGACCATTGATCGCGCCCATGAAGAAAGGCTGCGACTCTGCCCGTGCCAACTGTGCCCGGCCCGCAATCCCGAGCATGACCGAGCCATAGGCCTTGCCATGCGCGATGGCGAAACGTCCGGGGCTGGCGCCGTCTTCCCGTTCAAAGGCTTTGACATTGCCGCCCGAGTCCAGAACCACGACAGAAAGCGGCTTCATTTCCAGCTCTCGGCCCTTGGCCAGAATTCCGCGAATGATCGTCCGCGCCTTGCGCAATGTTATCTCGGCCATATCAACCCCATCTTCTGTTCACTGACTTGCTCGGGCGTTTGCAGGCACATGACCCTGCATACCCCGCTATCTTTCCGATCCTTCTGGCATGAAGAAATGCCAACGTATAGCCCGAAGCCCGGATATGCCGCCAGATCGTGACCACTTCGGCGCAGGCCACAGGCTAGCGGTCGGGGCAAACCACAACGATGGCCACGCTGGGACAGTCGCCCGCGCCGCGATAGCTGTGGTCCAAATCGGATTCGAAATAGATTGAGTCGCCCTCACCCAGACGCTCCGTCCGGTCGCGGATCGTCAGCTCGACCGCGCCCTCGATGACATAGACAATCTCGGTGCCCTTATGGGAATGAGGTTCGGAGGCGGGAGCGTCGCGATCGAAATAGGCCAGATACCCTTCCATCGCGCGGTCGGTCACCGGATAGTCAAGGCTTTCGAAATGAAAGGCCGGAACGCCCTTGGTCATGCTGGGCAGCCGCAGCCGTTCGGCGCGACGTGTGATGCTCAGAACGGGTTTACGAGCGCCATCCGCAAAAAACCGCTCCAGCCCGACGCCAAAGACCATTGCGATGCGCATCAGTGTCGGCAGCGTCGGGACGACCTGACCGGTTTCCAGCCGCGACAGCATGCCAGCGGACAGACCCGTGTGGCCGGCCAGCTGCGCCAGCGAAAAGCCACGTTCGCTTCGCAGCAGGCGTATCGTCGGGCCGATTTCATAGGCCTCAATCCCGGCAGCGAGTGTTTCGGACAGCATGGCATCTTCTCCTGTTGCACCTGAGGAAATTTATTCAGCCCGATGTTTCATGAAAATAAACATTATTACACATCACTCAATTGTGCATCGCATACAAATTATTTTCACCTAGCTCAACGCTCGACCATCATGGTCCGAAACCCGAGAAAGTTGAAAGGAACGATAATGACCCTCCTGTCGCCAAGAACCATGGTGCTCGCAGTTGCTGCCTCGACCGGCATTTTCGCAAGCGCCCAAGCCGCCGATATCGTGGACACCGCCGTTTCAGCCGGACAGTTCACCACTCTTGCCGCTGCACTTGGTGCCGCCGGTTTGGTGGATGCTCTGAAGGGCGATGGCCCCTTCACCGTCTTCGCTCCGACCGACGATGCATTTGCAGCGCTGCCGGCTGGCACGGTCGAGGATCTGCTGAAGCCTGAAAACAAGGACAAGCTGACGGCCGTTCTGACCTATCATGTCGTCGCGGGCAAAGTGATGTCCGGCGACCTGTCGGATGGCATGACGGCCACGACGCTGAACGGTGCCGATGTGACCATCACCACCAGCGATGGCGTTAAGGTGAACGACGCCACGGTAACCAGCGCAGACATCGAAGCCTCCAACGGTGTTATTCACGTGATCGACACGGTGCTGCTGCCGCCGAGCCGCTGACGATCGGCCGCAAGAACGCGCTTCCGCCCTCTCCTGTCAGGTTTGGGTGAATGCCAAGATACCGGCCAGCATCCCCGGGGCATGCCCCATTTTTCACATTGGTCGGTATGCGGGGGCTTCGCACGCAAGAGCGGAGCCCCCAATATATTGGATCGGACCGCTCACCCGTTGGCGACGCGAGCCGATTGTCTTCGGATCTGGTTCGAACTTCGCCTGCAGGACGCGCCGCTAGCGCGCCTTAAGCTGCAGCCGTCTGGCGTGAAGGATCGGCTCGGTATAGCCCGAAGGCTGCTCCCGCCCCTGCAACACCAGATCGCAGGCCGCCTGAAATGCGATCCCGTCGAATCCCGGCGCCATCGGCTTGTAGGTCGGGTCCCCGGCGTTTTGCCGGTCGACGACGGCGGCCATCTTGCGCATCGCCTCCATGACCTGATCGCGGCTGACGACGCCGTGGTGCAACCAGTTCGCAATATGCTGCGCCGAAATGCGGCAGGTCGCGCGGTCCTCCATCAGCCCGACATCGTTGATATCCGGCACCTTGGAGCAGCCGACGCCCTGATCGATCCAGCGCACCACGTATCCCAGAATACCCTGCGCATTGTTCTCGACTTCTCGCACGACATCCTTTGGCGACCACGCGCGGTATGTCGCCAGCGGGATCTCAAGCACCGTTTCTACATAGGCGCGCTTACCGCCCTTGGCGATCTTGTCCTGTGCCGCGAAAACATCAACCCGGTGGTAATGCGTCGCGTGCAGCGTCGCGGCGGTCGGGCTGGGAACCCAGGCGGTATTGGCGCCGGCGCGCGGATGCTCGATCTTCTGTTCTAGCATCGCGGCCATCAGGTCGGGCGCGGCCCACATTCCCTTGCCGATCTGGGCCTTGCCCTGCAGCCCGCATTCCAACCCGATATCGACATTCTGGTTTTCATAAGCGCCGATCCACGACTTGCGCTTGATGAAATCCTTGCGGCTGAACGCGCCGGCTTCCATCGAGGTATGAATCTCGTCGCCGGTGCGGTCGAGGAACCCGGTGTTGATGAAGGCAACACGGTGCTTCGCGGCCCGAATACATTCCTTGAGGTTGACGCTTGTCCGCCGCTCTTCGTCCATGATGCCAAGTTTCACGGTATGGCGCGGCAGGCCCAAAACCTCTTCGACAAGGTCGAACGTTTCATCGGCGAAGGCAACCTCCGCAGGCCCGTGCATTTTCGGCTTCACAACGTAGACCGAGCCATGCATGGAATTGCCGCCATCGCGTTTCAGGTCGTGCATCGCGATCATCGTCGTGCACAGCGCATCCATCAGCCCTTCATAGATCTCGTTGCCGTCGCGGTCGAGAATTGCCGGGTTGGTCATCAAATGACCGACATTGCGCACCCACATCAGCGAGCGCCCTTTCAGGCTGAAGGGCGTGCCCTTGGGCGAAACATATTCACGATCGGGCGACAGGTGGCGGGTAAAGCGCTTGCCGCCCTTTTCCATCTCGGCCACCAGATCGCCTTTCATGAGGCCCATCCAGTTGGAATAGGCCAGAACCTTGTCCTCGGCATCGACACAGGCAACGGAATCCTCGCAATCCATGATCGTGGTCATCGCCGCCTCAAGGATCACGTCGGACATGTTCGCCGGGTCATGGCGGCCGATCGGGTGTGCCGCGTCAAAGGCCAGTTCGACATGCAGACCGTTATTGACCAGGAGGATCGCCTCGGGTTCGTCCGGGTCACCTCGGTATCCGACGAATTTCGATGCGTCTTTCAGCCGGTAGCCGTCGATCATCAACTCACCGCGTTCCACCCAGTAGCGGCGCGCATCGACATGGCTGATCCGGTCGACTGGAAAGATGTCATCCAGAAAGACCCGGGCCCGCGCAACGACGCGGCCGCCCCGCCCCCGGTCATAGCCCTTGCCCTCGGGCGGTGTGCCCATGGCATCGGTGCCGTAAAGCGCGTCGTAGTAGGACCCCCAGCGTGCGTTCGCTGCATTGATCGCATAGCGGGCGTTGGTAACCGGCACGACGAGTTGCGGCCCCGGCACCTTGGCGATCTCGGGATCGACATTGGCGGTGTCGATCTTGAACTTCGCCCCTTCCTTTTCGAGATAACCGATCTCTGTCAGGAAAGCCTTGTAGGCCGCCGGATCATGTGCCTGATTCTTGCGTGCGACATGCCAAGCGTCAATCTGCCTCTGCAAGTCCTGCCGGCGCTCCAGCAGCGCAGTGTTCTTCGGGCCAAGGTCATGGGCCAGTCGCGCCATCCCTTTCCAGAAGGCGTCCGCAGTAACGCCGGTGCCCGGCAAAGCATCTTTCTCGATGAACCTGACCAGTTCTTCGGCGACCTGAAGTCCGTGTTTCTCGATCCGCTTGCTCATCCCGGCTCCTCCGTACTGAATACCACCGCATGCAATGCTGGTTGACTGGCCGGGAACCTAGCGAAAACTCGGGCAGTCGCAACCGTTCCGGTCAATAATTCCGTCCAATTGCCAAGGACAATTTGTTGCACCTTCCATATTCGCGGCAAAACTTAGGCGATAACCTAAATATTTGTTGCCAGAACGGCTGGCAAGTGAA
The DNA here is from genome assembly GCA_024642725.1 of Paracoccaceae bacterium. Lineage (GTDB taxonomy): Bacteria > Pseudomonadota > Alphaproteobacteria > Rhodobacterales > Rhodobacteraceae > JAHEAO01. The sequence continues at coordinate 60,979 of JAHEAO010000010.1, read as the reverse complement.
TACTTAGCCATATGACTTACCATTCACCAGACCTCGATTCGCTCTTTCAGGCCCTGTCGGACCCCACGCGACGCGCGATCCTGACCCGGCTGGCAAAAGGCCCCGCCCCGGTCAGCGCACTGGCAGAGCCGTTCGAAATGGCCCTGCCCTCGTTCATGGGTCATCTGAAGAGGCTGGAAGACGGCGGCCTGATCGAAACCACCAAGTCCGGTCGCGTGCGCACCTGCGCGATGCGCCCCGGCGCGCTGGAACCGGCGCGCAGCTGGATCGATGAACAACGCGCGATCTGGGAAAGTCGGCTCGACCGACTGGACGACTATGTCACGAAACTCATGAAGGAACGCGCCGATGAAACTCGATCCAAGGACTGACCTGACCTTCACGCGGACCCTGCCCGTCCCCCGCGCCCTGATCTGGGAATGCTGGACATCGCCCGAGCATATCCCGAATTTCTTCGTTCCCCGACCGCACCGGGTCACCAAATGCGATCTCGATCTGCGGGTCGGCGGCAAGTTCAACACGACCTTCGACGTCGACGGCAACGCGATGGAGAACAACGGCGTCTTCCTGGAAGTCGTGGACGGGAAAAGACTCGTTTTCACAGATACTTACACAGAGGGCTGGAAACCGTCGCCCGACCCTTTCATGACGGCCATTCTGGACCTTGAAGACACGCCGGACGGCGGCACGACATACACGGCCACGGCCCGCCATCGTTCGCCCGAAACCCGCAAGAGTCATGAGGAGATGGGCTTTTTCGACGGCTGGGGCACAGTCGTGGACCAGCTTGTGGAATACATTCAGACGGGAATGGAGACGTCCAGATGACTGACGACCGGACAATGGTCATCGAGCGCTTCATCGCCGCTCCCGCCGCACTGGTCTATGCGGCATGGGCCGACCCCGATTGCCTGCCCCAGTGGTGGGGGCCCGACGGCTTTTCCTGCCGAACCGCCCGGATCGACCTGCGCACCGGCGGCGAATGGGTGTTCGACATGATCGCGCCCGACGGCACGGTCTTTCCCAACCATCATCGTTATTCCCGCTTTGATCCTGCAGGTATCGACTACACGCTGCACTGGGGCGAAAACGGACCGAAGCATGCCGATGCCACGGCGACCTTCGAGGATCTGGGCGGCAAGACCAAGGTGACGCTGTCGATGACCTTCGTCACAGTCGAGGAATACGAAAACGCCAAGGGCTTTGGCGCTGCGGAGCTTGGCCTGCAAACGCTCGGCAAACTCGCGGCCTTCGTCAATTCCAGGGCTGCCTGACCCCATTGAAGCTGCCGCCCGCGCGGTCTAGGCTCTCCGGGACCATTCCCCCGGAGAGTTCCTCGTGAAAGACGCCGCGCCGCAAACGATCCACCTGTCGGATTACAAACCATTCAGCCACCTGATCGACTCGGTTCACCTGACCTTCCGGCTTGATCCGAACGCGACACGCGTGCTCTCGCGCATCGTTTTCCGGCCCAATGCCGCCTCGTCGGGCGGCGATCTGAAACTGGACGGTGAAGGACTGAAGCTGATCTCGGCCAAGATCGACGGTCGGCCGATCCATCCCAAGATCACTGACACCTGTCTTGTAGTCGCTGCCGACGAGTTGCCATCCGGCCCCTTCACCTTCGAAGCCGAGGTAACAATCGGCCCGGCCGGCAATACCGCGCTGGAAGGGCTCTACATGTCGAACGGCATGTATTGCACGCAATGCGAGGCCGAGGGCTTTCGCAAGATCACCTATTACCCCGACCGCCCGGATGTCATGGCGACATTCACAGTCAGGGTCGAGGGCGACCAGCCCATCCTGCTGTCAAACGGCAATCCGGCGGCCAGCGGCAACGGCTGGGCCGAATGGTATGACCCTTGGCCGAAACCGGCGTATCTCTTTGCGCTCGTCGCAGGCGACCTCGTGGCCCATTCCGACCATTTTACCACCGCATCGGGCAAGTCGGTCGATCTGAACATCTGGGTCCGCAAGGGCGATGAGGACAAATGCGCCTATGCAATGGACGCGCTCAAACGGTCGATGAAATGGGATGAGGATGTCTATGGTCGGGAATACGACTTGGACGTTTTCAACATTGTCGCAGTGGATGATTTCAACATGGGGGCGATGGAGAACAAGGGCTTGAACATTTTCAACTCCAAATATGTTCTTGCGAGCCCCGCGACTGCCACCGACACCGACTACGACCTGATCGAAGGCATCATCGCGCATGAATATTTTCATAACTGGACAGGCAACCGCATCACCTGCCGCGACTGGTTCCAGCTGTGCCTCAAGGAAGGTCTGACGGTCTTCCGGGACCAGCAGTTTTCGCAGGACATGCGCAGCCGTGCCGTAAAGCGGATCGAGGACGTGCTGCAACTGCGCGCCCGTCAGTTCCGTGAAGACAACGGCCCCCTGTCGCACCCGGTCCGGCCCGAGAGCTTCGTCGAGATCAACAATTTCTACACCGCCACCGTCTATGAAAAGGGCGCCGAGGTCATCGGCATGCTCAAGACACTCGTCGGGGACGACGGCTACAAGAAGGCGCTCGATCTCTATTTTGACCGCCACGATGGTGACGCCGCGACGATCGAGGATTGGCTGAAGGTCTTTGAAGACGCCACCGGCCGCGATCTGACACAGTTCAAACGCTGGTACAGCGATGCCGGCACACCGCATCTGTCAGTGTCGGAGGCATGGTCGGACGGCACCTATACCTTGACCTTCCGGCAGGAAACCGCCCCGACACCGGGTCAGGACGGCAAGCCGCCACGGGTCATCCCCATCGCGGTCGGGCTACTCAATCCCAATGGGGATGAGGTCGTTCCGACAACCGTGCTGGAGATGACGAAAGTCACGCAGAGCTTCAAGTTCGACGGACTTGGCAGCCGCCCGATCCCATCGATCCTGCGGCATTTCTCTGCCCCCGTCATTCTCGACCGCGAGACCTCGGCGAAAGAACGCGCCTTCCTGCTGGCCCATGACACCGACCCCTTCAACAAGTGGGAATCCGGTCGCGCCCTGGCCAAGGACGTCTTGACCTCGATGATCGCCAAGGGCAGCGCCCCGGCCCCGGCCTATCTTGACGCGATCGCCCAAGTCGCCTTGGACGATAGCCTTGACCCGGCGTTCCGGTCTCTGGCCCTCGCACTGCCCAGCGAAGACGATTTGGCCCAAACGCTTCATGACGCGGGCACCACGCCGGACCCCAGCGCGATCCATGCCCGACGCGAGGCCTTGCTGGACGCGATGGCCCTGCGCTTGGAACGTGATCTGCCGGGGCTTTACACGGCGATGGCCGTAACCGGCCCCTATTCCCCCGATGCCGCCGCCGCCGGGCGACGCGATCTGCGCAGCACCGCCCTGTCGCTGATCACCCGACTTGACAATGGAAAGGCAGCAAAAGCGCTTTTCGAAAAGGCCGACAACATGACCGAGCAGCTCGCTGCACTGGGGCAGCTGATTCCGACCGAGCATGGAAAGGCGGCTGTCAAAAGCTTCTACGACCAATGGCGCCATGACCGGCTTGTTATGGACAAATGGTTCATGATCCAGCCCGCCCGCAGCAATCCCGAAGCCGCGCTCGGGATCGCCAAGGCTCTGGAATCTCACAAAGATTTCAATTGGAAGACCCCCAACCGGCTGCGCGCGCTGATCTACGGCCTCGCCTCTGCAAATCCGGCGGCGTTCCACCAGCCGGATGGCGCGGCTTACCGGTGGTTCGCTGACTGGATCATCCGGATCGACGCCGCCAACCCTCAAGTCGCCGCGCGCGCGGCGGGCACCTTCGACGCCTGGCGCCGCTATGATGCCGACCGCCAGCAGATGATCCGCGCCGAGCTTCAGCGCATCAGGGCCGCCACGGGCCTGTCGCGCGACACGACAGAGATGGTCACGCGCATTCTGGGGGGCTGACATGGCAACGGCACTTGTCCTTGAAAGAACACGTCAACTCTCGATCCGCGACATTGACCTGCCCGGCACCCTTGGCCCGAACGACGTAAGGATCGCGATCAATACCGTCGGCATCTGCGGCAGCGACGTGCATTACTATACGCATGGGCGCATCGGGCCCTTCATCGTCAGGGAACCGATGGTTCTGGGGCATGAGGCATCGGGCACCGTCCGGGAGGTCGGGCAGAATGTGACGACGCTCAAACCCGGCGACCGGGTCTGCATGGAGCCCGGCATTCCCGATCCCAACTCCCGCGCCTCGAAGCTTGGCCTTTATAATGTCGACCCTTCGGTGACCTTCTGGGCCACTCCGCCGATCCATGGCTGCCTGACGCCAGAGGTGATCCACCCGGCCGCCTATACCTACAAGCTGCCCGACAACGTCAGTTTCGCCGAAGGCGCGATGGTCGAACCCTTCGCCATCGGGATGCAGGCAGCGGCCAAGGCCAAGATTGCACCCGGCGACGTCGGGCTCGTGGTCGGAGCCGGTCCCATCGGAATCCTGACCGCGCTTGCCGCCCTTGCCGGTGGCTGCGCGCGGGTGATGATCTTCGACGTGGTTGCGGACAAGCTTGAAACCGCCGGGGCCTATAGGGGCATAGTCCCGCTGACTCCCGCGGGCGGAGACCTGACCGATCAGGTCATGGCCGCCACAGGCGGCTGGGGGGCAGACGTGATCTTCGAATGCTCTGGCCATCCCTCGGCCTTCACGCAGATTTTCCATCACGCCCGGCCGGGCGGCTGCGTGGTCTTTGTCGGCATGCCCGTGGCCCCCGTGGGATTCGACGTGGTCACCGCCCAGACCAAGGAACTACGCATGGAAACCGTATTCCGCTATGCCAACGTCTATGACCGCGCGGTTGAATTCATCGCCAGCGGCAAGATCGATCTCAATCCGCTGATCACCGAAACTTTCGCTTTCGCCGACGCTGTCCGAGCCTTCGAACGCGCGGCAGAGGCCCGCCCGACCGATATCAAACTGCAAATCCAATTGCCGGAGTAAGCCCATGACCCGAAAAACCCTCATCGTCACCGGAGCGTCCACTGGCATAGGCGCAGCCGCCGCGCGCCTTGCCGCGCAGAACGGCTACGATGTGGCCATCGGCTATCGTACCGACCAGAAAGGAGCGTCGGAAGTCGCCAAGGACGTCGAGGCCGCGGGGGGCCGCGCTGTCCTGATACAGGCTGACCTGTCCGACCCCGATCAGATCGAGCGGTTCTTTGCTGAATTTGATGCGCATTTCGATCACCTCGACGGGCTCGTGAACAATGCGGGGGTTGTCGACGTTGCCGCGCGCGTGGATCAGATGGCCCCCGATCGGCTGCGCCGGATGCTCGACACCAACCTGATGGGCCCGATCCTCGTCGCCGGTCAGGCCGTGCGCCGGATGTCGACGGCGAAGGGCGGAAAAGGGGGCGCGATCGTCAACATTTCCTCAGCCGCCGCGCGCCTTGGCGCCGGCGCTCTTTATGTCGATTACGCCGCCGCCAAGGCCGGCATCGACATCCTGACCAAAGGCCTGTCCGACGAGGTCGCCGCCGAAGGCATCCGTGTTGTGGGCATCCGCCCCGGTCTTATCGAAACCCCGATCCACGGCAAGGGAGGAGACCCCGACCGCGCCCAAAGACTCGCAGGCATGGTCCCGATGAAGCGCACCGGCAGCGCCGAGGAAGTGGCCGAGGCGGTGTTGTGGCTTCTCTCCGACAAGGCTTCCTACGTGACCGGAACCACGCTCGACGTATCGGGGGGCCGCTGACCCGGCCATATCCGACAGTAATCGCGTCGCATTCTGGCGGGCATAAGGCAGGCGCGCGGGCATTCTCTTTGCTTGAATGACCGGGACACCGCCATGGCCGACACAGAGAACTTCCGCGCGCTGATACTGTCCATTGCCGATCTCTATGCCGCCGAAGGCCGCGCCGGAGGGGACCAAGTTGCGGCGGCCCTCAGGCAATCACGTTTCAGCCTCTCCGATCAGCCGCCTGCCCCGCCGCCGCTGCTCGATCAGGTTAACGAAGCGCTGGCATTGTCATCCCATCCGATCGCGGGGCTGATCGCGAATGTGCTGCCCGTCATTCGCTGGCAACATGCCGGGCTGGAGAACGGTCGCATTCGTGCCGATGTCGCGGTCCAGATGCTGACGGCAGAGATTATCGGCCCAACAGGAATGATCCATTCTCCAACGGTTCGCGCCGGCCTGTTCCTGCAGGCCAGACACGTCGCCTATACTTCGCGAAGCCATGCCGCCGAAGAAACCTATGTCGCCCTGACAGACTCAGGGCGATGGAGCCTTTATGACAGCGCCCCCGCGCAGCGGACAACGGGTGAGGTCATCTTTCACCCCTCTATGGCGCCGCATGCCACGTTCACTGGCGCGGATCCGCTTTTGGCAATCTGGCGCTGGTCTGGCGATATCGCATGGGAAAGCTACGTGATGGCGGGCACGACCCCGACGGTCGCAACTTAGCCCCTGCAATAATCCTGCGACCGGGTCCACGCGGCCATATCGGCACGCTTGGCGCTGGAACGGAACGGCGCCCAGTCGCGCGCAACACCACGCCACGACCCGCTTGCATCCGAAATCAGCGCGTCATCCCGAGCAACCTGAACAGCCGCGATCCGAACCGCACAGGACAGGTTGGCAACGCCGTCTTTCAGCGCGTCGACACTTTGCGCCGAACAGCCATAGCCGCGCGCGGTGCGCGGATCGATCTGCGTCAGGCCGATCCACTTGCCCCCGCCACCGGAAGCTTTCGGATTCCAGGTGCTTTCGTATTTCGCCAGAGTTGAAAGCAGGCCGACCCAGAATTCAGCACGCTCGGTCTCGCTCGCCTCCTCGTATCCGGGGCACCATGCGGCGATGTCGGCCGGAACCGTGTCGACCAGCGCGGTCCCATGGGTCTGGACCGCCGCCAAAGTCGCTTTCGTCCAAACGTCAGATTCTGGGCGGTGATCCCATCTCATGGTCGGCAAGGTCTCGCGCCGTGATACTTCGTCCTGATTGGCCATCGTGCAGGCGGCAGGCAAAATCAAAGAAACGCAGAAGACCGCAGCGCGGCCAAAAGACATGAATTGCATCTGTATAACTCAGGCAGCCCCCGGGTCCTGCCCGGCGCAGGGGTTTTGCCCCAACTTTCGCCTGCACGTCTATGGCCTTGACTCTGCGTCGGCGGTCTTTCGCCACTTCGACTCACCGCGCCGCCCCCCTTGCCCCCTTGCCCACGCTGTCCTAGAACGCCTTTCAAAGCGATGACAGGACCATATCCGATGCTCGATCTCACCTTCGAAACCCCGAAACCGAAAGTCATTTCCGGCGCGAAACATGACTGGGAACTCGTCATCGGGATGGAGGTCCATGCCCAGGTCGCATCCAAGGCCAAGCTGTTCTCTGGCGCTTCGACCAAGTTCGGGTCGGAACCGAACTCGAACGTTGCCTTCGTCGACGCGGCTATGCCCGGCATGTTGCCCGTCATAAACGAATTCTGCGTCGAACAGGCCGTGCGCACCGGCCTAGGCCTGAAAGCACAGATCAACCTTGTCTCGGCCTTCGACCGCAAGAACTACTTTTACCCCGACCTGCCGCAGGGCTACCAGATCAGCCAGCTCTACCACCCGATCGTCGGCGAAGGCGAAGTCATCGTCGACATGGCCCCCGGCATCGCCCGCCGCGTCCGCATAGAACGCATCCATATCGAACAAGACGCCGGCAAGTCGATCCACGACATGGACCCTGCGATGTCCTTCGTCGACCTCAACCGCACCGGCGTCGCGCTGATGGAGATCGTCAGCCGCCCCGATCTGCGCGGACCAGAGGAAGCCGCCGCCTACGTCGTCAAGTTGCGCCAGATCCTGCGCTATCTGGGCACCTGCGACGGCAACATGCAGAACGGCAACCTGCGCGCCGACGTCAACGTATCGGTCTGCCGGCCCGGCGATTACGAAAAATACTGGGAAACCCAGGATTTCGCTCATCTCGGCACGCGCTGCGAGATCAAGAACATGAATTCGATGCGGTTCATCCAGTTGGCCATCGACTATGAGGCCCGCCGTCAGATCGCCATTCTGGAAGACGGCGGCAAGGTCGATCAGGAAACCCGGCTTTACGATCCTGACAAGAACGAAACCCGTTCGATGCGGTCCAAGGAAGAAGCCCACGACTATCGCTACTTCCCCGACCCGGATCTGTTGCCGCTGGAAATCGAGCAGGCCTGGGTCGATGAGATCAAGGCAAGCCTGCCCGAACTGCCCGACGACAAGAAGGCACGGTTCATCGCTGAATTCGGCCTGACCGAATACGATGCCTCGGTGCTGACAGCCGATGTCGCCAATGCCGCTTATTTCGAAGCCGTAGCGCAGGGACGCGACGGAAAGCTGGCTGCCAATTGGGTGATCAACGAACTCTTTGGACGGCTCAAGAAGGAAGACCACGACATCACGGAAAGTCCGGTCACGGCGGCGCAGCTTGGCGGCATCATCGACCTGATTGCCAAGGGCGACATCTCTGGCAAGATCGCCAAGGACATCTTTGAAATCGTCTACACCGAGGGCGGCGATCCGGCCGAGATCGTCGAGAAACGCGGCATGAAGCAGGTCACCGATACCGGCGCCATCGAAAAGGCGGTGGACGAGGTGATCGCCGCCAACCCCGATCAGGTCGAGAAAGCCAAGGCCAATCCGAAACTCGCGGGCTGGTTCGTCGGCCAGGTGATGAAGGCGACGGGCGGCAAGGCGAACCCGAAGGCCGTAAACGATATCGTTGCCGAAAAACTCAGCCTCTGAGCCATGCCAAGCAGAACCTTGGCCAGCCCGAAGACTCTTGCTAATGTCGGACGGCGTGGAAGGGGAGTGATCTGATGCTGCGTTACGAGTACAAGGTGGTCCCAGCGCCCAGAAAGGGCCAGCGTGGGAAGGGCGTCAAAGGGACGGACGGCAAGTTCGCCTTCGCTCTGCAAAGCCTTATGAACGAACAGGGGCTGCAGGGCTGGGAATACCAGCGCACCGACACCCTGCCTTGCGAAGAACGTGTTGGCCTGACCGGGCGCACGACAACCTACCAGAACCTGCTGGTCTTCCGCCGCGCTCTTGCGGAAAAGGCCCCCGCCGAGAAACCGAAACTTCTGGAAAAGCAGGCCGAGCCCGAGCAGGGCAAGCCTTCCGAAGAAACCCCGGCGATCGGGATGATCGGCAGCAGGGCCGAAGCAACGGGAAAAGCGCCCCCCGTGGGCGGCGTGCTCAAAGGTGATCCCGGCAAGACATCGGGAACCCCGGATGTCGCGGCGCAATAGGCCGGCACAATCATGCAGGCCCGATGCGATCCGCCCGCAAGACCGTCGGCACCCTAAGCCGTGATTTGCAACGACAGCGCGTGGATTCGACCAACCAGGTCCTTGCCCAAAGCGTCATGCACGGCCCGGTGCCTTTCGATCCGGTTCATCGGTTCGAAAGCATCCGCAGCGATCGTCACCTGAAAATGGCTTTGGCCCCCTTCCCGATACCCCGCGTGCCCCCTATGTTTCTCACTCTCATCCACGATCACCAGCTCGCGCGGCTGAAAAGCTGCCCGCAGTTTGTCGCGCATTTCGTCTTCAATTCTCATTTTTCGCCTCTGACCCCTTCAATCCTTCGGAGATTGGTCTAAACTCTCTGGTCCGAGTCGAAAAGGCAGGTAGCATGGCAAAGTCAGACCCATTCGGATTCGATATTTCGGTATCGGCAGACAAGAAGAAGCGTACGCGGGGCAAACGCGGGATGTCGGGGGCTTTTGAAACCTCGACGCGTGAATGCGAACATGCCGGCTGCACAGAGCCGGGCCAATACCGTGCGCCGAAATCGCCCGACATCCTCGACGACTTTTTCTGGTTCTGCAAAGACCACGTCCGCGAATACAATCTGAAATGGAACTTCTTCAACGGCGCGACCGAAGAAGAGCTTAACGAACAGATCGACAAGGATCGTGTTTGGGAGCGCCCGACCAAACCCTTCGGCAAGAAGGGAGAGGAGCAGCGCGCCTGGTCCCGCCTCGGCGTCGACGACCCGCATCAGGTGCTGGGCGGAAATGCCACGATGAACCCCGGCAAATCGATCACCGGCAGCCGTAAGCTGCCCGCGACCGAGCGCAAGGCCATCGACATTCTGGAAGCCAAGGATCACTGGACCAAGACCGAGGTCCGTAAGCAATACAAGTCGCTGATCAAGGTCCTGCATCCCGACATGAACGGCGGCGACCGGTCTCAGGAAGAGCAGCTGCAAGAGGTCGTCTGGGCCTGGGAACAGATCAAGGAAAGCCGGTACTTCAAGGATTAGGCCGCGGCCTCCATTCTTTCGCCATGTTTCTTTGCAAAGTCCGGAACCAAACAAGGTTTCGAGGCAATGATGAACGACGTTTCTGGCATGACACAGACGCAGGCTCGTCACGGGCTTGGGGTGGCGATCCTGGTGGACGGTGAGAATGTCTCGCACAAACATGCGGATGCCATTCTCCGTCGCTCCGTTCGGCGCGGAGAGATAGCCGTAAAACGTGTTTACGGCAACGCCAAGCAGCTTCCCCAATGAGAAGCTACTCCGGGATTTCGCTTCATACATAGTGGTTCCGGCAAGAATTCCGCCGACATTATGCTCACGATTCAGGCGGTTGACTTGGCACATAACGGCAATATCGCGACCTTCATCATCGCGTCATCCGACAGCGATTTTGGCCACCTTGCACATTATCTTCGTGAACGGAACTTCACGGTAATCGGTATCGGTGAGGAGAAAGCAAAGGAAGAATTCCGTGCAGCCTGCACCAGTTTTATTCTGCTTGAGGTCAGCGAAAAACCTTCGCCAACTCCACCTCCAAATCCTCTCAAACAAGTTGCACCATCTAAAGAGATGGATAAACAAATCCGCGCAATAATTCGTCGCGACGGCAATAATGGCCAACTCAGCCTGGTCACCCTCGGCGCGAAGATGTTCACCCAACACAAAGTCTCAACGACGATGCTAAAAGAAGCGAACTGGCGAAAGTATTTCGAGGCTCGGCCGCAAATCTACGAATGCGACCCGAGTCGCACCGGGCCCTGTGTCAAGCTGAAGCAGGCACAAACTTCAGGCTAACCCCGTTCATGCAATAGCGCTTGCCGGTCGGCTTTGGGCCGTCGTTGAAGACATGCCCCAGGTGGCTGCCGCAGCGACGGCAATGCACCTCGGTCCGTTTGCCCAGAATGCCCCAGTCGGCCTTCGTCTCGACCGCGCCATCAATCGGCTTCCAGAATGACGGCCAGCCGGTGCCGCTGTCGTATTTCGCCTCCGAGGAATAAAGCGGCAGGTCGCAGCCCCGGCAGATGTAGGTGCCCTTGTCATAAACCTTGTCGAGCGGGCTCGACCCGGCGCGTTCGGTCGCTTCGCGCCGCATCACGTCATATTCCAGTTGGCTCAGCATCGCCCGCCACTCGGCATCCGTGCGCGTCACCTCGAACTCCTCCGCCCACAACGCGGCAGGCACCACGCTTGCGGTCGCCGTCAGCAAAAGAAAATGTCTACGATCCATGGGCCGGAGCCTCCGTTTGAATTCATTTGCCGCACTAAGCCACGAAATCCTCGACCTGCCCACGCCGCTCCACCAAACGTGAACAGAGTTCAACCGCCGTGACGTTGCCGGGGGCACGCAAAATGCACGGTCGGTTGCCGTTGACCTCCCGCGCAATATCCACCAAAACACGCGGGTTGCCGGAGTGCGTTCCGGTGACAGGACGAATGACACCCAATCACGGACATGGCGGACGGCACGATGGACCCACATATGAAACCAACCGAGGAAATCTCTGTCAGGGACACCTTCGGCATCGACACCGACATGGTCGTCAAGGGGTTCGAAGAACGCGGCGAACGCGTGCCCGATATCGACCCCACCTACAAGTTTGACCCGGACACGACGCTGGCGATCCTTGCGGGCTTTTCCCACAATCGCCGCGTCATGATCCAAGGCTATCACGGCACCGGAAAATCGACCCATATCGAACAGGTCGCCGCCCGGCTCAACTGGCAGGCTGTGCGGGTCAACCTCGACAGCCACATCAGCCGAATCGACCTGATCGGCAAGGATGCGATCAAGTTGCGCGACGGCAAGCAAGTCACCGAGTTCCACGAAGGTATCCTGCCCTGGGCACTGCGCAACCCGGTCGCCATCGTCTTTGACGAATACGATGCGGGCCGCGCCGACGTCATGTTCGTCATCCAGCGCGTGCTGGAGCATGACGGCAAGCTGACGCTTCTCGACCAGAACGAGATCATCACCCCGCACCCGTCGTTCCGCCTGTTCGCAACGGCAAACACCGTCGGCCTTGGCGACACGACGGGGCTCTATCACGGCGTCCAGCAGATCAATCAGGCCCAGATGGACCGGTGGAGCCTTGTGGCGACGCTGAACTATCTCAGCCATGATGCAGAGGCCGCGATCGTTCTGGCCAAAAACCCGCATTACAACACCGAAAAGGGCCGCAAGACGATCAGCCAGATGGTTACCGTCGCGGACCTGACGCGGACCGCCTTCATGAACGGCGACCTGTCCACCGTCATGAGCCCCCGGACCGTCATCACATGGGCGCAGAACGCGCAGATCTTCCGCAACCTCGGCTACGCCTTCCGCCTGACATTCCTGAACAAATGCGATGAGCTGGAACGCCAGACCGTGGCCGAATTCTACCAGCGCTGCTTTGACGAGGAATTGCCGGAAAGTGCAGCGACAACGGCGGCGGAGTGATCCTTCGGGCCGCCTGCAGTCTTGCGGGCGGCACGCTTGCCGCAGCAGCCATGGCCCAGCAGAGCTATCCAGATGCAGCCCAATGCGCCGCCTATTGGCTGGGACGGGCGGATTATGCCGCGGTTTCAGCCTATCTTGACGAAGAAGGAGCCGCGCGCAGCCTTGGCGATGCCTTTTCTGCCGCTGCCCTGCGGCTATCGAACGATCCGGCCGAAACACTGAGGTTCATCGAAGATCAGCGTCCCCTGATGACGCTACTTGTCGATTCCTATATCTATGACAATGACCGCCAGTCCCGCGAAATTTCGGAACGGCTGGTCGAGGGGTGCGGCGAACTGGCCGCAACCTTGCCTGAAACCCTGAACCTGCCGTGATACCGGCGGAACTGCCTGCGCCGCTTTCACACTCTTGCAACACTCTGACTCTGGTGCTTTACCAATCCCATGACCCAGTCCGATAACCCAGCCGAGCCATTCAAGAAGGCCCTCGCCGAAGCCACCAAGGTAATGGCAGATGACCCGGATCTTGCGGTCAGCTTTTCGGTCGACCCGCCCGGGCTGACCAATGACGCCGTACGCCTGCCGCAGGTGTCGCGTCGCATGACAAAGCAAGAGGTCCTGCTGGCGCGCGGAACCGCCGATGCCTTCGCGCTGCGCCACAAGTATCACGACGCCAAGACCCACAACCGCTACATGCCGCAGGGCCAGATGGCCCGCGATTTGTACGAGGCGATGGAAGTCGCACGCTGCGAGGCGGTCGGCGCGCAGACCATGCCGGGAACCGCCGGCAATATCGACGCCAAGATCGCGAGTGAGGCAGAACGCAAGGGTTACGCCCAGATCACCAAGTCGCAAGACGCGCCGCTGGCCGTCGCCGCCGGCTATCTTGTTCGCCACCTGGCGACCGGACGCCCGCTGCCCAAGGGGGCGGACAACGTGTTGGAACTCTGGCGCGGTTTCATGGAAAGCCATGCAGGGGAAACGCTGGAGGATCTGGGCGACAAGCTTTCGAACCAGACCGCCTTTGCCAAGTTCGCCCGCCAGATCATCGAGGATTTCGGCTATGGCGACCAGCTTGGCGACGATCCTGACATGGAAGACGAGAACCAGGACGACGAAGCGTCTTCGGAAGAGGAAGACCAGCAGGACAGCCAGGGCGACGAGGACCAGAGCGAGTCCGAAGACGAGGCCAGCCCCGAGCAGAGCCAGGACGACAGTCAGGATGCGGCCGAGGCCCAGTTGACGATGGATGATCTGGCCGAGATGGAGATGGGCGACGAAGCGGAGATGCCCGAAGGGGAGGCTCCGCTGGAACCGCCCGCGCCGCAACCGATCTCGGACGCCGACCCGAACTACAAGGTATACCTGACTGATTTCGATGAGGAAATCAAAGCCGAAGACCTAGCGGAACCGGCAGAGCTTGAACGCCTCCGCGCCTATCTCGACCAGCAACTGGACCCGCTCAAAGGGGCCGTGTCCCGGCTGGCCAACAAGCTGCAACGCCGCCTGCAGGCACAACAGAACAGGTCGTGGGAGTTCGATCTTGAAGAGGGTACGCTCGACGCTGGCCGCCTTGCCCGTGTGGTTGCGAACCCGACGACGCCGCTCAGCTTCAAGATGGAAAAGGACACCGAATTCCGCGACACGGTGGTGACTCTGCTTCTGGACAATTCCGGTTCCATGCGCGGGCGGCCGATTTCGATCGCTGCGATTTGCGCCGACGTTCTCGCCCGCACCCTCGAACGCTGCCAGGTCAAGGTCGAGATTCTTGGCTTCACGACCCGTGCCTGGAAAGGCGGCCAGGCGCGCGAGAAATGGCTGGCAGAGGGACGCGAGCAGCAGCCCGGACGCCTGAACGACCTGCGTCACATCATCTACAAATCCGCCGACGCGCCGTGGCGCCGGTCGCGCGAGAACCTTGGCCTGATGATGAAAGAGGGCCTGCTGAAAGAAAATATCGACGGAGAGGCGCTGGAATGGGCTCATCGTCGCATCACGGCGCGGCGCGAGGTTCGCAAGATCCTGATGGTGATCTCGGACGGAGCACCGGTCGATGATTCAACTTTGTCCGTTAACCCTGCGAATTATCTGGAGAAACACCTTCGTGACGTGATTGCGATGGTCGAAAAGCGGCGGCAGGTCGAACTGCTTGCAATCGGCATCGGCCACGACGTCACGCGCTATTATAATCGCGCCGTCACGATCACCGATGTCGAGCAGTTGGCGGGCGCGATGACCGAGCAGCTTGCGGCGCTGTTCGACAACGACCCGCGCGCCCGCGCCCGGGTCATGGGAATCCGGCCAAAGGCGGCGCGCTAAGAAATCCCTTGCCTCCGGCGGGGATATTTCCAGACGAATGATGAAGGGGCTTTCACCGATGTTCCAGAGTTTCGAGGTGACAACGCGCCCCGAAAACGGCCCGCCCCGGCTGGCGGCGCTGCGGGCGGCGATGCGCCATGACGCGCTTGATGGGTTCCTTGTCCCCCGCGCCGATGCACATCAGGGAGAGAATGTTGCACCGCATGACGAACGGCTGGCCTGGCTGACCGGTTTCACCGGTTCCGCAGGCTTCTGCGCCGTTCTTGCTGACCGCGCCGGCGTCTTCATCGATGGCCGATACCGTGTGCAAGTCAGGCGCCAGGTGGCACTTTCGGATTTTACGCCGGTCAACTGGCCCGAAACGCGTCTTGCGGACTGGCTGAAAGAGGCGCTGCCCGAGGGCGGTCAGGTTGGATTCGACCCATGGCTCCATACGCTGGGCGAGATCGAGACACTTCGCGCCGCACTTGACGGCACCGGGATCGGCTTGACCAGTTCGCGGAACCTCGTGGACCATATCTGGGCAGACCAGCCGCAGCCCCCGCTGGGCAAGATCAGCCCCTACCCAATTGAATATGCAGGGCAATCCCATGACGAAAAGCGTGCGCGCATCGCTGCCGATCTGGTCGCGGCGTGCCAGACCGCGGCGGTTCTGACCCTGCCCGACAGCATTGCCTGGCTCTTGAATATCCGGGGCGCCGACGTCGCGAATACACCGATCGCCCATGCCTTTGCAATCGTCGGCGAGACCGGCCATGTGGAACTTTTCACCGCGCCGGGAAAGGCAGCGGGGCTCGAGCGGCATTTCGGGTCGGGCGTCTCTCTGGCAGAGCCAGAGGCATTCACGGCCGCCCTGGGTACGCTTTCGGGACCGGTTCGCGTCGACAAGGGCAGCGCGCCGCTGGCTGTCAGCACGATCCTGCAAGATGCCGGAATCGAGATCGCCTATGCCGCTGATCCATGCCGCCTGCCGAAAGCCTGCAAGAATGCGACTGAGATCGCCGGGGCACAAGCTGCGCATTTGCGGGACGGCGCGGCGATGGTCGAATTCCTGGCCTGGCTCGATGCCACCGCGCCGGGAAGCCTGAGCGAAATCGCACTTGTCGAGAAGTTGGAAGGATTCCGGCGTGCGACCAATGCGCTGCAGGATATCAGTTTCGAAACCATCGCCGGATCAGGCCCGAACGGGGCAATCATCCATTACCGTGTCACCCGGGACACCGACCGCGCGCTGCAGGCAGGCGACTTGGTGGTGATCGATTCCGGCGGACAATATCTGGACGGCACAACCGACATCACCCGCACGGTGGTCATTGGCAATGCCGGAAGCGATGAGCGCGCCTGCTTCACCCGCGTCCTTCAGGGCATGATCGCGATTTCCCGCGCCCGCTGGCCAAAGGGTGTTGCGGGCTGCCATCTTGATGCGCTGGCCCGTGCACCGCTCTGGCTGGCCGGACAGGATTACGACCACGGCACCGGCCACGGGGTTGGCGCGTTCCTGTCGGTCCATGAAGGGCCGCAGGGCCTCAGCCGCCGCTCGGATGTCGCGCTGGAGCCCGGCATGGTGCTGTCAAACGAACCCGGCTATTACCGTGAGGGCGCCTTCGGAATTCGCATTGAAAACCTGATCGTGGTGCGGCCCGCCCCGAGCCTGCCTGGCGGCGACACGGCGCGCGAAATGCTGGACTTCGCCACGCTCACATTCGTTCCGATCGACCGGTGCCTTGTCGAGGTCTCTATGCTGACAGAGGCCGAACGCGCCTGGCTGGACGCCTATCATGCCGAAGTCCTGGACAAGATCGGGCCGCGCGTCAGTGCGACGGCGCTCGACTGGTTGCAGCGGGCGACATTGCCGATCTGACATATACCTGTCACCATAACCCTGCTAGCCTGAGCGCTCGCAAGACAAATCCGGGGAAATCACCATGTCAGAACACATCAAGATCCGCAAAGCCGATGGCACCTGGGTGATCCGGGCAGGAGGCGCGGTTCTGGGCGAATCCTCGAACGCGCTGGAACTCACCGAAGGCAGCTACCCCCCGGTGATCTACTTCCCGCGCGAAGACATCGCGATGGCCTTTCTGGACAAGACAGACACGGTCACGACCTGCGCGCACAAGGGAGATGCGACCTATTACGCGATCCAGACGAAATCCGAACTGATCCCGGATGCGGCCTGGTCGTACGAGACCCCGATAGAGGCGGTCGCCCGAATCGCGGGCCACCTCGCCTTCTACCCCGACAAGGCCACCGTCGAGCAGGTCTGACGCCCTAGCTGTGTTCTTCGGCTGCCCTGGCCGCGAGCGCCCTGTTGAAGGCCTGCAAGGCGTCCACCTGAAAGAGAGCGCCCCAAAGCTCTGGTGGGTCGCCCTCTCCTCCCAGCGTCACGACCGGCAGGAAGGCCACACCGCTTCGCTCAAAAATCGGCATCGCGCTGTCCAGCGTGGCATTGCCATCGACGTATAGCCCTTCTTCGATCAGTTCCCAGCAGGCATCTTCCTTCGCCGCGCGCGGATCATCCATCTTGCGCATCACCCGGGCCACCCGGAACGTGCCCAGAAGATAGGCCTGCGGCCCCGCCGCCAGATGAATGTTGCGCCGTTCGAGTTGGGTCAGGAAGAACGACCGGTCGACCAGCCGGCTTGAAAGCGCCGATGAAATCGACACCGTCACCATGACCGCCAGCCCGGTCTGCCAGTCGCCCGTCAGTTCAAACACGATCAGTGTCGTCGAAATGGGCGCGCCCAGAACCGCCGCCGCCACGGCCCCCATGCCCGCCAGCGCGTAAAGCGTCTCGGATCCCGACACTTCGGGGAAGACCGCCGTGGCGATCAGCCCGAAGGCGAGCCCGGTCAGCGCGCCAACCATCAGCGAGGGCGAAAACACACCTCCGCCCATCCGCCCGGCCATGGTGATGGCGACAGCAGCGACCTTGAGAACCGCAAAGACGATCGCCTCGCGCAGGACAAGATTGCCTGTCAGCGCGTCGGCGGTCGTTTCATAGCCGACGCCGATGATATGAGGCCAGAAAACCGCAAGCACGCCCAGCATCGCGCCGGCCAACGCGGGACGCAGATAGCGTGGCATCCGCAACGCGGCCTGCACCTTGTCGCCGATGTCGTCGGCCCAGAAAATCGCCCGCATCAGGATGACGGCGACAAGGCCGCACACCAGCCCGAGCACCAGAAAGGCAGGCAGTTCAACGTAGAAGCCCAGCATCGTATCGGGCTGCAGGACGAATTCATTGACATTGCCGTATTCCAGCCGGCTGATGACCGTGCCGGCGGCAGAGGCGATGACGATCGGCGCGAAGGCATGAACAGCGAAATGCCGCAGAACCACTTCCATCGCGAAAAGCGCGCCTGCGATCGGCGCATTGAAACTGGCTGAAACGCCTGCCGCAACAGCACAGCCCATAAGCTCGCGCCCGGTAATGCCATCGGCATTGATCCGGTCCGATACCCAGCTTGAAATGAGGGATGCCAGATGCACCACGGGGCCCTCGCGCCCCGATGACCCCCCGGAAGAAAGCGTGATCAGGGATGCAGCTGCAGAGGCAAGTCCTGCGCGCTTCTCAACCCGGCCCTCATAGAGGGCCGCCCCTTCGATGACATCGGCAACCGATCGCACACGTGCATCGTCGGTAAAGAAATGCAGGATCAGGCCCACGACCAGCCCGCCGACAATGGGCAGCCCGACAATCCAGTACCAGTCGAGCGTTTCGGCAAAGCTGTGCAGCATCGCCGGGTCATCGGTGCCATACAGAAACGACTGCAGCGCCGAGATGCCCATCCGGAACCCCAATGCAGCGACCCCTGCGCCAATACCTATGGCCAAGGCGATGAACCAGAACTGGACCTGCCCCAGCCCCTGCTGACGCACGACGTCCCATGCCTGCAACCCGGCAGCCCGCCCGGCATCCAGCTGCTTCGCGATCACCTTTCGCGGTGTTCTGCCCATCCGTCCCCTTCCCCGGCCCGTCCGATGGGCCTAGGATCGCTCTGCAGAAATGACGAGGACGACATGCCCATCTCCAACGCCCTGACAGAGCTTTCTTCCCTCTTAGGCAATCGCCTCTCACGATCCAAGTCCGAACTGGAGGCGCACGGAACCTCTGAAACCCATTTTGCACCAGCCCCACCCGATGCCGTCGCCTTCCCCGAAACGACCAGAGAGGTCGCAGAAATCGTCAAGATTTGTGCGGCCAACGCCTGCCCGGTCATTCCCTGGGGCGCGGGGACATCGCTCGAAGGCCACGGCTTGGCAATCCGGGGCGGGGTCTGCGTCGATTTTCGAAATATGAACCGGGTGCTGCATCTCAGCCCCGAAGACATGGATGTCACCGTCCAGCCTGGCATCACCCGAGAAGCGCTGAACACCGAGCTGCGAACGACTGGCCTGTTCTTCCCTGTCGACCCCGGAGCCAATGCCTCGATCGGCGGCATGGCCGGTACCCGCGCTTCGGGCACGACTGCCGTGCGCTACGGCACCATGCGCGACAATGTGCTGGCCACAGAGGTGGTTCTGGCCGATGGACGCATCATCCGCACCGGCAGCCGCGCGCGCAAATCAAGTGCGGGCTACGACCTCACTGGCCTGATGGTCGGGTCCGAAGGTACACTTGGCCTGATCACCGAACTGACGCTCCGGCTTTATGGCCAGCCCGAAGCAATTTCGGCCGCCGTCTGCGCCTTCCCGACCATCGACGCCGCCGTCAATGCGGTCATCGCCACGATCCAGATCGGCGTGCCGATGGCCCGGATCGAATTCGTCGATCCCGCGACCGCCGCCGCCTTCAACCGCTACGCCAGCGCCAACATGCCGGAGGCCCCGCACCTGATGATCGAATTCCATGGCTCCCCCGCCTCGGTTGCGGAAGACGCCAAACGGTTCGGTGAAATCGCAGCCGATTTCGGCGGCACGGAATTCCGCTGGTCCGATCGCCCCGAAGACCGGAACGCGCTGTGGAAAATGCGCCACGATGCCTATTACGCCTGTCTTTCCCTGCGGCCCGGTGCCCGCGCCGTCGTCACCGATATCTGCGTCCCGATCTCCGCCCTCGCCGAAGCGGTCGAGCAGACCCGCGCCGATATCGAAGCCTCACCCCTGCAGGGCCCCATCCTTGGACATGTCGGTGACGGCAACTTCCACGCCATTCTGCTGGTCGATCCGGCGGACAAGGCCGACATGGCCGAAGCGCAACGCCTCGCCGGGCGGATGTCGGACCGCGCACTGGCACTTGGCGGTACGATCTCCGGCGAACACGGCATCGGCATCGGCAAACTGGACTATATGGAAAAGGAACATGGCACCGCATGGTCCGTGATGGCAGACCTCAAGCGCGCGCTCGACCCGCACAACATTCTGAACCCGGGCAAGATGGTCAGGCTGAACTGAGCCCGCGCCACCCTGCCAGGCGCATTTTCGGCTGCGGCCGACTTGCCGCTATTGCTGGATCGTCTCCAGATAATTCACGAGCGCCAGTATGCGCCCCCGGGTAATCAGTTCGGCACCGTAGGGGCCATATTGGTCACCGGCATTTGCCGTGAACCTGTCGCCCCAGACCGGCATCGGCCCGCCATGCCCGGCCCCCATCGCCCGACCGTCAATGGTCATGAAAACCTTCAGAAACGGAAAGTTCCCTTCATTCTGCGCCGAAAGCGTTGTCAGGTTCGGCACAGGCACGTTCATCAAGGATGTGAACGGGCCGTTGCCCATACCGCTTTCACCGTGGCAAACGGCACAGGCAATCATGAATTCCTTTTGGCCCGCGCTCTCTTGAGCTTGGGCCGCCAGCCCGGTCGCGGCCATCAGGATCGTGGTGATCAGTGCAAGACGTTTCATTTCGTGCCTCCCAGTAAGATGACGGTTCGGTTCGACCGCGCCCATACCCAACGACTCAACCTCTTGACGCGGCTTGGTCAAACATCACATTCAAATGTTGGCACTGCCGGTTCCCCCGAGCATTGATTTGCATCAAGACTGTGTGAGTCCCGTTGCAACTTCACGCGCATCGGTCTCTTGTCCAGCCTATCCGGTCGGCCTATCTCTCATTTGCCCATTCGAGCCAGGAACATCCGATGATCAACAGGCGCCACTTCCTTGCCTCAACCCTCGCGGCCAGCGCTGTACCATTCCTGCCGTTGCGCGCTTTGGCCTTCGATCCCGCGACAGCACCACGGCTGACCTTGCCACCGATGCTCGATGTAACCACGACGGGACGCCTCGCGCTTTCCGCAATGACCGGTCAGCATGACTATGGCGCAGGCGTCGCCTCTGCGACCCTCGGCTTCAGCCAGCCCTATCTCGGCCCGACAATCCGCATGGCGAATGGACCACTTGGCGCAGAGATTTCAAACACGCTCGCGGAGCCAACCAGCCTCCACTGGCACGGCCTGATGGTACCGGGGGAACAGGATGGTGGCCCACATCTGCCAATCGCGCCGGGCACCAGTTGGACACCCGACATGCAGATCGGACAGGAACCCGCAACCCTCTGGTATCACGCGCATATGCACGGAAAGACCGCGCCGCAGGTCTATTCCGGTCTGGCTGGCGTCATCCATATGACCGACGGTCGCGACGATGACCGGGGCCTGCCGTCGGCTTACGGCATTGACGACCTCACGCTCGTCCTGCAGGACCGTCGCTTTGACGAGGCCGGTCGGTCTTCCTATGCGCCGGGAATGATGGACCAGATGCATGGTTTCGCCGGCAATGTGATGACGGTGAACGGGCAGACCGGAACCGTCGCGGCCGTGCCGAAAGGGATCACCCGCTTGCGCTTGGTCAATGGCTCGAACGCGCGCGTTTACACCTTGCATTTCGAGGACGCCCGCCCGCTGCATCTGGTCGCCACAGATGCAGGCTATCTTCCGGCACCGATCGAACTTGCCGCGCTGATCCTTTCGCCCGGCGAACGCGCCGAAGTCCTCGTAGACTTTTCCGCCGGAGGTTCCGCCACCCTGCTCAGCGATCCGGGTCGGGCCTTCATCGTGCAGGATTTCATGACCGACGACAATCTGAGCGCCCGCATCACCAGCCTTCCCCAAAGCTTTGACAGCCCGCCTGACAACCTTGCGGGAAGCGAGGTTCAGACACGGACCTTCACGCTCGACATGGAAATGGGCAATATGGCTGGCGGCGGTTTCGGCATCAACCGGACGCCCTATGACATGGGGCGGATAGATTTCGAAGTCGCGCTCGGGTCAGTAGAACGCTGGATTATCCAAAGTTCGATGATGGCGCATCCCTTCCACGTGCATGGCGTCAAGTTCCAGGTGATCAAAGAGGATGGACTCCCCGCCCTGCCGCAAAATTCCGGCTGGAAGGACACCACTCTGGTAACCCGCGAGACCGAGATCTTGGTACGCTTCGACCAACCCGCATCACCCCAGAAACCGTTCATGCTGCATTGCCATATTCTGGAACACGAAGACGCGGGAATGATGGCGCAGTTCGCGGTGATCTGAGGCGCCAGGCTTTGACGAATGCGTTAAAGAACCTCGACCGACTTTGACCAACAGGTTAAAGCCTAACCCGCCAACAGTGCCTTTGCGGCGCCGCGCGCCTCTTCCGTGACGGTATCTCCCGCCAGCATCCGTGCCACCTCATCGATTCGGGCCGCCGCGTCCAAAGACGTGACGGTCGAGGTCGTCATCCCCGCAGCGACAGCCTTTTCGACCCGCCAGTGATGCCGCCCGCGTGCCGCCACCTGCGGCGAATGGGTGACGACAAGAACTTGTGTGTTTTCAGCGAGTTGCGCCAGCCTGCGCCCCACGGCATCCGCCGTCGCACCGCCCACGCCGCGGTCGATTTCGTCGAATATCATCGTCAGCCCGCTGGCATGTTTGGTCAGGCAAACCTTCAGCGCCAGCAGGAACCGGCTAAGCTCACCGCCAGATGCGATCTTGTTAAGCGGACCGGCAGGGGCGCCGGGGTTCGTCGCAACAGTGAAAGCCACTTCATCGCACCCCTCTGGCCCGGCCGGGGCTTCCTTGATTTCAGTAGCAAAGACAGCTCGCTCCATCTTCAGTGGCGCCAGTTCCGCCGCCATTGCATGATCCAGCCTGGTCGCCGCCGCCTTGCGTCTTTCACTCAACGCGGATGCCAGTTTCTGATATTCCGCCTCAGCATTGGCAACGCCGGCACGCAATGCCTTCAGATCCGCTTCGCCACCTTCAAGGGCCGCCAGCTTGTTCCGCAAACCGTCGGCAAATGCCGCCAGATCATCCGCCAATACATTGTGTTTACGGGCTAATCCTCGGATCGCGAACAGCCGCTCTTCGACCGATTCCAGCTCTGCCGGATTGAAAGCCAGTTCGCTGATGCAATCCTCGACGGCCATCTGCGCGACGCCAACTTCATTCAACGCACGCGAAAGGGCAGCCAGCGGTTCGTCCAAGCGCCCCTCTGCCTTGTCCGCGACGGCCTCCAACCAACGGACAGAGTCGCTCAGAAAACCCTCGGCTCCATCGGTGCCAAGTGCCGCATAAGCCTTTGCAATATCTTCACCAATCCGTTCTGACGCCTGCATCAAGCGCCGCCTCGCATCGAGCGTTTCTTCCTCGCCAGGCTGCGGGGCAAGCTTGTCAAATTCACTGACAGCATGGCGCAGGAACTCCTCTTCCTTGGCCACCTCCGCCAAGGCCTGCTCGGAAAGTCTCAGGTTTTTGCGCGCCGCCCCCAGTTCTCGCCACGCCGCGTGCACGGCCTCGACATCCGCACCCAACTGACCGAAATCGTCCAGCAGGACACGATGTCCACGCGGGTTCAACAGCCCTCTGTCGTCTTGCTGACCATGTAATTCGACAAGCGTATCCGAGAGTTGGCGCAACACCTCGCCGCTGACGCGCCGGTCGTTGACCCAAGCCGTCTTGCGCCCGTCCGACGCATTGACCCGCCGCAGGATCAACTCATCGGCTTCGCCCAACCCCGCTTCTTCCAGAATGGCCTGCGCCGGATGATCCCTGCCCAGATCGAAGACCGCGACAACCTCCCCCTGCTCGGCACCGGCGCGCACGAGTTCGGCGCGCCCGCGCCAGCCCAGAACAAAGCCAAGCGCATCCAACAGAATGCTTTTTCCTGCCCCTGTCTCACCCGTCAGCACGTTGAGCCCCGGCTGAAACTCCAGTTCCAGCCGTTCGATGATCAACATGTCCCGGATGTCGAGCCCCCTGAGCATGGCCCCTCGCCCCCGCCCTAGATCAGAGCCATTCGCCGCGGATGACCTGACGATAGGTGCTTGCCAGCCAGTTGTCGCCCTTCGCCTCGGGCCGCAATCCATTGCCGGCCAACAGGCCGTAAGCGTCCTGATAAAATTCGCTCGACTGGAAGTTATAGCCAAGAATTGCGCCTGCCGTTTGCGCCTCGTCCGTCAAACCAAGCGACAGATAGGCTTCGACCAGCCGGTAGAGCGCTTCAGGCGTGTGGCTTGTGGTCTGAAACTGTTCAACAACGACGCGGAACCGGTTGATCGACGCCGCATAGTGCCTTTTCTTCAGGTAATAGCGCCCGATCTCCATTTCCTTCGCCGCCAGATGGTCGAAGGCAAGATCAAACTTGAGGATCGCAGAGCTTGCATATTCGCTGTCGGGGTATTTTTCGATGACTTCGCGCAGTCCCTGCAGTGCCTGGTATGTCAGCCCCTGGTCGCGCCCGACATCGTCGATCTGATCGTAGTAGGACAGCGCCAGCAGGTACTGAGCATAGGCGGCATCTTCCTCGGCCGGGTAGAAATCAAGATATCGCTGCGCGCTGGCCCGGCTATTGGGATAGTCGCGGTCCTTGTGATAGGCGAACGCCTGCATGATCAACGCGCGCTTGGCCCATTCCGAGTAGGGATAGAGGCGCTCGATCTCACCAAAGAAATATGCAGCATCGTCGGGCTTGCGGTTCACCAGTTCATATTCGCCGCGCTGGTAGATCTCTTCCGCAGAAAAGTTGTCGAGCGGGATCTGCTGCGACGCAACATTGCTGCAGCCGACCATCAGCGCGACAGACAAGATCGAAACCCCGATTCTGGCGATTGTTCCAGCCTTTGCCATCAAACGCCCATTCAACACGCAATCCCCGCGAAAACCATCATGTCAGCACTTTGCTACACTGGTCCTAGCACAGAAAAAAACCATGCAAAATGGCTTTGACTGGCTTTTGATGACAGGACTATGCGACGGCAGGAACATCCGCATGACGGACACCCACACCGGGCAACCGAAGGGCGGCGTCGTCGTCACAGATTACCATCCGGAAGGCATCAGGCTGGGCAAAAAGTGCGCGCAGCAATTTGTTCGTCAAGGCATGGCCCGCGCGATTACCGGAATACCGCCCGAAGATCGGAACGCCAGCCAGGGCGAGGTCACCGAGCGCATCCAGCATCTTGTGCCGAACCGCCTCGTCACGGTGCCGCAGCCCGCCCGGAGACAGCACGCAGCCACCGTCCACAACGACCGCATTCGCCAGTGTTCCGCCAAGCGCAAGACCATTGGCGCGCATTTCCTCGACGTCGCTCTGGCGGCAGAAGGTACGGCTGTCGCACAATTCGCGCACAAAGGCACCATTCGCCATGTTCAGCGTCTTCGACTGATGGCCGATCGCTTCTTCGTCGAACTCGATTGCGAACTCGATCTCGAAAATGTCTGCCGGACTCAGCGTCGCCGACGCACTTCCGATCCGCACTGTCACCGGCCGCAGGATCTCGATTGCCCGCACCGGCGCGGCCAACTGGCGCACGCCGCTGGCAAGTATACCGTCCACGAATGGTGCAGCACTGCCATCGAGGATCGGCACTTCCGGGCCATCCACCTCGACCAGCGCATTATGCACGCCACACCCGGCCAAAGCCGCCATCACATGTTCTACCGTGGAGACTTCCGCTCCCGCGGCGTTGCGCAGCTTGGTGCACAGCGACGATGAAACAACCGCGTCCCATTTCGCAGGAATAAGCGCGTCACCAACGGAAATGTCCGCGCGGCGAAACCAGATTCCATATTCTGCCGAGGCGGGGTGAATCGTCAGCCGAACAGGTGCCCCCGAGTGAAGCCCGGTGCCCTTGAACGAGACAGGAGATTTGATGGTCGTCTGCAAGATTTACCCCAAATTTCAGTCGCAACGGCGGTGCCCCCCTCGCCGGCTAATTCGACCTACCGCCCCCCACGCGATTGCTCAACTCAATCTTTGCAACGCTCTGAAACATGAAAGAATCACATGCGCGACTTATCGCCGATTACGGTAAGTGCGCGATCCAATCCATTGATTCAAAATGAAAATGGCCAGCTCGCGCTGGCCATTCCCGATAAAATTGTGAGGTCGATTCAGTTGGCCTGACGCCGCAGGAAGGCAGGAATCTCGATCTTTTCCTGTTCCGGATTCGGCTCTGGGTCAGCCTCGACCGGGCGCATTTGCGGCTGCTGTCGTGTTACCGTTGCGCTGCGTTCCTGGGGCACTTCGCCCTGATGCCCGGTCATCCGGTTGATCAGGGAATTGATGCCAAAACGCGGCCGTTCCTGGGGCTGATGCGTCGCCATTCCCGGCCGGGTCTGATGGGCCGGAACCTTGTTCACAGCAGCCTGAAGACGGGCCATCGCTTCTGGCGATGGTGTCCCGGCAATGGGCGCACGAGGGGCCACGAATTCTTCCTGTGCAGGAGCCTCGGTGTACTCCTCACGCTGCGGCTGAAACTCTGCAACGCGCGGCTGATATGCGGGCGGTGGCAAGTCGTCTGCGGCCTCTTTGCGCGGCTCTTCGCGGCGCGGCATCTCGGCTTCGACCTGCGGCTCGATATCGCGGAAGAGGCTGGGTTCCGCATGCGGCTTGTGCTCACGCGCGACCAGCTCTTCTTCCAGCTTGGCCGCAACCGGGGCAACCTTTTCCTCTACCTTTTCAATGGACTGCAACGGCGCGGCCATCGAGCGGCGCGGAACCGGAATGTCGTGGACCGACTCGCTTGCATCGATCCCGGTTGCCACCACGGACACGCGCATGGCGCCTTCCATCTCGGTGTCCAGCGTCGAGCCGACGATGATGTTCGCATCCGGATCGACCTCTTCGCGGATCCGGTTGGCGGCTTCGTCCAGTTCGAACAGCGTCAGGTCGTATCCACCGGTGATGTTGATCAGGACACCCTTTGCACCGCGCAGGGAGATTTCGTCGAGCAGCGGGTTGGCGATCGCCTTTTCTGCCGCCTGAATTGCGCGATCTTCGCCGGTCGCTTCGCCGGTGCCCATCATCGCCTTGCCCATCTCGTCCATCACCGCGCGGACGTCCGCGAAGTCGAGGTTGATCAGGCCGGGACGCACCATCAGGTCCGTCACACCCTTTACGCCCTGGTAAAGGACGTCATCGGCCATGCTGAAGGCCTCGGTAAAGGTGGTCTTTTCATTCGCGAGGCGGAACAGGTTCTGGTTCGGAATGATGATCAGCGTATCGACCATCTTCTGCAGCGTCTCGATGCCCTCATCGGCCTGCCGCATCCGCTTGCCGCCCTCGAACTGGAACGGTTTGGTCACGACACCGACCGTCAGAACGCCAAGTTCGCGTGCGGCCTGCGCGATAATCGGCGCCGCGCCGGTTCCGGTGCCCCCACCCATACCGGCCGTGATGAAACACATATGCGCGCCAGCGAGATGGTCGACGATTTCCTCGATGGTCTCTTCGGCGGCGGCGGCCCCCACTGACGGGCGCGCGCCCGCACCCAGACCTTCGGTGACCTTGACACCCATCTGAATTTTTGCCGGTGCAGTCGATTGCTGAAGCGCCTGAGCATCGGTGTTCGCAACCACGAACTCGACGCCTTCGAGGTTCTTCTCGATCATGTTGTTGACTGCGTTACCGCCCGCGCCCCCGACGCCGAAAACCGTGATCCGGGGTTTCAGGTCATCATGTTCGGGCAACTTCAAATTCAATGTCATAGATCTGTCCGCCTGTCGTTTTTTTACCAACCGGGAATACCGGCCGCCATTCGCTACTCAGCGCCAATCTAAAGAGAGTCGGTCGCCGCGTCATCCAAAAAACATGGAAATGCCACAAAATGTAGTGGGGCACGGGGGTCAACTAGCGGGATTTCGCCGATTTATCGAGATGTTGCGAGGTGTTCATACAGCGCCACAACCAATTGGGATCACGGCTTTCAAACCGCCTCCGCTGCGGGACCCGACAGCGCGGTTCAATCCTAGGTTGTCACGGCGACTGCTCTGTCTGCCCTAGGCCTCTCTGGGCCCTGTGGATAACTATAGCAGACCGTGCCCCGAACGTCATGTTGATTCTCGATTTCCGGGTAAGATTTCTTCGGCCCCTACCAATTATCCTTGAACCATTTCATTGCCCGTTTCAGCGACCGTGCCGGGTATCGCTCTGACGGGATTTCGAAATCCCACCATTCGTCCTGCGGATTGGCCGCGAAAAGGCACAGTCCGACCGCCGAGGCAAACGGAGCTCCGGTCGCGGCTTGCGGCAGCCCTTGCACGCGCAGCGGGCGCCCGATCCGCACCTGCTGGCCCAGGATCTTGGGCGCGAGACCGTCAAGCCCCGGTATCTGGCTTGCGCCCCCGGTCAACACGATCTGCTGGCTCGGCAAATGTTCGAAGCCGGCGGCATCCAGACGGGCGCGGACTTCTTCCAGTATCTCCTCGACCCGAGGCCGCATGATTCCGATCAGTTCGGTACGGCTCACGGTTCTGCGGTCATGTTCCCAGTCGCCCGTGTCGCCCCCAATTTCGATCATCTCGCGATCGTCCATACCGGTCGCAACAACACCGCCGTAGAAGGTCTTGATCCGCTCCGCCGTCGTCAGCGGAACCTGCAAACCCTTCGAAATATCCATGGTCACATGATCGCCCCCCATCCGGACGCAATCGGTGTAGATCATGTGCTTTTTGATAAAGATCGAGATGCCGGATGTGCCGCCGCCCATGTCGATACAGGCCGCGCCAAGTTCCTGTTCGTCTTCGACAAGGCTGGAGATCCCCGAGGCATAGGCCGAAGACGCGATCCCTGCCAGTTCCAGATCGCAGCGCTTGATACAATAAAGCAGGTTCTGGATCACGTCGCTGTCAACGGTCAGCAAATGCATGTCCACCGCCAGCTTGTTGCCGATCTGGCCTCGCGGATCGCCCATTCCGGTCCGGTGGTCGAGCGCGAAATTCACCGGCTGAGCATGGAGCACCTCCCTGCCCGCGCCGTAATCCGGCACGTCGCAGGACGCCAGTGCGCGGGCGACATCCTGCTCGCTCACTTGCGTGTCATGCAACTCGATCGACCCGGCCAGCCCGTAAGATCTCGGTTCCGCGCCGGAAAAGCAGGCGATGACGTGATCGACCCGGACGTTCGCCATTTTCTGGGCGGCCTGAACGGCGGTGCGGATCGCCCGTTCGGTTTCCTGCATGGCATCGATTTCGCCGAAACGCACGCCGCGCGACCGGGTGGTCGCGGCCCCGATGATCCGGAACGAGGACTGCCCGGCCATCGACCCGACGCCGTCGGACTCGCGGAAATGATCCGGCCCGTCGAAACGCAGCACAAGGCAGGCGATCTTCGACGTTCCCACATCGAGGATCGCGATCACGCCACGCTGCATCGCCGCCTTCCGCATGCCACGCATCGCTCTCTGGCTCGAATATAGATCCATCATTCCGCACCCGCTCCCGCAACTAAACCCTTGGCCCGACGCAATTCTTCGACGGCCTTTCCCGACATCCGCAATGTCGGCCTGTTCTCATTCCGCATATCCACGACGGCAATGTCGCGGGCCAGCAGATCCTGCGCATGTTCCAGCGCCATGACCTGTTCCAGCGCCTGAACCGGCCGCGACTCCGGCAAGAGGATGCTCTGATCCCGGTCCAGAACAAGCGTCCAGCGCCGCTCGCCCATGCGCACGAGGCCCCGGATGCGGCTGGCCACCGGTTCCGCCGTCGCCAGAACCTCAAGCGCTTCCGGCACCATTTCATCCGCGCCCTCACCCGCCAGCAATGGCAGGTCCATCCGCTTCAAATGCGACTCGATCGAGGAAACCCGGTGACCTTCGGCATCGAGCAATTCAAGGCCCTGCGCGGTACGCCAAACTACAGCCGGAACACGTTCGCGCACTTCAATCTGCAGGATGCCGCCGGGACGGATGCGCAGATCGGCACGATCAACGGCATCAAGTTCTTCAATCCGGTCCTGCATCGCCGGCAGGTCGAGGTCGAATGAACTGACCGGGAAATCCACGGGCAGGACGGCCCGGATGCTCTCGGCGATCTCCTCCGATGCGCCATCGATCGCCATCAGCTTGACCATGAATTCAGGACGTTCCTGAATTGACCGCCGGATCTCGGCAGCCTTGTCCGAAATCCCCCTGATGTGGTCGGGGTCGCTCAGATACCATCCGACCGCAGAAACGACGACAAGCAGGGGCAGCCCGACGCGCAGCATCCGACGATACATCGGGGTCAGCCAGAGCCGGTGCATGCGATAGGCCGTGCGGCTCGGAGCCGGGTCGCGGGCGGGCGCGCTCAGCGGTCGCATGACGCATCCTCCACCATCCAGCTGCAAAGCTCGGGAAAACTGGTGCCGCAATGCGCCGCCTGTTCGGGGGAAAGCGATGTCGGGGTCATGCCCGGCTGCGTGTTGGTTTCCAGCAGGAACAGCCCGGCAAGCCCGCGCGTCGCATCCCAGCGCAAATCGGTCCGGCTCAGGCCGCGACAGCCCAGAACCTGATGCGCACGCAATGCGTAATCGAGGCAGGCATCGAATATCTCAGCCGGCACATTGGCCGGCACTTCATGCCGTGAACCGCCGACCGCGTATTTCGCATGGTAGTCATACCAGCCTTCGGTGATGATATCGGTCACCGTCAGCGCCCGGTCGCCCATCACCGTCACCGTGAATTCCCGTCCCGGCACATAGGTTTCGACCATGACGTGCTCGGGCATTTCCCGCGCGAGCTGCGGCGGGCCGTTGGCCGCCTCGGTGACGATATAGACCCCGACCGACGATCCTTCGTTATTGGGCTTCACCACATAGGGCGGCGGCAGCACATGGCGCGCCTCGACCTCATCGCGGCAGGCGATCACGCTGTCGACCACCGGCAACCCGGCGGCGCGGTAAACTTCCTTGCTGCGCTGCTTGTTCATCGCAAGGGCCGAAGCGAGAACCCCGGAATGCGTGTAAGGAATGCGCAGCCATTCCAGCAGGCCCTGCACGCAGCCGTCTTCTCCCCAGCGGCCATGCAGCGCATTGAAGGCGACGTCGGGGGCAAGCTCGACAAGACGGGCCGCAAGATCCAGACCCGCGTCCAGCTCCACGACCTCATAGCCCGCTTCCCGCAGCGCGGCGGCGCATTCGCGCCCCGAAGACAACGACACCTCCCGTTCCGCCGAGGGGCCGCCCATCAGTACCGCCACTTTGGGGGATGTCCTGCTCGACAGTCCCACTTCGTGCCTCTTTACCGGACCTTGTTCGCGGTCCTTTTTTTGCTTTCTTATTCCGCCGCCGGTTCGCCGACGCGCATGATTTCCCATTCTAAACAGATGCCACTGTTTTGGAATACCTTTTTTCGAACTTCTTCGCCCAAACCTTCCAAATCTGCGGCAGTTGCGCCACCCGCGTTGACAAGAAAGTTGGAATGCATCTCCGACATTTGCGCCCCGCCGCGCCGCGCGCCGCGCATGCCCGCATCGTCGATCACTTTCCAGGCCTTCAGGTCATGGCTGTCATCGGCGCGGCCAGTGCTGGAAAACCCGGCGGGATTGCGGAACGTAGACCCGGCGGTCCGGTCCTTGGTGGGCTGGGATGCATCGCGTCTGGCGATCTGATCGGCCATCTTCGCCTCCAAATCCGCCGGATCGCCACGCGGCCCCTCAAAGGTCGCCTCGATCAGCACCCATCCCTCGGGCAAATCGCTCTGGCGGTAGCGAAGGTTCAGGTCGGCAGCGGCCATGGTCACGATTTCACCCGCTCGCGTCACCGCCCGCACCGACAAGAGCCGGTCTGCAACATAAGACCCGTAGCATCCGGCATTCATTCTGATCGCGCCGCCGATTGCCCCGGGGATCGTGCGCAGGAATGTCAGGTCGACACCCTCTGCGGCCGATTTGCGTGCGACATGGGCATCCAGCGCGGCGGCCCCGGCAGTCACGCGACCGTCAGCGACAGAGATCGCGTTGAATCCCCTGCCCAAGCGGACAACCACCGCACGCAACCCGCCGTCGCGCACGATCAGGTTCGATCCGACCCCCATCGGAAAGACCGGCACAGCAGGATCAAGCGCCGCCAGAAAATCGGCCAGATCCTGTTCGTCCTCCGGCTGAAACAGCCAGTCGGCAGGCCCTCCGACCCGCAACCACGTCAGATCCGCCAAGGGGCGGTTCGGGGTCAGGACACCCCTGACTTGCGGAAGTTTCGTCACTCAGCCTTGTTTCCTTGCGCCCGTCCCAAGTGCCGGAGCCATCTCCACAGATAGAAGACCGGCCAGCGCAGGATAGAGGCTCCGGCAGCCAGCGCAATCAAACCGACCATCGGGCCGTTCTCGTAGGTGACGTAGCCGACAAGCGGGATGCCGATGGCAATCAGGGCATAGGCGGCGGGCCAGTGGTTGCGCTTGCTGGGAAACATCCCGATGACATTCGCAGCCACCAACCAGCACAACGCCAGAACGAGCGAGAGACTCATGGTTTCCCCTCCTTAAATTCCTTGGGCAATTCAACCGGCAGGCCAAGCGCCTTCCTGCCAAAATAGATGATCGGGTTGCGCAGCACCGACAGCACGGCGGCCAGGCCCAGAAGCGCCACCCAGATCCCGTGCTGAACCCCCAGATAGACCAGCAGGACGGGCGCCGCGATCAGCAGCGGAATCCCCGGTACGTATTGCAGGCGCATCGGCAGCATCGCGGTGATGGCCGAAACAAGAACCCAAAGGCAGGCAAGGATCAGCGACCAGCTCATGACGCCACCGCCCATATCGAGCCGACGAAAGCCAGGGCACAGGCGCCGAACCCCAACGCCGGGACCCAGACAGGTACATCGAACGGCGTTGCCGGATCACGCCGCTTCAATCCGATCAGCGACAGGTTGACGATCGCGAAGACGATCAACAGCGCCTGCGTCGTGAGTTCGGCAAGTGTCGCGACCGGCAGGGTCATCGCCGAAACGATCACCGCCGCGCCCATGATCACGGAGCCCAGAACGGGCGTCCCAAAGCGTGGATGCGCTTGTCGGAACACCAGAAGCGACCGTGACCGCTTCCCCAAGCCGTACAGGATCCTGCTGGCCATGACGATCTGCGCCAGCACGCCGTTCAGCGCCGCCGCGACCGCGATGGCGGACAGGAACACGCCTGACCTTCCAGAGCCCGCCTCCCAGACCAGAGCAAGCGGCCGCTCGGACACCGCCAGAACCTCGCGCGGAATCGAACGGGTCGCGGCAAGTGAAACAAGCGCGTAAAGCAGTCCGGTCAGCAGAAGCGACCACAGGATGGCGCGGGGCAGCGTCCGCTCGGGGTCGCGCGCTTCCTCGGCGATGTTCACGATGTCGTCGAAGCCGATATAGGCAAAGAAGGCAAAGACCGTCGCGCCGGCAATTCCGGCCCATTCGGGCGGCGGCAATGGCAGCGCCCAGTCCGAAACCGGCGCGGCCGCGAAGCCGGCCCAGATCACCAGCATCAGGCCGATGACTTCGACCACGGTCAGCACAGCGGCGAAGGCCAGGCTCTCCAGAACCCCGACAATCGCGATCAGCACCAGCCCGACGCCAATGCCAAAAACAGCCCAGTGGAACGGAATGTCGACGAAGGAGACAAGATACCCCACGCCACCGCGCAGTACCGCGGCCGCAGCCACGGTCCCCGCGATGATGTTGATCCAGCCCACCGCCAGCGCCAGATCATGGCGGCGCAACCCGGCTTCGATATAGGAACTGTCGCCCGCCGCCTCGGGAATGCGCGCGGAAAGCTCGGAAAAGGTCAATGCCGTCGGGACCGCGATCACGGCAGCCAGCAGGAACGCGACGGGGGCCCACATTCCCGCCGCCCCCGCGGCGGCCCCCGTCAGCACGTAAATCCCCGCCCCCACCATCACACCGACGCCGTAAGCTGTCAGCAGCCCCGGGCCGATCCGGCGTTTGAGCGTGGCTTGCGTCATCAGCTCTCCTTCAGGCGCGCTGGAAGGTTGTTGGCCCAGGCGCTGATCGTGCCGGCCCCCAGGCAGACAACGATATCGCCCGGCTGCGCCTGTTCCTTGACCAGCTTCAGAAGGTCATCCTCGGACCCGATGGCGCGCGCATGGCGATGACCATGGCGGATCAGCCCCGCAACCAGATCATCGCGGGACGCTCCGGGAATGGGGTCTTCCCCGGCTGAATAGACATCGGCAATGCCGACAACATCGGCATTGTTGAAACAACCACAAAAGTCTTCGAACAGGCTCGACAGGCGCGTGTAACGGTGCGGCTGGTGAACCGCGATGACGCGACCGTCACTGGCTTGCCGCGCGGCCTTCAGAACAGCCGCGATCTCGACCGGGTGGTGACCGTAGTCGTCGATGATCGTGACGCCATTGACCTCGCCCACCTTGGTAAAGCGCCGGTTGACCCCGCCAAACTTGGCCAGAGCGTCGCGGATTTCCGCAGCCTTCATCCCCAGATGCCGTGCAACCGCGACAGCGGCCAGAGCGTTTGACACGTTGTGATCGCCCGGCATCGGCAACGAGCAACCCTCGATCACCATCTCATCGGCCTGCAGTGCGATGTCGAATTGCGCCACGCCGCCCTTGTAATGCAGGTTCACGGCCCGCACGTCGGCCTGCGCGTTGAAGCCGAAGGTCACGACCCGGCGATCGGTGATCCTGCCGACCAGCGCCTGCACTTCGGGATGATCGGTGCAACACACCGCCAGCCCGTAAAACGGAATATTCGATACGAAATCGTAAAAGCCTTGCCGCAGATTCTCGATGGACCCCCAGTGCTCCATGTGTTCGGGGTCTATATTGGTGACAATCGCGATCGTTGCAGGCAGGCGGTTGAACGTGCCATCGCTTTCGTCGGCCTCGACCACCATCCATTCGCCCTGCCCCATCCGCGCGTTCGAGCCATAGGCGTGAATGATGCCGCCGTTGATCACCGTCGGGTCCAGACCGCCCGCGTCCAGAAGCGTCGCCACCAGCGTTGTCGTGGTCGTCTTGCCATGCGTCCCCGCCACCGCGACGTTCGACTTCAGCCGCATCAGTTCGGCCAGCATCTCGGCCCGGCGAACTACCGGCAGCCCCATGTTCCGCGCCGCGTCGAGTTCCGGATTGCCGCGCTTGATCGCGCTCGAGATGACAACGACCTCGGCATTCTCGAGGTTCTCGGCCCGCTGGCCTTCAAAGATCGTTGCACCCAGCTTTTTCAGCCGGTCGGTGATCTTGCTGGCCTTCAGGTCCGACCCCTGGACGGTATAGCCGTGATTGAGCAACACCTCGGCAATGCCCGACATCCCGATTCCGCCGATGCCCACGAAGTGGATCGGTCCCATCTCGGTGGGAAGTTTCGTTGCCGCTGCGTTCATTCGTTCTGCCCCTTGCCTGCCAGACCCTCGACCATCTCCACCAATCGCTCGGTCGCATCCGGGCGCGCCGCATCGAGTGCTGCATGCGCCATTTTCACCGCGGCCTCTGGATTGGAAAAGACGGCCTCTATCTGCTCCGACAGCGATCCGGGTTCAAGCCGTGATTCCGGTATCAGTATCGCTGCCCCGGCGTTAACCAGCCCGCGCGCATTTGCGGTTTGGTGATCGGCAGCGGCGGCTGCAAAGGGGATCAGTATCGAAGGCCTGCCGATCACGCTGATATCGGCAACAGATGACGCGCCGGCGCGGCTGATGATCAGCTGCGCCTCGGACATGCGGCGCGGAATGTCCGTGAAGAACGGCTGCACATCGGCCTTGATCCCGGCCGCTGCGTAAAATTCCGTGACCCGCGCCTCGTCCTCGTCCCGCGCCTGATGCGCGACCCGCAGCCTCGCGCGCAAAGCCTCAGGCAGCATCGTGATCGCTTCCGGCACGACATCGGACAGAATTCGGGCCCCCTGAGACCCGCCGATGACCAGTAAGGACATCGGATAGTCTCCGGGCGGAATATAGGGCGCGCCGGCCTTGTCGAGGACCGCCGCGCGCACCGGATTTCCGGTATGCACACCCTGCACGCCGCCCGGCAGTTTCGTCGGCCATGTGCCACAGGCAACCGCGTTGACCCGCTCTTTGCGGGCAAAGAAATCGTTGACCTTGCCCAGAATGCCGTTCTGTTCGTGGATCATCCGTGGCAGCCGCAGGATCTTCGCGGCCGAGATCGCCGGAATCGAAGGGTAGCCACCAAAGCCAACAACAACCGCCGGCCTGTCGCGCAACATCGCCGCCACGGCGCTTATCACACCACCCGCGATCCGGAACGGCGCTGCCGCCTTTGCCACCGCCCCGCCCCTTGCGAATGTGGCGCTGGCGACCTGCTCGATCCGCACGACATGCGGAAAGCCGCCCGTATAGCGCGCGCCCCGCGCATCGGTGGACAGCTTCACCCGCCAGCCCCGGCGCAGCATCGCCTCGGCCAAGGCCTGGGCCGGGAACATGTGCCCGCCGGTTCCGCCCGCCGCGATGACAAGAAGGGGGGGCTTGGCCATCGTCTACTTGCCCCTGTTGATCAGGATGTCGCCGATCTGTCCTTGCGGCCTGCTGCGGGTGAACGCCAGAAGCGCACCCACCGCGATCCCGCCGGCAATCAAAGACGATCCTCCATAGCTGACGAACGGCAAGGTCATACCTTTCGCAGGCAACATGCGGACCGCAACGCCGATATTGATCATGGCCTGGATCCCGAAGATGCAGGCCATCCCGGTGCCCGCCAGTCGGATGAAGGGATCGCGCTCGCGCATGAGCCGCAAGAGCGATCGAACGGTGATCGTGGTGAACAGCCCGATTATGACCAGCACCAGGATCAACCCGTATTCCTCGGCCGCGACGGCGATGATGAAATCGGTATGCGCATCCGGCAAAGACCATTTCACCTGACCCTCGCCGACACCGACACCGAAAAAGCCGCCCTCCTGAATGGCGTTGGTCGCATAGCCAAGTTGCGTCCGGGGATCGACATCGGGCGACAGGAAACCGTCGATCCGGCGCGCGAAATGTTCGGAACTGTTATAGGCCAGCGAACCGGCCAAAACCGTCCCGCCCGCCAGAAGGACCAGAAGAACGATGGGCGCACCGGCGACGAAATACATCACGGCCCAGCCAAAGAGGATCAGACAGGCCTGACCGAAATCGGGCTGCAACGCCAACATCATGACGATCGCCGCCGTGACGATCAGCGAATACATCCGACCCGGGGGCCCGTTGATTTCCTGACTTGCGGCCATGAGCCACGCGGCAACGATGATAAAGCCGGGCTTCAGGAATTCCGAAGGCTGGAAGCTGCCGAACCCCAGCGAATACCAGCGCACGGCACCTTTGCCGAAATCGGTTCCGAAAAAGGGCAGCAAGGCGAGCGCAACGAATGCGGCGATGAAACCGATCACCCCAAGACGCCGCACCAGTTGCGGCGACATCATCGTCGTACATATCATCGCGACCAGCGCAAGCCCGCCGAAAAACGCCTGCCGTTCGACATAGTAGAAGGCGTCAAACCCGTTGCGTTCGGCGAGCGGAGGAGAGGCCGCCAGCCCCAGCAAAAGGCCGATACCGAACAGGATGAAAACACAAACCATCGAAAGCTTGTCGATGGTGCGCCACCATCGCGGAAGAATCGGTTCGCCGTCCCGCATGGGGACTGTGCCATAGACCATTTCCGTCATGAGCTACTGCCTAACACTGCCTCAAATCGCCCGTTTTCCGGGTCTGAGCGCAAGTGTAGACAAGTTTCCGGCAGTTCGCCAGCACTTTGGCGCAACAGATTGTGTCCAAAATGTGGCGTTGACTTTTCATCAGTGACTCGGAACTATCGGGCTCTATTTTATAAAAGTCTGCCAATGTCGAAGACTCGTTTGGATAAGACCTTTTCTGCACTCGCCGATCCTACCCGGCGTGCAATTTTGGAACGCCTGATGCAAGGCGAAGCCACGGTCAAGGAATTGACCGAACCCTTTAGCATGAGCCAGCCTGCAATTTCCCGTCATCTTAAGGTCTTGGAAGAAGCCGGACTGATCGAAGGCGGCAAGAAAGCTCAGGCCCGTCCGCGCAAATTGCGCGCCCTGCCCATGCGTTTTGCATATGACTGGCTTGATGAATATCGCCAGACTTGGGAATTCAAATCCAGCCGACTCGACAAGGTGCTCAGCAAGATCCGCACGGATCACAACCACCCCTCCGACTGAACGACAGCGCCGATCCGACTGCGACAGGGCGTCAACAATCTGCTATACTCTCCTTTAACGCGAATTTCGTCGCGCCCCGGTTTGGTGTTTGGGAGAGAACCTGTTGAAACGCATAGCGATTTTCTGTGACGGAACCTGGAACCACGCGGATGCCGAATACGGCACCAACGTCGTAGCTCTCTCGCAAGCAATGAGCCTGACCGACGGGCGCACGTTTCAGCAACTGATCTACGTCCCCGGTGTCGGCACCGATAGCGGGGCAAGCTGGCTCTCGCGGACGATAGACAAATTCGGCGGCGGGGCATTCGGTTGGGGCCTCGACGCAAAGATCGAAACGGCCTACCGCGCACTGGCCTACAGCTACCAGCCCAAGGACGAGATCTTCATCTTCGGCTTCTCGCGCGGCGCTTATACCGCACGGTCGCTGGCCGGGCTCATCCGGTCTTGCGGCATTCCAACCCGCAACAAGATCAACATGGTCCGCGATGCAATGGATCATTACCGGGCCAGCGACAAGGACGGGCACCCGAACCACCCCAAGAACTGCGCGTTCCGCCTGACGATCAACCCCGAAATTGCCACCAGCCCTGAAGAACAGGAATGGCGGCGCGACAACGGCCACAAACCCGGCCATCTTCTGCAGATCGCCTATCTCGGTGTCTGGGATACCGTAGGTGCGCTCGGCGTGCCCAGATATCTCGGCGGCTTCACCAAGATTTTCAACGACAAATACCGGTTTCACGATGCGGACCTGTCGCGCAGTGTCGGCGCGGCCCGGCATGCCGTATCAACCGACGAAAGGCGCAGAGCCTATCCGCCAACGCTTTGGGACAATCTCGACCGGCTGAATGGCGGTGCAACGGGCGATGCTGCGCCGTATCAGCAGCTTTGGTTTCCGGGCGATCACGGCTCGGTCGGTGGCGGTGGCGACATCACCGGCCTCTCCGACAACACCCTGGTCTGGATCGCGGAAGGCGCCGAGGCCGCAGGTCTCAAATTCACGAAGGGAGCGCTCGACAGCTTCCGCCGCCAGATTGATGATTTCGCGCCGCTCCACAACCGCTCGAACCCGAAGAAGGGGTTCTTTGCCATCGTTGCCAGTCGCGCCGACCGCGAGGGCCCAAAGGATGCTGCGACCGTTTCGCCCGCCGCACGACGGCGCTGGCGCGAAGCCTCCCCCCCCTACAGGCCAAAGACTCTGGCCCGCGTCGCTGCCGCGCTGGGCCGCGACTAGACGCCGGCGAGAACTGCGTTGACGGCAGCCATGAAATCCTCACCGCGCTTCTCGAAGTTTGGATATTGATCGAAACTCGCCGCGGCAGGAGCCAGCAGCACGACCTCGCCCTCGACGGCCTCCTCTGCCGCTCGGGCAACCGCGCGCGCCATGGTTTCGCAGATCTCATAGGGCGTGTCGCCCAGTTGCAGCGCGAAATCGCGCGCCGAATGGCCGATCAGATAGGCCTTCACCACAGAGCCAAGGACCGGGCGCAGGGACTCGATGCCACCGTCCTTGCCCAGCCCGCCCGCGATCCAGCGAATGCGGCCAAAGGCCTGCAGCGCTTTCTCTGCGCTATCGGCATTCGTCGCCTTGGAATCGTTGACGAAACGCACCCCGGCCCGCTCGCCCACAAGCTGACTGCGATGCGGCAAACCCTGAAAAGACGCAAACGCCCTCTCGATGGCCTTCGGCGCCAGCCCGAGCGACCGGCAGGCAGCATAGGCGGCGCAGGCATTCTGGTGGTTATGCGTCCCCGGCAACCCCGCAACGCCGCGCAAATCGATCGCGCAGACCTGACGTCCCTTGCGGAATTCGGACAGGAACCCCTTTCGCGCAAAGACCGCCCAGCCCGGCCCGGTCAACTTGCGCTCGACTGAAACCCGGATGACACGGTCGTCTTCGGGGCCTTCGGACAGCTGGTTGCCCAGATAGACGCCCTCGGCCTCATCCACGCCGATGACCGCGCGGTCCGGCCCACCTTCGGCGAACAACCGGCGCTTGGCCGCGAAATATCCCCCCATACCGCCGTGCCGGTCCAGATGGTCCGGCGTCAGGTTGGTGAAGACCGCAACGTCAGGTGTCATGGCCCGCGCCAGATCGGTCTGGTAACTCGACAATTCCAGGACCACGACGCCGCCGTCTTCGGCCGGTTCGATATCCAGAACCCCGCGCCCGATATTTCCGGCAAGCTGCGATGCCCGGCCGTTTTCGGTCAGGATGTGATGGATCAGGGCCGAGGTCGTCGACTTGCCATTGGACCCGGTGACCGCGATCACCTGAGGCGTGGTCTCAAAACTGTCCCAGTCGTCCGTGGCGAAAGATCGGAAGAACAGCCCGATATCATTGTCGACCGGCACGCCGGCTGCCATCGCCGCGGCAATGACCTTGTTGGGCTCGGGATAAAGGTGCGGAATGCCCGGCGAAACGATCAGTGCGGATATCTCGGCCCAAGAGTTGCCGCGGGTCAGATCATGGATCGCGATGCCTTGCCCTTCTGCGGCCTCGCGCACCTCGGCGCTGTCGTCCCAGCAAAGCGCCTCGGCGCCACCGGCCCGAAGCGCCCGCGCCGTCGCCAGCCCAGATCGCCCAAGCCCCAGCACCGCAACCTTACGGCCCTCAAATCCGCGAACCGGTATCACATCGCCCCCGCTTCCTTCGCCCGCGCCCGAAGCAGCGCGACGGCTTCGTCTGCGCGGCCCGAGGGGACAAAGATGTGATCATGATGATATCCGGCAACGATGTTGCAGGGCAACTCCGCCTCCGTCAGCGCCTTGGAAATCGCCGCCGTCAGACCAATTCCGTCCAGCGCGGAATGGACCTCAAGCGAGATCTGCGTCATTGGCATATCCGTGGTCATCCCCTCGGCGACCGCCGCCGCTTCGTCAAGGATCAGAGACCAGCCCTCGGTCTCGGCCAGCGTTGCCCGCGCGATCAGGCGCAGCCTGTCGCACCGCGGATCGTCCGCAGCCACTGTGCAGAAATGCCATCGCCCCGACAGGGCGACAGGCGCCATTCCCGCTATCATCGCATTGGTTTCGCGAACCGCAGTCATCACCGGAGCTTCAGAGTGGCAAGGCCGATCAGGGCAAGGATCAGCGAGATGATCCAGAACCGGATCACAATCTGCGGCTCTTTCCAGCCAAGCTGTTCAAAATGATGGTGGATCGGGGCCATCAGGAACACGCGCCGCCCGGTTCGCTTGAAGTAAAGCACCTGGATGATGACGCTCAACGCCTCGACCACGAAAAGACCGCCGACGATGGCCAGCACGATCTCGTGCTTGGTGACGACCGCGATCGCGCCCAGCGCGCCCCCAAGCGCCAGCGAGCCTGTGTCACCCATGAAAACGGCGGCCGGCGGTGCGTTGTACCACAAGAAGCCAAGTCCGCCGCCGATCAGCCCGGCGCAGAAGATCAGAATCTCGCTGGTGCCCGGGACGTAGTGCACCTCCAGATACGGTGCAAAGACCGCGTTACCGACGAGATAGGAAATGACACCCAAAGTCCCTGCGGCGATCATCACCGGCATGATCGCAAGACCGTCCAGCCCGTCCGTAAGGTTCACCGCGTTCGCAGCGCCAACGATAACGATCATTCCGAAGGGGATGAAGAAAATGCCCAGATTGATCAGCACGTTCTTGAACACCGGCATGGCCAGCTGGTTGGTCAGATCCAGCGGATGGGCATGCGAAGCGACATAGGTGGCCACCGCCGCAATCAGCAGTCCGACACCGAACCGAACCCGGCCCGGCACGCCTTTGGCATTGCGCTTGGCGACTTTCTGATAGTCATCGACGAAACCGACTGCCCCAAAGCCCACGGTCACCAGCAGAACGGTCCAGACATAGACATTGTCCAGCCGCGCCCAGAGCAGCGTCGACACGACCAGCGCACTCAGGATCAGCAAGCCCCCCATGGTCGGGGTGCCCGCCTTTTCCAGGATGTGATTCTTGGGGCCATCTTCGCGGATCGGCTGGCCCTTTCCCTGCTTGCGCCGCAAAAGGTTGATCAGTGGACGCCCGAAGATGAACCCGAAGATCAGCGCCGTGAAAAAGGCCCCGCCTGCGCGAAAGGTGATATAGCGAAACAGGTTGAAAAAATCGCCGCCGTCCGACAGCTCGGTAAGCCAGAATAACATTTACGCGTTCCCCCGCGGTTCCCGGCTCAGCGGATGGCCCAGTTTTCGGATGGCGTCAACGACTAGCGACACCTTGCTGCCTTTCGACCCCTTGATCAGGATCACGTCACCCGCATCGACCAGCACATGCGCGCGCGCGGCCAGACGTTCGGCCGTTTCGTGCCATTCGCCCCTTTGCTGCGGCGGCAGGCGATCGTAAAGCCGGCGCATCAGCGGGCCGACGCAATGGACCTGCGCCACGGATTTCAATGTCGGTAGAGCAGCGATTTCTTCGTGCATCCGGCCTTCGTCCGGACCCAGTTCAAGCATATCGCCCAGAACGGCGATCCTGCGACCCGCCGCGACCCGGCCGATCCCGTCCGTCGTGCGGCTGGCGGCGAGGATGTCCAGTGCCGCGGCCATGGATGTCGGGTTCGCGTTGAATGCGTCATCCAGCAGGTCCACCGTCAGATGGTCGTCGACAATGTCAAGAACCACCGTTTCGCGCGCGCCGCGTCCCAAGGGTGGGTCCCAGCTGGCCAGATCGCAGGACGCCAGCGCCAGATCGCCGCCAAGCGCCTCTGCCACCGCCAGAACGCCCAGCGCGTTGCGGGCGAAATGGCGGCCCGGTGACATGACCTTGAACAGGATCCGTTCGCCGCGGTGTCGCGCGTGAACGATCAGCGTGTCCTGCGCCAGTTGCGCGGTTTCCAGCCGGTAGTCGGCGCCGTCAGCCTCGCCGAAGCTGACCACCGACGCACCCGCGGCCTTTGCCGCCGCGACCAGAATGGGCGTCACCGGCAGATCGGCGTTGATGACGGCGATACCGCCCGGCTCCAGCCCTTCGAAGATCGAGGCCTTTTCCCGCGCGATCCCTTCGATACTGTCGAATGCCTCCAGATGCGCCGCCGCGACCGTCGTGATCATCGCCACATGCGGCCGCGCCATCTTCGCCAAAGGCGCGATCTCGCCGGGATGGTTCATGCCGATCTCGATCACCGCGAATTCGGTATCCGAGGGCATCCGCGCCAATGTCAGGGGCACCCCCCAATGGTTATTGAAACTGCCTTCGGCGGCATGGGTCCGCCCTTGCCTGCTCAGAACCGCGCGCAGCATTTCCTTGGTCGAGGTCTTGCCGACCGATCCGGTGACGCCAACGACCCGCGCCGCCGTGCGCGCCCGCGCAGCCCGGCCAAGATCGCCAAGCGCCTCCAATACATCGGGCACCCGCAAAAGCGGCGCATCCTGCGGCACGCCTTCAGGGGTACGGCTGACCAGTGCAGCGGCCGCGCCCTTGGCCAAGGCCTGCGCGACGAAATCATGCCCGTCCCGCTGATCGGTGAGTGCGACGAAAAGATCGCCCGGCTGCAGGCTGCGGGTGTCGATCGAAACCCCGGTGGCTGCCCAGTCGCGCGTGTTCTGACCTCCCGTCGCGGCGGCGGCGTCATCCGAAGTCCAGAGCGGCATCAAGACACCCGTCCGTCAAGTGCCGCAACCGCCACGCTTGCTTGTTCCGCATCGTCGAACGGATAGACATCGTCGCCGATCACCTGACCGGTCTCGTGGCCCTTGCCAGCGATCAAGAGCGCATCACCGGGCTGCAGCGCATCGACCCCGCGCAGGATGGCCTCGGCCCGGTCACCGACCTCGGTCGCCTCCGGACAGCCCTGCATGACCATGGCGCGGATCGAAGCCGGCACTTCCGAGCGTGGATTGTCGTCGGTGACGATGACCACGTCGGCATATTCCGCAGCGGCCTGCCCCATCAGAATCCGCTTGCTTGTGTCGCGATCCCCGCCGGCGCCGAAAACCACCACCAGACGACCCATCACATGCGGCCTGAGCGCCTGCAGCGCCGTCGCCAGGGCATCGGGGGTATGAGAATAGTCGACGAAAACGGCAGATCCATTGTCCCGCGTCGCGGCAAGCTGCATCCGGCCCCGCACCGTCGTCAATTCGGAAAAGGTCCGGAAGACCTGGTCCGGCGCGGCGCCGGCGCCGATGGCCAAAGCCGCAGCCGCCAGCACGTTTTCGGCCTGAAAACCGCCGATCAGCGCCAGCCGGGCTTGATGAGGCTCGCCGTTCCATTCGAACCGAAGG
This sequence comes from Paracoccaceae bacterium, assembly GCA_024642725.1. Classification (GTDB taxonomy): domain Bacteria; phylum Pseudomonadota; class Alphaproteobacteria; order Rhodobacterales; family Rhodobacteraceae; genus JAHEAO01. Next base: position 16,455 of record JAHEAO010000010.1, on the reverse strand, counting down.
TTCTGCCCGGTTGCGTCGAACCGCTGCCCGGCAATCCGCAGATGCGCGCCCATACCGCGCCCGACCGTCAACAGGTCCTGCCCCCGGTCCAGCGCGATTTCCGCGATATCGGGGCCCCGGTCATCGTCCAGATTGACCACCGCGACGGCATCCTCGGGCAGAACACGGTCGAAAAGACCTGCCTTCGCGGCAAAATAATCCTCGAACGTGGCGTGATAATCCAGATGGTCCTGACTGAAATTGGTGAAAGCCGCCGCCGCCAGCCGCACCCCGTCCAGCCGCCGCTGCTCCAGCCCGTGGCTCGACGCCTCCATCGCGGCATGTGTCACACCGGCATCGGCGGCCGAGGCCAGCAGCCTGTGCAGGGTGATCGGCTCGGGCGTGGTATGCGCCGAAGGCGCGGTGTAGGCGCCCTCAACCCCGGTCGTGCCGATATTGATCGCCGCGTAGCCCAGCGCCGACCAGATCTGCCGGGTAAAGGTCGCAACGGATGTCTTGCCGTTGGTCCCGGTGACGGCGACCACCGTTTCCGGCTGCCGCCCGAACCACAGCGCCGCGGCATAGGCCAGCGCCTGACGCGGATCCTCGGCCAGAACCACCGGCACGTCCGCCGCCGCCAATTCGTCTTTCGCGATCGCCGCACCCTCGCGGTCGGTCAGCACGGCCGCAGCCCCCATCCGCAACGCATACTGGATGAACTCGCCGCCATGCACACGCGTTCCGGACATTGCGACGAACAGATGCCCCGGCCTGACCGCGCGGCTGTCTACCGACAGGCCGCTGATCCGGGCTTCGCGCCGTCCCTGCGCGGTCAGGCCAAGCTCTGCCAGCGATTTCGTCTCTGCCCGCTCCGCCATATGCCCGCCCTTTGCCCTAATTCGAGGTCAGTGTTACCTTATCTACCGCACCCGGTTCAATCTCGGGTCTGAGGCCCAGAAGCGGCGCGATGCGGCGGATGATTTCCGCGGCAACCGGCACCGATGTCCAACCCGCCGTCCGGCGAGGTTCGGACCCCGAGGTTTCCACTGGTTCGTCCAACGTCACGACCAGCACATATTTCGGATCGTTGGCTGGAAAGACGCTGGCGAAGGTCGCGATGACCTTGTCCTTGTAGTAGCCGCCGCCGCGTTCCTTGGGCTTGTCCGCGGTGCCCGTCTTGCCGCCCACCGCATAGCCCGGAACCTCGCCGAAACTCGCGGTACCGCGCTGCACGACCTGCCGCAACATGCTCCGCGCCGCGGCCGAGGTCGATTCGGACACCACGCGCGGCCCCGGCTCGACATGGCCCTGCTTCAACAGGGTCGGCGTCACCTTGGTGCCGCCGTTCAGAATGCTGGCATAGGCCGTCGCCAGATGGAGCGGGCTGGCCGACAAGCCGTGGCCATAGGAAATCGTCATCGTCGAGATCTCCGACCAGTTCTTCGGTGACAAGGGTCTCGCGCCGGGCGCTTCGACGAGCTCGACCTTTGTTGGTTCAAGGAACCCGAGCGCGCCCATGAACCGCTGTTGGCGCTCGGCGCCGATCATCATCGCGATGCGCGCGGTGCCGATGTTCGAGCTTTTCACGATAACATCGGTGACGCTCAGTTCCTTGCCGTAGTCGTGAAAGTCGCGGATGCGGTACTTGCCCCAGGTCAGCGGCCCCTTGGTCTCGATCATCGTCGAGGGGTTGACCAGCCGTTCCTCAAGCGCCTGCGACACGGCGAAGATCTTGAAGGTCGATCCCAGTTCATAGACACCCTGAACGGCCCGGTTGAACAGCGGGCTGTCCGCCGGCACCCCTGCCAAAAGCGGGTTGGGCCGGGTGTTGGGGTCGAAATTCGGCAACGAGACCATGCTTATGACTTCGCCGGTATGCACATCCATTAGAATTGCCGCTGCACCGCGCGCATTCATCAGCTTCATGCCACCATAAAGCACCCGCTCCGTCGCGGTCTGGATCGTCAGATCCAGCGACAGTTGCAAAGGCTCCCCGCCCATCGCGGGATCGCGCAGGAAATCGTCGAAGGTCTTTTCAACCCCGGCCACGCCGATCACTTCCGCCGAATGCACGCCCTCGCGCCCAAAGGACGATCCTCCAAGCACATGCGCGGCAAGCTTGCCATTGGGATACAGCCGCATCTCGCGCGGACCGAACAGCAGACCCGGGTCGCCGATGTCATGGACCAGTTGTTTCTGCTCAGGAGATATCCGCTTCTTGATCCACATGAACTTGCGGTTGCTCTCGAACTGCTTCAGCAGCATCGCCTCGTCGAGATCGGGGAACACCTTGACCAGCTCCGCTGCCGCGCGCGGCTTGTCCACCATCATGGGCGGCTGAGCATACAGCGCATCGGTAATCAGGTTCGTTGCCAGAATCCGGCCATTTCTATCCACGATATCAGCACGTTGCGCAACGATGCTGGTGCCGGTGCCTGCAGAATGCGGTTCCGTCGGCTGGCTTGACGCCAGCGACCCCATCCGAACGCCGACCGCAACAAACGCGAACAGGAAGAACGCGCCGATCACCAGCAGGCGGCCCTCGGCGCGCCGCCGCGCCTTGTCGCGCATCGCTTCGTGACGGACCCGGATATTCTCGCGCTCGATCGCATCGGGGTTCTCACCGTTCTGGCGGGCGGACAGGATGCGGGCCAGCGGGCGCAGCGGGGTGCGGATCATTGCGACGCCTCCAGAATGCCAACGACATCGATCGGGTTCACCACCGGACCCAGCACCTCCACCGGGTAGGAAATCTGATCAACGCGCCCGAACTGCTCGGGCATCAGCGGCAACAGCCCCAGCCGGTCAAAGTTCAGGTCCGCCAGTTCCTGCAGCCTGTCGGGGCGGTTCAGATAGGCCCATTCCGCCCTGAGCACCGCAAGCTCTTCGCGCAAGGAACCGATCTCTTGCTGGACATCCTCGACGTTGCGGATCGCCAATTGCGTCTTGTAATTCTCCTGATAGGCCCAAAACCCCAGTGCCATCACCGCCAGCGCCGACAGAACAAACAACATCGACCGCATCTACCGCTTTCCTTCCTTCTTGTATCCCGGCATCCCCAGTGCCGCCCGATCCACCGGCGCGGCCGGGGCCGTCGTCCTGACGGCAACGCGCAGCTTTGCAGAGCGCGCGCGCGGGTTTTCTTCCAACTCATCCCTGTCGGGACCGATCGCTTTCGAAAGGTCTTCAAACGCGGGTTCCGCTGCTGCCACTTCGGGCGCGTAACGGCTGCCGCCGCCGCCCGAGAACGCGCGCGCTTGCAAGAACCGCTTGACGATCCGGTCTTCGAGCGAATGAAAACTGACAACCGCCAGTTTGCCGCCCGGCTTCAGCGCCCGCTCTGCCGCCTCAAGCCCCGAAACCAGCTCGCCGAATTCATCGTTCACCGCGATCCGGATCGCCTGAAAGCTGCGGGTTGCCGGATGGCTCTGCCCCGGCTTCGGACGCGGCAGGCATTTCTCGACGATCCTGACCAGCGCGCCCGTTGTCTCGATCCGCCCCTCGTCACGTGCCGCGACAATCGCCCGCGCGATCCTGCGCGACGCACGCTCTTCGCCGTATTGATAAAGAATATCGGCCAATTCACCTTCATCGGCCTCGTTCACCAGATCAGCGGCCGATGGCCCGGACTGGCTCATCCGCATGTCCAGGGGGCCATCCTTCATGAACGAGAACCCGCGCTCCGCCTGATCGAGCTGCATCGAGGAAACCCCCAGATCCAGCACCACCCCGTCCAGATCGGTCGCATAGTCGTCAAGCCGCCCGAACGTGCCTCTGACCAGTTTCAGCCTGTCGCCGTAGTCCCCGGCCCATGCCGCGGCCATGTCGAATACCGCGGGGTCGCGGTCAACGCCGATCACCGTGTCGGCCCCGGCCTCCAGCAACCCGCGCGCATAGCCGCCCGCCCCGAACGTTCCGTCCAGCCAGACGCCGGACACCGGTGCCACGGCTTTCAGAAGCGGGCGCAGCAGAACGGGAATATGGGGTTTCTCTGTAGGGTTCGCGCGTGTTTTCACGGCCATACCCTATTCTCCTTCGACCCTGTCCAGCAGGCTGAGGGGGTCGAAATCATCCGGCAGTTCATCAAGCCACTTCTCGGTCTTCGCGGCTTCTTCGGACTGGTAGGTCTCCGGCTTCCAGATCTGGAACGTGTCGCCAGAGGCGATAAAAAACGCCTCATCGTCCAGGCCGATCTTCTCGCGCAGCTTTTGGGGCAGCACCAAACGGCCGTCGCCATCGACTTCGGTCGGGTGCGACTGGCCGTGGATCAGCCGTTCCAGCATCCGGCGTTCCATCGTGCCGCGCGGCATCTTGCTGATCTTGTCGTCGACCTCGTCGATCGCCTCGATCGTGAAGCATTCCAGGAATTTGCGGCGATGATCGCCGTACACGATGACGAGTTGCGGGCGCAGGCCATCGGTCCAGTCCGGGTCGCCAGCCTCCAGCACACGGCGAAACAGGGCCGGGATAGACACCCTGCCCTTCACATCGACCTTGTGTTGGCTTTCGCCTCTGAACCTTCGCGCCACTGTCCCGCGGCTCCTTATTTCCTACCCCTTCGGGCCCCAGACATGGAAACGGCGGATTGATCTGCTGCCACTGATCAACCCGCCGCCCTCGTCCCATTTCTGGGGTGTCCGACTGCGCGCGCCACCTGGGGGGATGTCTGCTCGCTCGCGCGCCGGATCTCTTGGTTCGATGAAAGCGGGTGCCTGTATGAAACCTGACTTTGGGAGTTTGGGGTCTTGGTCGCCCCGTTTTGCCCGTCCTCATCGTGCTATTAGGGATGGCATGGGAATTCATGGAAATCAATAGAAAAATATGGGACATCGCGGGCATATATAGTTTTTGGGACCCCCCTCGGGCAAAATCTGGTGGGTTCCACAAGCTTTTAGGCGCGACAAATTGTATTGATCCGAAAGTTATCTACTAAATATAGACAATTTACTGACCAGAAGATGGTTTCCCGCGAATTCCCAAAAAAGTCGGATTTTTTTCGGGACCGGCCGCCTGCTGGGCCAGATCGGGTAAACGGATTGCCGCCAACGGTCGGTCAGAACCGTGATTCGACTCGCATATCTGGCCCACAAGCCACCCAGTGAAATCCCTGATCCGGTCAGATTCTCACAAAACGCCGCGAGAATAGGCCTTGTGCCACATTCGAAAGCAGCCCTTTCCCGTGACCGCTAACATTCTGCCCGGAAATTGATCTAACTGCCTGACTTTAGGTCAGTTTTACTTATGCATTTGCTGCATAGCAGCATTGTCGACGCGCCCTATTGTGCACCCGCAGCATTCACCTATCTTGGTGTCAACGGAGAACGAAGCTCCAGACAACAGATACCTAAGAGGCACTAAAATGGCATTCGCAACTGAAACCCGCAGCATCGCCCCGAGCATTTTCGAGCGTATCTCGAAATTCGCCAAGGACTGGTCTGCTTTCAATGCACAACAGCGCGTTTACCGTGAAACGGTTCGCGAACTCAGCCGGCTGTCGAACCGCGATCTGGCGGATCTCGGGCTTAACCGCTCGATGATCGGCGACATCGCCCGCGAAGCAGCTTTCGGCAAGTAAGAATTCGGATCAGACAGCTCTCTCCTCCCTTGAGCTTTCTGTAAAGAGCGGCGGCATCGACCTCCTCCCTGATGTCGCCGCAACAATACGGATACTTCGGTCCTCCCCCAAAGTATCCGTGTCCAGAACGGCGGTGCTCGCCCTCCCTGAGCACCGCCGTTTTTTTGTCCCCGCAGCGGCCTGTTTCGGATTCCGTCAATTCGCCATTGCGACCGGCCTGCAAATCCCGTCAAAGTCACGCCAGCATGAATTAATGCGGGATGGGGAAGGACACCGGCATGAGCCATGGATATGAAAGCGGCCGCCTTGACCTGCCCTTTGTCGGCATCGCGACATTCGGCAAGTACCCCTATCAGCCTGACTGGTCGGCAATCGACGCCGACGTCGCGATTCTGGGGGCACCGTTTGATTTCGGCACCCAGTGGCGGCCCGGCGCCCGCTTCGGCCCGCGCGCGATCCGCGAGGCGTCGACGCTTTTCGCCTTTGGTCATGCCGGCGCCTACGACCACGAGGATGACACCACCTATCTCGGTGCCGGCACCAGGATCGTGGACATCGGCGATGCCGATATCGTCCATACCGACACGATCAAAAGCCACGCCAATATCGAGACCGGCGTCCGCGCGATTCTGAAATCCGGCGCTTTGCCTGTCGTGCTGGGCGGCGATCACTCCATCAATATCCCCTGCGTGCGCGCTTTTTCAGAACACGGCCCGATCCACATCCTGCAATTCGACGCCCATCTCGACTTTGTCGACGAACGCCACGGCGTGCGCTTCGGCCACGGCAACCCGATGCGCCGCGCCGCCGAATTGCCTTACGTCACCGGCCTCTCGCAGTTCGGCATCAGAAATGTCTCGTCAACTGCCAAGGAAGGCTATGACGACGCCCGCAAGATGGGGTCAGACATCCTGTCAGTCCGCCAGATTCGCACGCTGGGAACCGATGCGGTGCTGGCGCGCATCCCGGAAAAGACCGACATCTACCTGACCATCGACATCGACGGCTTCGATCCCTCCATCGCGCCGGGCACCGGCACGCCCAGCCACGGCGGGTTCACCTATTACGAGGTGCTGGAGCTGATCGCGGGCGTCGCCCGGCGCCAGCGCATCGTCGGCATCGACCTCGTCGAGGTCGCGCCGGACTATGACCATACCGGAACCACGGCGATTCTTGCCGCGCAACTGCTGCTCAACACGATCGGGCGCATCCTGCACCACGCGCGTTAGCCGCGTTCATCCTTCGGAGATCCCATCACGACATAGGATGTGATGCTCTTGACCTGCGGCAGCGCGCCAAGGACTTCCGTATGGAAATGCTTGAAATCGGCCAAGTCGCGGGCTTCGACCCGCAACAGGTATTCAACGCTGCCCGTGATGTTGTGGCATTCACGCACTTCAGGCGATCGGGAAATGGACTTTTCGAACTTGTCCTGCGCGTGTTTGGAATGTTCCGACAGGCCGACTGTCACATAGGCCACAAATCCGACGCCCAGAGCGGCAGGGTTCAGAACCGCCCTGTAGCCCGCAATCACGCCGGACCGCTCCAACTCCTGCACCCGTCGCAGGCAGGCCGATGGCGACAGGCCGACCCGGTCTGCCAGTTCGATATTGCTGATCCGGCCCTCGCGGGCCAGCACCTGCAATATTCGTCTGGAGATATGATCGATTCCGCTCATTCGTTGCGCAAAATCTCTTGATCTCCAATCAAAGTCAATTTCATTGCGCCATATCCGGCTTAAAATTGCACACCATGACCATGCAACTCCTCCCCGCCCTCGTCGCCTTCGCCTTCGTGACCTCGATCACCCCGGGGCCGAACAACCTGATGCTGATGACCTCGGGAGCCAATTTCGGCTGGACCCGCACGATCCCGCATATGCTGGGCGTCGGCATCGGTTTCACGGTGATGATCGTTCTGATCGGTGCCGGTCTGATCCAGGTCTTCGAGCTCTGGCCGCTGACCCACACGATCCTGAAAATCGCAAGCGTGCTCTTTCTCGCCTATCTGGCATGGAAAATCGCCAATGCCGCGCCGCCAGCCGCAGCGCAGGACGAAACTGGCACGCCACTGACGTTCCTGCAGGCCTCACTCTTTCAATGGGTCAACCCAAAGGCCTGGGCTATGGCGCTGTCCGCAATCGGCGCCTACCGGCCCGAAGGCAGCGGGCTGATCGGTGTTTTCTTGGTCGCGGTGGTGTTCGGACTGGTGAACATTCCGTCGATCAGTTGTTGGGTCATGCTCGGCACACAGCTGCGCCGACTGTTGAACGTGCCTTGGAAACTGCGCGCCTTCAATTTCACCGCGGCGGCGTTGCTGCTGGCCTCGCTCTATCCAATCCTGATGCCGCATTAGTCGCGGTAGGACGGATCGGTCCGGTCCAGCATCGCCTTCAGCGCCTCGAAATGCGCGAAAGCGCTGTCGTTATAGGCCACCCAGTCCTCGGCGGTGCGTTCCGCGATCTCATCCGACATCACGTTCAGCGGCTGCCCGCTGGCATAGGCCAGCATCTGGGTTTCCGCCGCCCGTTCAAAGAAATAGAGGCTCTCAAACGCTTCCGCCACGGTGCCGGCCGTCGTCGTGACGCCGTGATTGCCCATCAGCATCACCGAATGGTTGCCCAAGGACCGCGCGATCCGCAGCCCCTCCTCGGCATTGTCGGCAATCCCGCCGAACCCCAGATCAATGGCCACCTTGCCGTAAAACCGCGCCGTATTCTGGTCAATCGGCAGCATCGTGGGATCTTTCAGCGTCGCCAGTGCAGTCGAATATCTCGGATGGCAATGCAACAGCACCCGCGCATTGGGCTGCGTCCGGTGGATGGTGCCGTGAATGCACCATGCACTGGGATCGGGCGCATCCGGCCCATTCATGACGCTGTCGTCATTGGCATCCAGCAGCAAAAGATCGCTGGCCCGAATGGTCGAGAAATGCCGCCATTTCGGGTTCATGAGGAACTTCGACCCGTCCGGCGACACCGCAACGCTGAAATGGTTACCGACGGATTCGTGCCAGTTGAAATGCACCGCCAGCCGAAACGCCGCCGCCAGATCCACCCGCAGCGCCGCTTCATCCACCGCAATATCTGAACGTTTGTTCATTTTTCGCCCTCCCAGCATATCCTGTGCCAACCTGACACGCGACCCGCCCTCTGGCAAATGCGATTCCAATTCCCATCTAAGATTGACATGCCGCAAGGCAGACATCGCCGAACAGGACCATATTCAATCTTGTAACGTTAGTGGGGGCTACCATGGCTAAAGCGAAATCAACCAAATCGAAGGCAGAAGCACCGACACCGGTCCCGGCATCGGCGGAAAAGGCCGAAGACGGGCGCACTTGGATTCAGGAAATTGAGGTCACCGGCGAAAATCTGGTGAAGAAGGTCAAGGAACTGGCCGCAGAAAGTCATGTCAAGCGGATCCGCGTCATCGAACCCGATGGCGATATCGCACTGGAAATACCGCTGTCCTACGGCGCAATTGCTGGCGGGGCCTTTGTTGTTGCCGCACCCGTACTTGCCGTAATCGGCGCACTGGCGGCTTGGGCCACGAAGGTCAAAGTCGAAATCATCCGAGACGACGTCAAAAAGGCCTGACAAAAGCGCGGGGCTGGCCTTCCGGCCCCGCCCTCAGAACGGCACATCGTCCCCGTCGCGCCCAGCCGGATCAACAAACTTGGCCACGACCTTTTTCGATCCGGCCTTTTCGAACTCGATATCCAGCTTGTCGCCTTCGATCCCCATCACGTAGCCATAGCCGAATTTCTGGTGAAATATCCGGTCGCCCTGAGTGAACGAACTGACCGCGTTGATATCAATGACCATATTGCGCGCTTCAGACGGCTGGCTCATCCCGCGCTGCTGGCTGCGGGACTGCAAACGCTTCCAGCCCGGAGAGTTATACACATTGGCCGAGGCCGCCCGATCCTCGATGTCGTTGCCCCCGCCAAAGCTGGGCGCAGCCGCGCCATAGCCGCCGCCGTACAGGCCCGGCGGGGTCAGCACTTCGACATGCTCGGCCGGTAATTCGTCGATAAAGCGGCTGGGCAGCGCCGATTGCCACTGGCCGTAGACCCGCCGGTTCGCGGCAAAGGAAATCGTGCACAATTCCTCGGCGCGGGTGATGCCGACATAGGCCAGCCGACGTTCTTCCTCGAGCCCCTTGAGCCCGCTTTCATCCATGCTGCGCTGGCTCGGAAACAGGCCATCTTCCCAACCAGGCAAGAACACGGCGGGAAATTCCAACCCCTTGGCGGCGTGCAATGTCATGATCGAAACCTTCTCTTCGGCCTCGTCGGTCTCGTTGTCCATGATCAGCGCGACATGTTCGAGGAATCCTTGAAGATTGTCGAATTGCTCCAGCGCCTTGACCAGTTCCTTGAGGTTTTCCAACCGCCCCGGTGCCTCCGGGGTCTTGTCGTTCTGCCACATGTCGGTGTAGCCGGACTCTTCCAGAATCTGCTCGGCCAATTCGATATGCGATTGTTGCGGGTTCAGGGTCAATCGGTGCCACCGATCAAAACTGTCCACAAGTTTACCCACTTCACCCTTGGCCTTGCCAGAGAGTTCCCCAGCGGCAACCGCCAGCCGCGCGCCCTCAAGCAGCGAAACGCCATTGCCCCGCGCCACCCGCTGAACCACCTGCAAGGCCTTGTCGCCGACGCCGCGTTTGGGGGTGTTGATGATGCGCTCAAAACCCAGATCGTCGTCCGGCGACACCGCGACCCGGAAATAGGCCATCGCGTCGCGAATCTCCATCCGCTCATAGAACCGAGGCCCGCCAATCACGCGGTAAGGCAGGCCGATGGTCAGGAACCGATCCTCGAAGGCGCGCATCTGGTGGCTGGCACGCACCAGAATCGCCATGGAATCCAACCCTATCGGGTCCAGACCGCGCGTGCCGCCCTGCATCGCCTCGACCTCTTCGCCGATCCAGCGCGCCTCTTCCTCGCCGTCCCAGTGGCCGATCAGCCGGACCTTTTCACCCTCGGTCAGATCGGTGAACAGCGTCTTGCCCAGCCGCCCCTCATTGCCCGCGATCACGCCCGAGGCGGCGGCCAGAATATGCGGCGTGGATCGGTAGTTCTGTTCCAGCCGCACCACCTTGGCGCCGGGAAAATCCTTTTCGAACCGCAGGATGTTGCCCACTTCCGCGCCGCGCCAGCCATAGATCGACTGGTCGTCATCGCCGACGCAGCAGATATTCTTGTGCCCGCCCGCCAGAAGCCGCAGCCACAGATACTGGGCGACGTTGGTATCCTGATATTCGTCCACCAGAATGAAGCGGAACCAGCGCTGATACTGCGCGAGAATATCCTGGTGTTTCTGGAAGATCGTCACAACATGCAGCAAAAGGTCGCCGAAATCGACCGCGTTCAGCGCCATTAGCCGCGCCTGATATTCGGCATAGAGTCCCACGCCGCGCTGGTTGAAGGCCGCAGCCTCGCCTGCAGGCACCTTGTCGGGCGTCCAGGCGCGGTTCTTCCAGTTGTCGATCAGCCCCGCCAACATCCGCGCGGGCCAGCGCTTTTCGTCGATATTCGCAGCCACGATCAGCTGCTTGAGCAGCCGCACCTGATCGTCGGTATCGAGAATGGTGAAATTCGTCTTCAGTCCGACCAGTTCAGCATGCCGACGCAAGAGCTTCACGCAGATCGCGTGAAATGTGCCGAGCCACGGCATGCCTTCGACCGTCTGGCCCATCAGCCGCTCGACCCGGCCTTTCATCTCGCGCGCCGCCTTGTTGGTGAAGGTCACCGCCAGGATCTCATTTGGCCGCGCGCGGCCGGTGTTCAGCAGATGCGCGATCCGCGTCGTCAGCGCCTTGGTCTTGCCGGTGCCGGCCCCCGCGAGCATCAGAACCGGCCCGTCCAGCGCCTCGACCGCCTCGCGCTGCGCCGGGTTCAGCCCGTCCAGATAGGGCGCACCCCGCGCCGCCATTGCCATGGCCGACAGCGAAGGCCGCGCCGCCGCCTCGAAGGCATCGGTTTCATCGTAACTGCTCATGGCCCGAACATACGTGCGCGGCGGCAAAAGTAAAAGACTTGTTCACACTCTGTTCTTCACAGCAATATTGCCTTTGCAGCGCAACTCCGTAGAAATGCCTGATGGATCTCGACAACCGATACCCCGCTCTCTCCGACCTGCGCGCCCGCGCCCGCCGTCGCATCCCGCATTTCATGTGGGAATATCTCGACAGCGCCACCGGCACCGAACAGGGCATGCATCGCAACCGCGCCGGGCTGGACCGTATCCTGTTGCGCCCGCAGGTGCTGAAAGGCGAGGTTGAACACGACCTGACAACCACATTCCTCGGCCAGACCTACGCCCGGCCCTTCGGCATCTCGCCCGTCGGCATGTCGGGGGCCATGTGGCCGGGGGCCGAAGGCATGCTGGCCCGGCTGGCGGTGCGAAAAGAAATGCCGTTCTGCCTGTCGACGATGGCAACCCGCGCGCCCGAAGACCTCAAGGACGATATCGGTAATCGCGGCTGGTTTCAGCTCTATCCGCCGGGCCAGCCGGAGATCCTGCAGGACATGCTCGACCGCATCCGGACCTCGGGCTTCCACACGCTTGTGCTGACCGTCGATGTTCCCAGCCAAAGCCGCCGCGAACGTCAGACGCGCGGCGGGCTGACTCACCCGCCCGCGATCACGCCGCGCACGCTCGCCCATATCGCGACCTGCCCGGCATGGGCCATGGGCACGCTGAAACACGGCATGCCCAAGATGCCCTTCATCGGCAAATACTCGACCCACAAGGGGCCGCTGCCCTCGACCGCTCATATCGGCTACCTGCTGCGGGTGCCGCCCGATTGGGACTATGTCAAACGGCTGCGCGACCTGTGGAACGGACCGTTCATCATCAAGGGCGTGCTGAACCCCGAGGATGCCAAGGCCTGCAAAGCGGCCGGCGTCGATGCCGTCTGGGTGTCGAACCACGCCGCCCGCCAGTTCGACGGCGGACCCGCCGCCATCGATTGCGTCGCGCCGGTCCGCAAGGCCGTCGGCCCGGATTACCCGCTGCTCTACTGCTCGGGGATCGAAAACGGACTCGACATCCTGCGCGCGATAGCGCTCGGCGCTGACTTCGTGATGCTCGGCAAGGCGTTTCATTACGGCCTTGGCGCGCTGGGGGAAAAGGGCGGCGATCACACCGTCCATATCCTGACCGAAGATATGCTCTGCAACATGGGGCAACTGGGCATCACCCGGCCAAACGAGGCCCGCGACCGGCTGATCTGATCCGCTCAGATCCCCCCAGAGCGCATATGGTTGCAGTGCAAAGGCGCTGTCGCCGCCGATTTTCGCCATGTCGTTTCAATACGTTTACTGCAGTGCAGCATTGACCTAAGCTCGGCCCAAACGGCGGAGGACGGAATGCCCGAGTTCAAGAAGATCCTGATTGCCAACCGCGGCGAGATTGCCATCCGCGTCATGCGCGCGGCCAACGAACTGGGCAAACGAACCGTCGCCGTCTACGCCGAGGAAGACAAGCTGTCGTTGCACCGCTTCAAGGCGGACGAGGCTTACAAGATCGGCGAAGGCCTTGGCCCGGTCGCGGCCTATCTCTCGATCGACGAGATGATCCGCGTTGCGCTCGAATGCGGCGCCGATGCGATCCACCCGGGCTACGGGCTTCTGTCCGAAAACCCCGCTTTCGTCGATGCCTGCACCGCCAACGGGCTGACCTTCATCGGCCCGAAAGCCGCTACCATGCGCGCGCTTGGCGACAAGGCCAGCGCCCGTAAGGTCGCGATCAAGGCCGGCGTCCCCGTCATCCCTGCGACCGAAGTGCTCGGCGATGACATGGACAAGATCAGGAAACAGGCGGCAGAGGTCGGCTATCCGCTGATGCTCAAGGCTTCATGGGGCGGCGGCGGGCGCGGTATGCGTCCAATCCTGAAGCCCGAGGAACTCGTGGAAAAGGTCAAGGAAGGCCGACGCGAGGCGGAAGCAGCCTTTGGCAATGGCGAAGGTTACCTTGAAAAGATGATCCTGCGCGCCCGCCATGTCGAGGTCCAGATCCTCGGCGACAGCATGGGCAATATCTATCACCTCTGGGAACGCGACTGCTCGGTGCAGCGGCGCAACCAGAAGGTCGTCGAACGCGCCCCCGCGCCCTATCTCTCCCCTGCCCAGCGCGAGGAAATCTGCAATCTGGGCAAACGCATCGCCGAACAGGTCGGCTACGAATGCGCCGGCACCATCGAATTCCTGATGGATATGGAAACCGGCAAATTCTACTTCATCGAGGTAAACCCCCGCGTGCAGGTCGAACATACGGTGACAGAGGAAGTCACCGGCATCGATATCGTGCAGGCGCAAATCAAGATCGCCGAAGGCAAAAGCCTGATGGAAGCGACCGGCACCGCCAGCCAGTACGATGTGCGGCTCAACGGTCACGCGATCCAGTGCCGGATCACCACCGAAGACCCGCAGAACAACTTCATCCCCGATTATGGCCGGATCACAGCCTATCGGGGGGCCACCGGCATGGGCATCCGGCTTGACGGCGGCACCGCCTATTCCGGTGCCGTCATCACCCGCTACTACGATTCACTTCTTGAAAAGGTCACCGCCTGGGCACCCACGCCAGAGGCCGCCATCGCCCGGATGGACCGCGCCCTGCGCGAGTTCCGGATTCGCGGCGTCAGCACCAACATCGCCTTCGTCGAAAACCTCTTGAAGCACCCGACCTTCCTGAACAACGAATACCACACCAAATTCATCGACCAGACGCCGGAACTGTTCCAATTCCGCAAGCGCCGCGACCGGGCAACGAAAATCCTGACCTATATCGCGGACATCACCATCAACGGTCATCCTGAAACCGAAGGCCGCGCCCTGCCACCGGCAGAGGCGCGACTGCCCAAGGCACCCAGACTGCGTTCAACCCCCCCGCTGCAGGGCAGCCGCCAGATACTTGAGGCGAAAGGCCCCAAGGGGGTAGCCGACTGGATGAAGGCGCAGGACCGCCTGCTGATCACCGACACCACGATGCGCGACAGTCACCAGTCGCTTCTGGCGACCCGGATGCGCTCGATCGACATGATCCGCGTGGCCCCCGCCTATGCCGCCAACCTGCCAGAACTGTTCTCGGTCGAATGCTGGGGCGGCGCGACGTTCGATGTCGCCTATCGCTTCTTGCAGGAATGCCCATGGCAGCGCCTGCGCGACCTGCGTGCAGCAATGCCCAATGTGATGACACAGATGCTGCTGCGCGCCTCAAACGGCGTCGGCTACACCAACTACCCCGATAATGTCGTGCAAAGTTTCGTTGCCCAGTCGGCGAAATCCGGGGTGGATATCTTCCGCGTCTTCGACCCGCTGAACTGGGCCGAAAACATGCGTGTCGCGATGGATGCTGTGATCGCGGCCGACAAGGTGCTCGAGGCGTCGATCTGCTACACCGGCGACATGCTGGACCCGGCCCGGTCGAAATATGACCTGAAATACTACGTCGGCATGGCCAAGGAACTCGAGGCGTCGGGGGCTCATATCCTCGGCCTCAAGGACATGGCGGGCCTTCTGAAACCCGCCGCCGCCCGCGTGCTTTTCAAGGCACTGAAAGAAGAGGTCGGCCTGCCGATCCACTTCCACACCCATGACACCGCCGGCATTGCCTGCGCCACCATCCTTGCCGCGTCCGAGGCAGGGGTCGATGCTGTCGACGCGGCGATGGACTCGCTCTCGGGCAACACCTCGCAGCCGACGCTCGGCACACTTGTCGAAGCCCTCTCGCAGACCGATCGCAGCACCGGGCTCGATATCGGTGCGATCCGCGAGATCTCCAACTACTGGGAACAGGTCCGCGCCCATTACGCCGCCTTTGAATCCGGGTTGCAGGCCCCCTCGTCCGAGGTCTACCTGCACGAAATGCCCGGTGGCCAGTTCACCAACCTCAAGGCGCAGGCGCGGTCCCTTGGCCTTGAAGACCGCTGGCACGAGGTCGCCCAGACCTATCACGACGTCAACCAGATGTTCGGCGATATCGTCAAAGTGACGCCTACCTCCAAGGTCGTCGGCGACATGGCGCTGATGATGGTCAGTCAGGGCCTCACCCGTGCCGATGTCGAAAACCCGGATATCGAGGTTTCATTTCCCGACAGCGTCATCGACATGATGCACGGCAATCTCGGCCAGCCTCCGGGCGGCTGGCCCAAGGCCATCCAGAAAAAGATCCTGAAGGGCGACAAACCGTTGTCCGAACGCCCCGGCAAGGCCCTGCCCCCGGTCGATCTGGAAGCGACGCGGGCCGAACTGTCGAAAACGCTCGAAGGCTTCAAGGTCGACGACGAGGATCTGAACGGCTACCTGATGTATCCCAAGGTGTTCCTCGATTACATGGGTCGCCACCGCACCTATGGCCCCGTGCGCACGCTGCCGACGCGCACTTTCTTCTACGGCATGGAGCCCAGCGAAGAGATCACGGCAGAAATCGACCCCGGAAAGACGCTCGAAATCCGTTGCCAGGCGATCGGCGAAACCAATGCCGAAGGCGAGGCCAAGGTGTTCTTCGAACTCAACGGCCAGCCGCGCCTGATCCGGGTTCCCAACCGCCGGGTCAAATCCACCGCCGTGGTGCGCCCCAAGGCTGAAGCCGGCAATCCCAACCATATCGGCGCGCCGATGCCGGGCGTCGTTGCGACCGTCGCCGCGAAGCCGGGGATGAAGGTCAAGCAGGGCGACCTCTTGCTGACCATCGAGGCGATGAAGATGGAAACCGGGCTGCATGCCGACCGCGACGCCACCGTCAAGGCCGTCCACGTCACGCCGGGCGCGCAGATCGACGCCAAGGACTTGCTGATAGAACTGGACTGATCAGGCACGGGAGCTAACTTTGCCCGGCAATCAAAGGACTCCCGAACCATGCTCCACATCAGCCCAATCTACGCCGG
>JAHEAO010000058.1 GCA_024642725.1 Paracoccaceae bacterium | reverse complement strand
TACCGCTCATGTCGCGCTCCATGCTTGGCCATGATGCATTGCTCTTGGCTTAATCGCTGGTGCTGCATTCGGTGGACGCAAACGCTCTACCGGAATTTACCTTGCTGAGTTTAGCGATGGAACTCAGATAGCTTTCGAGGAGAACAAAACGCGGATCGTCAAACTGCTCAAAAGGCATATCGTTTCGAATGATATCAGCGAACTAATCACGAAATAGCTTTCTGCACGATCATAATTTCAGTCAGCCGTCGTTCTTCTGCGTGCCCGGTCCTCAGTTGCGAAGCTACCGGTGTGGCCGGACGACCAAGAATGTCTTCGGTCGGTTTCGTCAAAAAATCAGGGACGCTTACGGCAAAATAAGACTTAGTCAACATTAGGTGATTTCTTCAATAGGATTGCTTCTCAGGTATGACGCCGCGGACGCCGCCACGCGGGTCCGAAACGTCTCCGTCCCGACGCGGGATCAGATGCACATGACAATGAAAAATCGTCTGCCCTGCAGACTGCCCCGCGTTCACACCAACATTATACCCAGTGACGTTTTGGTCTTCGTCTTGGATGCTTGAACGAAGATCGTCCAACATACGGCGGATCGCGTTCAGTTCTGGTTGGAACAGCTCAAAGTAGTCGGACACGTGTCGCTTCGGTATGACTAGCGTGTGCAACGATGTCACCGGAAAGCCATCTCTGATCGCATAGCACAATTCGTTCTCAGCGATCACTCGATCCGCGGGAACCTCACAGAAGATACATTCTGCTTCGCGATGCCCATAAGTGTCCGCCACTCCGCGAAAGTCAGCGTCGTCTTGGTCGCGTTTGTTGGTGTTGCAAGTAATGCAGAGAGCTTGAAAATTGCTCAGGTCGTCTTTCCCGCCCCTGTTGCGAGGAATGATGTGATCAACATGCAGGGCAATTTCTTCCGCAGATGCACCGCATAGTTCGCAACGGTATTTTGCGCGTTTTAAAACTTCGTAGCGGACCGATCCCGGAACGTAACCCTTGGCATTAAACCGATGCTGCCAAATGTTGCTGCCGCGCTGTTCAATGTAGTCGGCGATCTTCTCTTCACACTCGGCGATCAATCGGTCTCGGTCCTCAGCGTTCACATCGACGAAGTCTTTTAATCGAAAACCGATGGTGCGGTTTCCATCTTTGACGGGGATGACGACGCCGTTGTTGGTGAGTACTTTTCCGACCATGTTCTTGGTCCGAAGTTCGTAATATTCGACCTGTGACCGATCGTGCGACAGAAGCGCTTTGGCGATCTGTTCGACGCTGGCCTCACCACCAGACTTCAGAATTTCGCGCAGCATCACGGGTTGATATACATGCGACATGCGCATTTGTTCAGTGATGTATCGGTGAAGCTGCTCAATTTTCATTGCTACGACTTTAACGACACGAATGCGGCTCGCAAGCGGTTGTGTGGATCGACATCGCCATGAATGCATGCTGGCATAAGGCGAGATAGTCGATCGTGGTCACATCGTCCGTAAAAGGCCAAAAAGTCCAGCCGGACCGCCGCATGAGGTTTACTGCAGGCTGCCAGAGGAATTTCCAAAATTTCAGTTTTGACCTTGCGCGAATTTCCGAAAAGCGGACGTTCGCTACGGGATCCACAACCGACCGCTGTGCGGACTCAGCTGCCTGATGCTGATGCAGCGAAATCGGCCAATGCTCGACCGCCTAGTGTCGGGGCCTGACGCGACGGTGCAGCATGTTTTCCCACAAGCGGCCGTTCAAAGCTGTCAAAATAGCCGAAATCGGAACCGGACTTTCGCTGCGCCAGTGACGGGTGTCTCACATGCGGACTTTTCAGACCTTCGCTGTAATCAATTCAACTGGTGCTTTCGGCCCAGAGCGGACGTCCATTGCAAGTGCGATTGCTGCAGGTCAGCTACACCAAAGCATATGCCACTGATCGTCGCCCACTCCGCACAACGTGGACGTATAATGAAAGACTTGATACCGCTGTTGAATTAATTAGACGGTAATTTCTCCAACAGCACACGTGTTGCTGCCAGCATTTTTTTTGCGAGGGCAATTTGATTTTTATTTTCGGTTATATTGGCGACCGGAATTTCTAAAGCGATCTGAATGTCCGGGGGCAGCTTTGCGAGTACAGCATCAAGCGCAATCTGACCCTGACCCGGGATAAGCCGTGCATCGCGCGCAGTGTACAGCAACGCCTCTTGAGAATACTCCGGCAGCACCATCGCATCGCAGAGATGAACAAACGGAAAGCGGCTCGGATCGGCCATTGTTATATCGCTCAAACGGCTGTAAGATCGATCAAAGTGCAGAGTATCAAGAAGTACACCGATCTTCGGATCATGCGTTCGAGCGACAATATCGAGTGCTGTGTTGAGGTTCGGCACGTTCGTCCAGGGAAAAAACTCAAGCACTGGCGCCATGTTGAAACGGTCAGCCGCTTCACCAAACCGCGCAAGATTATCAGCTAGCCTGTTGAGGTCGGGGTCGTAGGGCGCGGTCACGACATGCTTGGCACCAAGTTCAGCGCCCGCTGACAGAAACGCGTCCATTGAGGATGCGTCAAATTCCGGTGTTAAGCGCACAAATTCGATGTCATGAACTGAGACCCCAGTGGCGCGCATCGCCGCCAGTGTCTCGCGCATCATCGGCGCATCGTCCATCAACGGAAAGCCGGGCGTGGTTGGCGTGACGGCGATCAACCGAAGCCCGACGGACGCGAACCCCGCATCAGCTGCAAGGCGGATCAGGTCGGGCGGTGGCAAATTCACAAACGTCAAATGTGCCAGTGATATCGGTCGCATTACATCCCTTTGGCCGCATGGCGACCCGCTATAAATCCGAACGTCATCGCCGGTCCTAGATTGATCCCGCCCGCGGGGTAATGGCCGCCCATCACGCTTGCCATATCGGAACCAGCCACATAAAGACCGTCGATCACGGTCCCGTCAACACGGAGCGCCTGTGCATTTCCGTTGGTTTTGATCCCTGCAAATGTGCCAAAACCCCCCGCGACGACACGGACCGCGTAGAATGGCCCTTTTTCAATCGGTGCCACACAGGGGTTCGGGCCATGGCTGCTATCGCCCTGAAGGCGGTTATAGGCCGTGCCGCCCCGCCCAAACGCGGGATCTTCGCCCTGATGGGCGCCGACGTTGTAAGCGGCAATCGTGGCCGTCAATCCCAAAGGATCGATCCCGCAGGCCCGCGCCAATTCCGATATCGTGCGGCCCGACTTGACATATCCGGACCGCAGATATGGCCTCACAGGCAGAGGGCTTGGCCTTGAGATGCCCAACCCATAGCGCCGCTGGAACGCCTTGGTGCAGATCAGCCAGGACTTCGGCTCCTCCCCCTGAGGTGTCGCGGCCAGCATGGCAGTCACATAGTCGTGGTAGCCATTGCCCTCATTGCAAAAGCGTTTTCCGTTTTGCAGCACCCCGATGATCCCCGGTTTGCCCCGCTCGATGATATGCGGGAAAAGGGTGACAGTCCCATCGGGCTGCGGCACTTCGGACACGGGGCAATAGGCAGAGGCCGAGGCAAGCGAGGTGTCGAAAATGGCACCCACGGCTTCGGCCAAAGCGGCCCCACCGCCTGTGCTGTAAGGCGTCGCAAGCGTGCGGGGCGGCGTGCCGCCGTGTGATTGCGCGGCGAGCCGCATGGCGTCATGAGGTGCGCCGCCTGTCGCAAGAACCACACCACGCCGGGCCGTGATCTCAGTCGCTCCCTGCTTGCCTGCGACGCGTACCCCTGTCACGCGGGTACCGTTTTGTAGTAACTCAGCGATGGTTACGCCGGTCGACATCTCGACCCCCACAGTGCGCGCCGATACGATCAGCCGCGCGACCAGAGCATTTCCGTTGCGCAACTGCATCCCCCGACCGTGCCGCGCCAGATCATAAAGGTGCTGCGAAAACCGTTTGGTCACATATCCAAAGGCGCGTAACGAGCGGGTCATCGTCATAAAGGCACGCAAATCCGCACCGGCCTGAATGGTCATCCCCATGAACGATGTCTCTGGCAACGGCCGCCGCAACAGCGCGATATCCTGACCCAATTCGCGACCATCGAAAGCGGCCGCGATCACCGAACGACCGCCTCGCCCTGCGCCATCAAGGTCGCTGTAGGTGTCGGGTATGTGGCTGCCACTTTCGAATTGGAGAGCCGTTTCTTCCTGATAGAAAGCCACCATTTCAGGGGCAGCTGTCAGGAAGGCATCCACCTTTGCTGCGTCAAAATTGTTTCCCAGAACCTGCGCTAGGTATCGCCGCGGGGCGTCAAGTTCCTCGACAATTCCGTCGCGTACCGCCAGCGGATTGCGCGGTGTCCACATCCAGCCCCCGGACCATGCGCTTGTGCCGCCAAGCACCGGTGCTTTTTCAAGAAGAACGACCTTTAATCCGTTGTGTGCTGCCGTAACTGCGGCCGAAAGACCTGCGGCCCCCGAACCAATCACCACAAGGTCGCAACTCTCTTGTTGGCCCATGTCAATTCCAAGAACTTGGTTCATGCCCATTGACCACAGCGGCCAAAATCATATCAGTCGCCTTCTTTTTCAGAATTGCCTGATGTACCTTTGAATAGATCGAGGTTCCAAAGGAGGCCGAAAAGGTGGCTTTGTTCGACACGTTGTAGAAACTGAACGAACTGATCAGCCAGTGAAGCTCGAGCGCATCCGCGCCTTCTCGAAACAACCGTTGGTCCTTTCCACGCGCGCAGACTTCTTCAAGCTTGTCGATGATGGACCGGTTCAGTTTCGGCACAATGTCCGACTTGCGCAGGTAGTCGCCGTTATGGATATTTTCGATCATTACGAGGCGAATAAAGTGAGGCGCATTTGCATGCGCATCAAAGGTCGCCTCAACCAGACGCCGCAAAGCCTCCACCGGCTCAAGCCCCGCGACATCCAGAAGATCTTCGCTGCGGCGCAAAGAGCCATAAACGCCCTCGAGGACTTTACAATAAAGGCCCTCCTTGTCACCGAAATAGTAATAGATCATCCGTTTGGAGGTCGAGGTTTTGCGCGCGATCTCGTTGATGTTTGCACCAGACAGCCCGTGCGCCGCAAACTCCTCGGTCGCGATCGCCAAGATGTTCTCTTTGACGGCCTCTGGGTCTTTCTTCCACGAAGTCTTGCGCTTTTTGGCCGGGCTTTGCGCGCCTCCATCCATCCTGCATGCATCCTGTGTCATTCGATTCTTGTATCGAGATAGCATAATTTTAACCTCGGGGTACATTTTATTTGACAAATTAACCCAGAGGTACATAAAGAGGCATGACCGGCGAGACGAGGAGCGAATCGTTGGCTAGAAAACACCAAGGGAGGACAGAGATGTCTCGGAAACTGATTGGCGCAATTGTTGCGCTTGGCCTGAGCGC
This sequence comes from Paracoccaceae bacterium, assembly GCA_024642725.1. Lineage (GTDB taxonomy): Bacteria > Pseudomonadota > Alphaproteobacteria > Rhodobacterales > Rhodobacteraceae > JAHEAO01. Next base: position 13,024 of record JAHEAO010000058.1, on the reverse strand, counting down.
GACCTTTGCAACCGCGCAGAACTACCCCGCAAAAGAAATTCAGGGCATCATCCAGTGGGGCGCCGGTGGCTCAACCGATACTGTGATGCGGTCCGTTACCCCCCACGCCGAAGAGGCATTGGGCGGCACGGTCGTTATGCAGAACATGACCGGCGCTGTCGGCGCGATCGCGCTGAACTATGTACTCGATGCCGAGGCCGACGGCTACACGGTGCTCATGGGCGCCGAAAATCCGCTGCTGTACAAGATCATGGGTCTGGGCGACGAGGACTACTCGGCCTTTACCCCGATCAACCTTCTGGCGCGCGGCACGCCGTTGCTGGTGGCCAACATCGACGCGCCGTTCGACGACTATGCCGGCATGCTGGCCTACATCGCCGAAAACCCGGGCGAGCTGAAGGTGGGCGCGACCGGCCCCGGCGGTCTGCCGTCGGTCATCACCGCGATGATGAACACCGTGGAGGGTGAACTCGACGTGATCGCCGTTCCCTACGATGGCGACGGTCCCGCGCTGACGGCCCTTCAGGGCGGCGCGATAGACGTGATGCCCGCCGTTCTGGGTGCCGCCATCGAAGGCGTGCGCGCTGGCAACATGAAGCCGATCCTGGTGTTCGATACAGAAACCAACGCAACCCTTCCTGATGTGCAGATCGCAACCGACGCCAATGCTGGATACGAGACCTACCTGCCTTGGGGTCCGTTCTTTGGTGTGTTCGTAAAGAACGGAACACCTGATGATGTGGTCGCGGCTCTGACTGTTGCATATGCAAAAGGTGCCGAGAACGAAGAATTCGTATCTCTGATGGACGGTCGCGGTTTCACCATGATGAACATCAGCGGCCAAGAGGCCACCGAATTCCTGACAAAGTGGCAGCAGGGCACGGCCTGGCTGCTCGACGATGCGGGTCTGACCAAGGCATCGCCCGAAGAGTTCGGCATTGCGCGCCCAGGCGAATAACCCAATCCTAGACTGACTGGTTGGCCCTCTGGGGCCACCCGACCTTGGACGCCGCCCAGCCCATCGCGGGGCGGCGTCTTTTCTTTCCCGGGGGGAGCCGGGATTTCACATGAGGGAGGAGGCGGATCATGGATCCCGATTTCAGAGGCGATATCGACCATCACGACGGCACATCGGACGCGGTTCCGGGTGGCTACGTCGAAAAGCGCAGACCGGGCGAGCTGGGCTTTGCGATCTTTCTAACCTTGGCGAGCCTCGGCCTGCTTTACAGCGCCTACGGCATTTCCGGGTTCGAGGCGCTCTCTTCTCCGGGGTCCGTACCAATGGCGACAACCCTGGCCATGGTGATCTCGGCGATTATCGTCGCCTTGCGCACCGCAAAACTGCCCAAAGTTGCGGACGAGACCCTCTCCAAAGATATCCTGCCGGTGATGGTCATCGTCTTCGTGGGCTTTCTCATTCTATTCGGCGTGCTACTGAAACCCTTGGGGTTCCTGCCAACCTCCGCCCTCTTTCTGGTCGCGGCGTTCAAACTGTTGTCCCGCAAAAGCTGGGGCTATTCGGTGACCATCGCCTTTGCGTCTCTTTTGGTGATCTGGTTGGTGTTCCGCATCGTGTTCACCGTACTTTTGCCAGCGGGCATCGTGCCTGAGGCCGAGTTCATCCAGATTTTTCGCAACCTCCTTTCGGGAAAGGGCTGATCATGGAAACCATCCTTGCAATCCTGACTGTCTTCACCCAACCACAGCTACTGCTGTTGGTCGGGGTCGGCACCTTTGCTGGCATCTATATCGGCGCGATCCCTGGCCTTTCGGTCACGATGGCCGTGTCGATCCTGATTTCCTTCACCTTCTCATGGGACGTGCTACCCGCGATTTCACTAATGGTGGGCATCTACATGGGCGGTGTCTATGGAGGCTCGCGCACGGCCATCCTACTTAACATACCCGGCGCGCCCTCGGCCATTGCCACGGCGATGGATGGCTACCCCATGGCGCAGAAGGGCGAAGCCGGGCAGGCAATCGGCGTCACCACGGTCATGTCTTTTTTCGGTGGGCTGATCGGCATTCTTGTACTGGCTCTTGCGGCTCCTTTCGTTTCTGAGTTTGCCCTTACCTTCCAGCCCCGCGACTACATGCTGCTGGCTGTACTTGGCATCTTGCTCGTCGGCTCGCTTTCCAGCGGCTCTCTAGTCAAAGGTATCTTTGCCGGGGCCTTCGGCATCGCCATCGGTGCTGTCGGTCGCGACCCGCTGACCTTTGCCGAACGCTTTACTTTCGATTTCAAGATCATGGAAGGCGGCATATCCTTCATCGCGGTGATGATCGGCATGTTCGGCGTCTCAGAGGCGCTTCAACAGCTCCAGAACGTCAACATGAAATCCGTGCGCCAAAAGATCGACCGGATCGTTCCGTCCTTCGGGACCATCAAGAAATTCCTGCCTCTCTCGCTGCAAACCTCGGCGATCGGGGTCATCATCGGCGCCTTGCCCGGGACCGGCGGCGATATCGCGGCCCTGATGGCCTACGACCACGCCAAACGGGTGACGAAGAACCCCGAAGTGCCCTTTGGCAAGGGCGCGATGGAGGGCCTCGTCGCCCCCGAAACCGCCAACAACGCCGCCGTCGGCGGGGCGTTCATCCCGATGATGACGCTCGGCATTCCGGGCGATGCCGTTACTGCCATCATGATCGGTGCGCTGTTCATCCACGGGCTGAACCCCGGGCCAATGCTGATGGTCGATCAGCCCGACATGTTCTGGTTCATCGTCGGCGCGCTCCTGACGTCGAACGTCTTCATGCTCATCTTCGGCCTGACAGGCATCAAGATCTTCACCAAGATCGTGGAAATGCCCCGCTCGATCATTATTCCGCTGATCCTGCTGCTCTCCATCGTCGGGGGCTATGCGGTGAACAATTCGATCACCGATGTCTACTGGATGCTTGGCTTTGGCGTCTTTGGATACTTCATGCGCCACTACGGCTATCCGCTGGGACCGGTCATATTGGGCGTGATCCTGTCGCGTCTGCTGGATGACAACTGGCGCCGCGCCATCATTTCCGAGCGCGAGGACCTTGGGCGCTTCTTTGAGGGCATCGTCACCAGCCCGCTTTCTCTGGTTCTGTTCATCTCGGTTATCCTGATCTTTGTCAGCCAGACACCGCTTTGGACCTCCATGAAAAACCGCCTTTTTGGAAAGGCAATGTCATGACAGCCGCGATATCCAAGACCGTCAAACTGGGTTTGATTGGCGACAACATCACGAGGTCAAAATCCCCGCGACTTCATCGCACTGCCGGGAACCTGACGGGTTTGGAGGTGACCTACGATCGACTGATCCCCAAAGACATGGGCCTTTCGTTTGACGAGGTTTTCGAACTGGCTCGGTCCTCAGGATTTCGTGGCATCAACGTCACCTACCCCTACAAGGAGATTGTGGCCTCGAAAGTGACTGTGCTTGACCCGCTGGTGCGTGCCATCGGTGCCGTTAACACCGTTGTCTTTGATGCCGATGGACCAAAGGGGTTCAATACCGACTACAGCGGTTTCATGAATGCATACCGGTCTGTACGAGGCACCGAGCCACCGGGCGTTGTCTGCCTGATCGGGACCGGTGGTGTCGGCAAAGCGGTTGCCTTTGGCTTGATCGGGTTGGGCGCACACACGATCCGGTGTGTTGATCTGGATCCTGCAAAAGCGGAAAATTTGGCAGAGACCCTGGCCGCCTTCGGATCACCGACGCAGGTAGAGGTCTCAGGCGACGCAGTTGCCGCCGCGAGCGGTGCGGATGGGATCATCAATTGTACACCATTGGGGATGGTCGGTATTGGCGGCACGCCCCTGCCTGCCGACGCAATGCAGGGGGCCGCGTGGGTTTTTGACGCGGTCTATACCCCCGTTGATACGCAATTCCTGCAGGATGCGACGCGCGCAGCGCTCACTGTGATTTCCGGCTATGAGTTATTCTTTGGCCAAGGCGTTGATGCTTGGGATATCTTCACCGGAGTAGACATTGATCAAGCGGCGCTGCGGGCCGCGATTCAAGGGGATGAGATATGAAGACCTCTATCGCCACAGTATCCATCTCTGGCAATTTGCTCGAAAAGCTCGAAGCCATCGCGGCGGCGGGCTTTGACGGTATCGAGATTTTCGAGCAGGACTTCATCGCCCACGACGGCAACCCGCGCGAGGTCGGTGATCTGATCCGCTCCATGGGTCTGGACATCACGCTGTTCCAGCCGTTTCGCGACTTTGAGGGCCTGCCAGAACCGCTGCGCGCCAAGGCGTTCGACCGCGCGGAACGCAAATTTGATCTGATGCAGGAACTCGGCACTGATCTGGTCCTCGTTTGTTCGAGCTGCCATCCCGCAGCGCTTGGCGGGATAGACGGCGCTGCTGCCGATTTCGCAGAGCTGGGCGAGCGCGCAGCCAAGCGCGGCCTGCGCGTCGGCTACGAGGCTCTAGCATGGGGCAAACACGTCAATGACCACCGCGACGCCTGGGAGATTGTCAGACGCGCAGATCACAAGAACGTCGGCCTCGTTCTGGACAGTTTCCACACGCTGGCCCGCAAGATTGACCCCGAAACGATCCGACGCATTCCCGGTGACAAGATCTTCTTTGTCCAGCTTGCCGATGCCCCCCTGATCGAGATGGACCTGCTCTACTGGTCGCGCCACTTCCGCAATATGCCGGGTGAAGGCGATCTTGCGGTGGCCGATTTCATGCGGGCTGTGATGGCCACGGGATATGCCGGACCCATTTCGCTCGAGATCTTTAACGATCAGTTTCGTGGCGGGCAGCCCAAGACAATTGCAAAAGATGGTCACCGGTCGCTTGTTGCACTTATGGATGATGTGAGGCGCACAGAACCTGCAGCGGCACAAAAGGCCCCCGAAATGCCCGCGCGCGCGTGCGTCGACGGGGTTTCGTTTGTAGAATTCGCCACCCGCGGCGATGAGGCGGACACTTTGGAGGCGATGCTGAAAACGCTCGGCTTTCAGCACTCCGGCACCCATATTGCGAAGAAACTGGCGCTTTGGACTCAAGGCGATATCCGAGTTGTCGTGAACCGCGAAACCACTGGGTATGCCAGCAGTGCTTACACGATGCATGGCACGACTGTCTGCGATATTGGCCTTTCAGTCGGCAACGCCGGCGAAGCCGTAGATCGGGCACAACATCTAGGTGCCGATCCATTCAAACAGCCGATCGGTCCGGGTGAGCTTGATATTCCCGCGATCCGTGGTCTAAGCGGCAGCGTGTTGCACTTTGTTGATGAATCTTCGGGCCTGAAAAACGTTTGGGGTGTCGAGTTCACACAGAACGCCGGCGACACCGTTGATGCAGGCCTGAAACGGATCGATCATCTAGCCCAAACCATGAGCTATGACGAAATGCTCAGTTGGTCATTGTTCTACACGACGCTCTTCCAGATGCATAAGTCACCGATGGTCGATGTGGTTGACCCAGACGGCCTTGTGCGCAGTCAGGCCCTCGAAACATCAGATGGCGCGTTTCGCATTACGCTGAACGGCGCGGAAACGCATCGGACAATGGCCGGAGGGTTCCTTGCAGAAAGCTTTGGCGCGTCCGTCCAACACATTGCTCTGGCGAGCGATGATATCTTTACCACCAGCGCTGCCATGGCGGAAATGGGTTTCAAGCCCTTACCTATGTCGGACAACTACTATGCAGACCTTGCGGCCCGTTTTGATCTGGACCCAAATAAACTGGCTCGACTGAAGGTTGGAAATATTCTTTATGATGAGGATGCGAACGGTTCGTTCTACCAGTTCTACTCGAGACCCTATGCAGGCGGGATGTTCTTTGAAATCGTGCAGCGACGTGATGGCTATGCGGGCTATGGAGCCCCGAACGCGCCATTCCGGATTGCCGCGCAAAAACGACTGATGCGGCCCAAAGGCATGCCGCATAAATAGGCACTACACCATATTGCTGGCGCAATACCTTAAGCAGTCGGACAATACGCTTCGTTCGACACTCAGCGGCGCGGAGCGTGACACGCTGATACCTACCGGCCCTGACAGAAGGGGTGATGATAGATCGACAGCAATGAGGGTTCCAAGCCGCAGTTCCTCGGCGACCACCCCGCGGGAAATAAACCAGAGCATATCCGAGGATTGAACGATCTTCCGCCCAACTGGCAAGGCAACGGTTTCAAAATCACCGCGCATTTCCGGCAGACCAATGCTCGACAGGTATCGGTCGACCGTTCCAGAAATCACAGCTCCTTTTGGCGGCAGTATCAAGGGAAATTGCCGAACGCTTTCTTCCGGCAAGGCGTTCTCTAGGATCGGGTGATCTGGGCGACAGACCAATACGACATCTTCAATATAAAGCTGCTGGAACGTCACGCCCAAGGCCGTCTCTCCCTCTGGCATGCGACCAACGACAAGGTCGAGTGACCCGTCGCGAAGCTGGTTGAAAAGCAACCAATTTGGTCCGGTCAGAATATGCAGCCGGACGTTTGGTGCTTGTTGGCGAAATCGCAACGCGGCGCGTGGCAAGAGATCGGTCGAGGCCGTGGGCAAGGCACCGACCGATAGCCGGACCGACGCACCGCCATCTTTCGCAAGCCGGTCGTGCCCACGCATAAGCTCGGTCATCGACGCAGCAGCATGGCTTTGAAAAATGCGGCCAGCCTCGTTCAACCGCAGCCCGCGCCCGACCCGGTCGAAAAGCTGTGCGCCCAGCATGTCCTCCAATTCCTTCAGGCTGCGCGAGACCGCTGGCTGCGTGACATGAAGTCGATCCGCAGCGATGGACACGCTTTCGACGCGCGCGATTTCAAGAAAGCACCGAAGGTGCCGAAGGCGGAGGTTCGCATCCCAATTCATAATCCATAAGTTATCCATTAATTCATAAACATCAATATTCGGAACGATTTTTGACAGATATATTCAGTTACAACACGAAAAATCAGGAGCTTTCCATGTTGGACGACCGCATTGATCGAGGCATGAAAACCCGCCGCTCAGTTCTGGGCGATGCGCATGTGAACAAAGCCGAAGCCGCAAAAACCGAGTTCGACAGCGCGTTCCAAACTCTGATCACTGAAGGCGCATGGGGCACGGTATGGGCATCAGAGGCGATTTCAAAACGCGAACGTTCGATGATCACGCTCGCACTACTGGCGGCGACAAAGAACTTTGACGAAATACCCATGCACATCCGCGCGACCGCAAGAACGGGCGCGACCAAACAGGATGTCATCGAAGCCTTCCAGCATGTCGCGATCTACGCAGGCGTTCCCGCCGCAAACCACGCGATCAAGCTGGCGAAACAAACCTATGCCGAGATGGAGGAGCTAGGCCAATGACAACCTCAGAACTGATTCAACGGGATCGCGAATGGCATCCCCCGGCCTATACAAAAGACTACAAGACGAGCGTCGCCCGTTCACCACGCAACGCGCTGCTGTCGCTTCAGAATTCAGACAGCGAATTGACCGGCCCAACCTTTGGCCATTCGGATTTCGACCTGCTGGATAACGATCTGATCCGCAACTACGCGAAATCTGGTGATCCAATTGGCGAGCGAATCATCGTTCACGGGCGGGTACTGGATGAACACGGCCGTCCCGTTCCAAACACCTTGGTCGAAATCTGGCAGGCCAATGCAGGGGGCCGCTACCGGCACAAGAAAGACACCTATCTGGCACCCATTGACCCCAACTTTGGCGGATGCGGGCGCACACTGACCGACGATCAGGGGTATTATGTCTTCCGCACGGTCAAACCCGGTGCCTATCCGTGGCGCAACTGGGTCAACAACTGGCGGCCCGCGCATATTCACGTGTCCGTCTTTGGCACGGCATTCGCGCAGCGCCTGATCACCCAGATGTATTTTGAAGGCGATCCGCTGATCGCGAAATGCCCGATCGTCAAAACCATTCCGGATCAGCGCGCCATCGACCAGCTTGTTGCAGCACTGGATCTGAACGCAACCATCCCGCTCGACAGCATCGCTTATAAGTTCGACATCGTGCTGCGCGGGCATCGCTCAACCTTCTTTGAAAACCGGCCAGAGGGGAACTGAATATGGTACAGCCATTAAACTATCTTAAGGAATCTGCTTCCCAAACCGCCGGGCCTTACGTCCATATCGGCCTTGCACCTGGTGCTGCGGGCTTTGACATCTACCGCACCGAGCTGGGCCACGACATCACCGGGCCGAATGCAAAGGGCGACCGGATCACCGTTGTCGGCACCGTCACTGATGGCACAGGTTCGCCGGTCAAGGATGTCCTGATTGAGGTTTGGCAAGCCAACGCCGACGGGACATACCCTGGCAGGGGCGCGGTTGAGGACGGCTTTCGCGGCTGGGGCCGTGTGATCCCAGACTTCGACACCGGCAAATTTTCCTTTGAAACGGTCAAACCCGGCGCTGTCATGGGGCGGAACGGTCGGCCCATGGCCCCGCACCTGAACCTTTGGCTGGTGGCACGTGGGATTAACATCGGGCTGAATACCCGGATGTATTTTGGGGATGAGGATAAGGCCAATGCCGCAGATCCGGTCCTGAATTTGATCGAACAAACCCACAGACGCGACACGCTGATCGCAAAGGTTGATGGGTCCACCTACCATTTCGACATTTGCCTTCAGGGCGATGCCGAAAACGTCTTCTTCGATGTGTGAGGCTGACAATGAATAATCCCTGCATCATTTGCGTCGCCATCACCGGATCCTTGCCCACCAAAGAGAACAATCCCGCTGTCCCGATCACGATCTCCGAACAAATCGAGAGTACGCAGGAAGCGTTTGAAGCAGGCGCCAGCATTGCTCATTGCCATGTGCGTGATGACGCCGGCAAACCAACCTCGGATCCGGAGCGTTTCGCGCGCCTCAAGGAAGGCCTGGAAAAACACTGCCCCGGCATGATCGTGCAGCTTTCGACGGGCGGGCGTTCAGGCGCAGGCCGCGACCGTGGGGGCATGCTGCCGTTGCGACCGGACATGGCGTCGCTTTCAGTGGGGTCGAACAACTTCCCGACCCGAGTCTATGAAAACAGCCCCGATCTGGTCGACTGGCTGGCCTCCGAAATGCTCTCACATGATGTGAAGCCCGAGATCGAAGCTTTCGATCTGGGTCACATCGTGCAGGCAACGCGCATGGCTGCCGATGGACGGCTCAAAGGGCCGCTCTATGTGCAGTTCGTCATGGGCGTAAAGAACTCCATGCCGGCTGACGAGCCGATCTTCGATTTTTATATCGAAACCCTGAAACGGCTTGCCCCCGATGCACAGTGGTGCGCCGCCGGAATTGGCCCTGCGCAACTGAAGATCAACGAATGGTCGATTGCCAAAGGCGGCCACACCCGCACTGGCCTTGAAGACAACGTGCGACTGGACCGCGACACGCTCGCCCCCTCGAATGCAGCACTTGTCCGCCGCGCCGTTGATCTGTGTGACAAATATGAACGCCCTGTCGCCACTTGGGCGCAGTCACGCGACATCCTCGAACTGCGAAAGGTAACAGTATGAACAAGATTTATCCCAACGCAGCAGCGGCATTGGACGGTGTCCTGCACGACGGCATGCTGATAGCCGCCGGTGGCTTCGGCCTGTGCGGCATTCCCGAATTGCTGCTCGCGGCCATCCGCGATGCTGGGACCAAGGACCTGACCTTCGCCTCCAACAACGCGGGCGTCGATGACTTTGGCATCGGCATTCTGCTGCAGACCCGGCAGGTCAAGAAGATGATCTCGTCCTACGTTGGCGAAAATGCCGAATTCATGCGCCAGTACCTGTCGGGTGAGTTGGAACTGGAATTCAATCCGCAAGGCACGCTTGCCGAACGTATGCGAGCGGGCGGATGTGGCATTCCTGGTTTTTACACCAAGACCGGTGTCGGCACCGTCATTTCCGAGGGAAAAGAGGTCAAAAGCTGGGGCGGGCAGGACTACATCCTTGAGGAAGGCATCTTTGCCGACCTTTCAATCGTGAAAGCCTGGAAAGCGGACGACACAGGCAACCTGATTTTCCGCAAGACAGCGCGAAACTTCAATCCGCCCGCTGCGATGTGCGGCAAGATCTGTGTGGCCGAGGTCGAAGAGATCGTACCGCGCGGGTCACTGGACCCCGACAACATTCATCTGCCCGGCATCTACGTGCACCGCATTGTGCAGGGCGATCACGAGAAACGGATCGAGCAACGTACAGTTCGCCAGAAGGAAACAGCATGATGGCCAGCGAAATCAAAGGATGGGGCCGCAACCAAATGGCGGCCCGCGCAGCACAGGAACTGAGCGACGGGATGTATGTGAACCTCGGCATCGGCATTCCAACGCTGGTGGCCAACTACGTGGGTGACAAGGACATCACGCTTCAGTCCGAGAATGGCATGCTCGGGATGGGCCCTTTCCCGTTTGAGGGCGAAGAAGATCCCGACCTGATCAATGCAGGCAAACAGACGATTACCGAACTCAATCGCACCAGCTATTTTGACAGCGCCACATCCTTCGGCATGATCCGCGGTGGCAAGATCGCGGCGGCGGTTCTGGGCGCCATGGAGGTCAGCGAAAAGGGTGATCTGGCCAACTGGATGATCCCCGGGAAGCTGGTCAAGGGCATGGGTGGTGCGATGGATCTGGTGGCTGGCGTCGGTCGGGTCATCGTGGTCATGGATCACACCAACAAGCACGGCGAAAGCAAAGTTCTGAAGGAATGCTCGCTGCCGCTGACCGGAAAGGCGGTTGTCGATCTGATAATCACCAATCTTGGTGTTCTAGAGGTCGGCCATAAGGGGCTGCACATTCTCGAATGCGCCGATGGCGTGACCCCGGACGACATACGCGCCGCAACAGAAGCGACAATCGTGTAATGTCCCGTGCGCGGATCAACGACGTCACGTTGCACTATCGGTATATACCCGGCGACGGCACACCATTGGTCTTTCTCAAATCGCTCGGGACGGACTTTCGCATCTGGGATGCTGTGATGGCGCAACTCGGTGATGCCGTGCCAAGTCTCTGCATCGAAAAGCGCGGCCATGGTTTAAGCGACAATGGTCCGGTCACAATGGACCTGCTTGTGCAGGACGTGGCCGCACTTTTGGATCACCTTAAACTCCCCTCCGCCATCATTTGCGGTGTTTCGGTGGGGGGAATCATCGCGCAGGGCCTCGCAATCACGCGCCCTGATCTGTTGTCTGGGCTGGTCCTGTGCTGCACAGGAACAAAGATCGGCGACACCGACGGCTGGAACGGGCGGATCGCGACCGGGCAAAGCGACGGGATCGCTTCAATGTCAGATGCCATTCTGGAACGCTGGTTCGCACATGCGTTCCGATCCACCCGGTTGGATGAACTCGCCGGTTACCGTAATATGCTAACCCGCACCACTGCAAGCGGTTATGCTGGGGTTTGTGCCGCCATCCGCGACACGGACTTCACCGCTCAATGCGAAAAAACCGCTGTTCCGACAATGTGTATCGCAGGTGCCGACGATCTTGCGACGCCCCCGGCCCTAGTCAAAGCCCTGTCCGATCTCATACCCAACGCAACCTTTCAGATACTACAAGATTGTGGGCACCTGCCCTGTATCGAGGCACCAGTCTCACTCGCGGACGCGATCAGTCAAATACAGGCTCAGGCAGCATGAGCAATGTCTTCGATCACCCCTGGCTTGGAGGTCTGTTCAGCGACAGCGAGGCGGCTGCGATCTGGTCTCCTGCTCGTCAGGTGACGTACATGTCGGCATTTGAAGCCGCCTTAACCCGCGCCCTCGGATCGGTCGGGGTAATCCCGGAAGAAACCAGCGACGTTGTTGCGCAAAAGATAGAGAGTTTTGAGCCTGACATGTTCGCGCTTCGGACGGGAAGCGCGAGGGATGGCGTCGTGGTTCCGGATCTCGTTCGTCAGATCAGGGATGCCGTTGGAGGTGAGCCTCGGGCGATCCACAGTGGTGCCACCAGTCAGGATGTCATCGACACGGCACTTGCTCTGACGTTGAAGGACTTCAACGCGCTTCTGGACAGCCGCCTCACGTCACTGCTGAATGCACTGGAAAACCTACAGGTAAGCTTTGGAAACGCAAATCTGATGGGCCGCACGCGGATGCAGGCGGCTTTGGCCATCACCGCAAGAGACAGGCTGCGCACCTGGTCGGAACCCTTGGCAGTGCACCGCAATCGACTAGACCGTCTAGGGCCCGCCGTTCAGCGCCTTCAGCTTGGCGGCGCGGTGGGTAATCGGGCTGCCCTTGCCCCCCATGGTGACGCGATTGCAAAAGACATGGCCGCACGCCTGAACCTTGAAAACCCATCCAACGCTTGGCACAGCACGCGCGACGCGATCGCAGATTACGCGAACCTTCTGTCTTTGGTCAGTGGAACCCTTGGCAAGATGGGACAGGACATCTGCCTGATGGCGCAACAAGGGGTTGACGAGATCGCCATGCAAAGCGGCGGCGGATCTTCGGCAATGCCCCACAAACAAAACCCCGTTCTGGCTGAGCTGTTGGTGACGCTCGCCCGGTTCAACGCCACGCAGCTCGCAGGCATGCATCAGGCGCTTGTCCATGAACAAGAACGCTCGGGGACGGCATGGGCACTGGAATGGATGATCCTTCCGCAAATGGCGCAGGCCACGGCGCGCAGCCTGTCTGCTGCAACTGAAATATGTGTGTCCATCTCTCGCATTGGAAACCAAGACCGCAAAAATAGATGAGCCTAATTTCTCTTGGTCTGGTTTGTTGAAGTCATGACGGTGGTTAATATGGTACCGCCCATTCCCAAATTGATTGAATGCTGGAGGCGAAATGGGCGCCTTGATGCGGCTTCTAGCATATTGACAAAAAAGGATCTTGGCTTCGCCAAATATCTGCTCAACTGTTGAAAACAAGTGAATGCTGCGCCCGCAGCGAATGTCGGTTGCCCGCCCTTCCCGACGGATGCTGCACCTTTCATCAAGGGAAACTATGGGCTCGGAGCCGCCTTTCGGTAATGCAGCGGAACGTGCTCAATCCGTGATCTGAAAGCAGCCGTTCCTACATCGGAGATAATCCATACTTTTCGGCAGGGTGGAACGATTGCCAGACAT
>JAHEAO010000122.1 GCA_024642725.1 Paracoccaceae bacterium | reverse complement strand
ATAGCTCTCATCGGAGATAGCCATGAAAATCACGCTGCTGACGACCACCGCGCTCTTGCTCTCGGTTGGCTGCGCCACCGCTCAAGACGAAATCAGCATGGACGGTCTCGATCCAGTCTTTGCCGGGCGCCCCTATTCTCCCTATGCCGACCGCGCCTTCCCAGAGCAGGTCTATTTCGGCGACACTCATGTTCACACCGGACTTTCCGGTGACGCCGGGGGTGGCGGTACAAGGTTGATGCCGCGCGACGCCTATCGCTTTGCTCGGGGGGAACAAGTGACCTCGAACACCGGTCAGCCCGTCAAGCTGCGGACACCTTTCGATTTCTTCATGATCACCGACCATTCCGACGGCATGGGCGCGATTACGGACATGATTGCGGGTACACCCAACGTGCTCGCCGACCCCGACGGCAAGAAGTTCCACGAAGCATTCAAGGCGGGCGGACAACAGGCGCAGGCGGCGGCGATAGAACTGACGCGCCAATTCGCGCAGGGCGAATTGTCGGACGCGCTGAACTACCAGCCCGGCAACCCGGCCTACAAGCGCGTGTGGGATGACATCATGCAAGCGGCCGAAGAATTCAACGACCCCGGCCATTTTACCACTTTCATTGCCTATGAATGGACCTCGCTCGAAAAGGGAAACAACCTGCACCGCAATGTCATCTTTCGTGACGGGCCGGAACGCGCCGGCCAGATCGTACCCTATACGACGACGCCACCCATCGGCAGCCGCGATCCAAAGGATCTCTGGAGGTGGCTGCAGAATTACGAAGACATGACTGGCGGCGACGTCACCGCGATCCCGCATAACGGCAACCTGTCCAATGGCATGATGTTTGCCCTGCAAGACGACTTTGCCGATGGCGCGCCCTATGACGCCGCCTATGCCGAGCAACGCAACAAGTGGGAGCGGCTCTACGAAGCCACCCAGATCAAGGGTGATGGTGAAGCAAACCCGCTTCTGTCTCCGGATGACGAATTTGCGGATTTCGAGAACTGGGACTGGGGCAACCTTGACCTGTCACAGGCGAAGACGCCCGAGATGCTGCACGGCGAATATGTCCGCTCGGGCCTGCAGCGCGGTCTTCAGCTTGAAGATGAATTGGGGACAAACCCGTTCAAATTCGGCCTCGTCGGGGCGTCCGACACCCATACAGGGTTGTCAACGCCGGACAATGACAACTTTTTTGGCAAGTTCACCGCCTATGAGCCCAACGAACACCGGGCGAACCACCTGTCGAAGCGGAACGAAGCGCTGGATATCGAATATTACTCCTGGCGCTATATCACCAGCGGCCTGACCGCTGTCTGGGCAACGTCGAACACCCGCGGCGCGATCTTTGACGCGATGGAGCGGCGCGAAGCCTATGCAACGACTGGAACTCGCATTCGGGTGCGTTTCTTCGGCGGTTGGGATTTCGATGCAAGCGATGCAACCCGCCGAGACCTCGCTTTGGTCGGCTATACCAAGGGCGTACCAATGGGCGCCGACCTGCACCCCGGCGAGGGCTCTCCGTCGTTTCTGGTATATGCACTGCGCGACCCGATGGGCGCCAACCTCGACCGCGTGCAGATCATCAAGGGCTGGCTCGATGCCGATGGCACCCCACGCGAGAAGGTCTACGATGTTGCGTGGTCCGACAACCGGGTTGCAGGCCCTGACGGAAAACTGCCACCGGTCGGAAACACCGTGGATCTTTCGGTGCCAAGCTGGACCAACACCATCGGCGCATCCGAGCTCGGCACTGTATGGCAGGACCCCGATTTCGATCCGGCGCTCAAGGCATTTTACTATGCCCGCGTGATCGAAATCCCGACCCCGCGCTGGACCGCCTATGACGCCGTCAAGTTCAACCTCGATCTGCCCGAGACCGTCCCAATGATCACACAAGAACGCGCCTACACGTCACCAATCTGGTATGCTCCACAGAAAGGATAGCCGGAATGAAAACTCTCTTCGCAGCCGCGTCCATCCTCGCTCTCTCGACGGCGGCTCAGGCCGATCCCAACCCACTTCGCAACGCCTATTTCGGCGAAACCCACGTCCATACGGCGATGTCGCTGGATGCCTATATCGGTGGCGCGCGCCTGATGCCTTCAGACAGCTTGCGCTTTGCCAAAGGTGAACCGGTTATCGTCAATGGCCGCCACAAGCAGCTTGACCGGCCACTGGATTTTGCCGCGATCACCGATCACGTCGAGTATCTTGGTGAGATGTACTCAGCAATTTTCCCCGATGCTCCGGGCTATCAGCAGGACGACCTGCAGCAACTTCGCAACCTGCAAAGCTTGAAGGACAAACAGGATTGGTTCTACAAATACGTGGTTTCCAACAACCGCGGTGACAATCCCAGCCATCCGCCCTTCTATCAGGGATCGGAAACCACCAAGTCGGGCTGGCAGATTGAAATTGACGCCGCCGAGGAACACAATGATCCCGGCACCTTCACAGCCTTTGTCGCGATGGAATGGTCCGCGGCTCCGGGCGGCGGCAACATGCACCGCAACATCATCTTCCGCGACAACAACGTACCGGAGGTTCCACTTTCCAGCTACGACACCAACAAGGTCGAAGAGCTTTGGGCCTGGCTGCAAGAGATCAGTGATGCTGGCGCAACTCCGTTGGCGATCCCGCATAACTCGAACGCCTCCAAGGGCCTGATGTTTCCCGAGGTAGATAGTTTTGGGAACCCGCTCGACCTTGACTACGCCACGACGCGTCAAAGATGGGAACCACTGATCGAGATGATGCAGATCAAGGCCAATTCCGAGGTGCACCGATCTTTCTGGGAAGCCGACGAATTTGCCGATTTTGAGAATGGCAACTCGATTCAGAAGAACTCCAACCGCTATTTTTCCAAGCGCAATTTCGTGCGCGAAGGCCTCAAGCTCGGTCTGGCCTATGAACAACAGCTCGGCGTCAATCCGTTCCAACTTGGATTCATTGGTGGGACCGATAACCATAATGGCTTGACCTCAGATGTCTCCAAGACCGATTTCATTGGTGGTCATGGCCCCGAAGACGGCACACCGGACCGTCGGCGAACCGCAGGCGTCGGCGGCTGGATAGACGGCGTCGATCTGTCGACCGGTTCACTGGCAGGTGTCTGGGCGACCGAAAACACGCGTGCCGCGATCTGGGACGCGATGAAGGCCCGCGAAACATTTGCCACCTCCGGCCCGCGCATCAAGGTCAGGATGTTCGGTGGCGACCAGATCGAAACGCCCGTCGACCCGGTAGCGATGGTAGAAGAAGGATATTCCAAGGGCACCGCAATGGGCAGCACCCTGCCCGCCGAAACGACCGCGCCCCGCTTCACCGTCTACGCCGAGAAAGATGCTGACGGGGCCAATCTCGACCGGATTCAGATCATCAAGGGCTGGGTTGATGCCGACGGACAGACTCATGAGAAGATCGTGAATGCAGTCTGGTCCGGCGTCCGCTTTCTCAACGATGACGGAGATCTACCGGCGGTCGGCAATACTGTCGATCTAGCAACCGCGAAATATACCAATGACATCGGTGCACCGGTCCTGATGGGATCATGGACCGATCCCGAATTCGATCCGCAGCAAGGCGCTTTTTACTATGTGCGCGCGCTTGAAATCCCAACGCCACGCTGGACCACCTATGAGGCCGTGCGCAATGGCCTGCCGCTGCTGCCAGAGGTCCCTGCAGTGGTGCAAGAACGCGCATGGGGATCTCCGATTTGGTATTCGCCTGCACAATAGGAAACAGGTCCACTTTGCCTGAAAATATGGAATTCAATTTACATTTGGTAAGGCCCCGCCCTCAGATCGCATCCCCGAAAGGACCATCCAATGGCAGATAGATTTGGATACGCTCTTGCCGTCATTGCACTCCTCGGCCTCGCCCAGCCGTCACAGGCGGTAGAGGGCGGCATGGGCGCCTACCTGCCGGGATCGCGGGACAGTTTCGCCGGCATCGTGCCCGCACCGGGATTCTATGCGGGAGTCGATCTGGTCTTTTCGGAGGGGTCCGTTGATGGCCTTTCACTCGCCGGCCTGCCAATCCGCGCAGATGCCGATATTGACCTGATCTTTACGAAGCTCAGCCTGACTCAGGTTTTTGACGGCCAGATCTGGGGCGGCACCCCGGCGGTCAATATCAACATTCCGTTCGTGCTCGATGCGAACCTGTCTTACACTGCGGTTACAGCCCCCGTCGCCGGTGTTGGCTTCGAGGACTCGACCTCCGGCATCGGCGATATCACAGTCACTCCGATGGTTGGCTGGCACAGCGGCAATCTTCACTACAGCGCCGGTTTTTCGATCTTTGCACCGACGGGTAGCTACAAGGCCGCGAATCTTAGTCCTCGCAACCGCGAAGTCGATGTGCTCAACACCGGCAAGAACATCTGGTCCTTCCAGCCGGTCCTTGCCGCGACCCATATGGACCCCGCGACCGGCCTAGAGTTTTCCGGGGCGGCAAGCGTGCTCTTCAGCACCGAAAACAAGACAACGGACTACCAGAACGCCCCCGCCATCAATCTCGAGGCGGCAGTCTTGCAGCATACGAAATCAGGCTGGGCCTTTGGTGTCTCGGGCTATGGCTACGGGCAAACCGGCGACGACAGCGGCAAGGGCGCCAAGAACTCCCGCGACTTTCTCAAAGCTGACAGTCTTCGTGCTCAGGTCTTCGGTGCCGGTCCCATAATTACCTATAGTGGCGGCAAGCTTTTTGGCGCGCAAACCAGCTTCAAGTTCAAGTATTATACTGAATTCAACGCCGAGCGCAGGTTTGAAAGCGATACGGTTTGGCTGAACATGTCACTTGCATTCTGAAGTCGCCCTCCGCATGGGAATGACACAGTTGGCGGCAAAAGAAACTGGAAACTTCAAATGATGGTGCCCCCACACGG
>JAHEAO010000057.1 GCA_024642725.1 Paracoccaceae bacterium | reverse complement strand
CGATCCTGCGGCGCGCCTCTGGCACGTGCTCCTCGAACCGCCAGCGCAATCCTCCGAAGAAGTTCAGCTGCCTTTCCTTCGGGTGTTCGTTCGCGTCGTTGCGGGCGAGGGCGTAATAGCCAGACTTGTCGAGATAGGCGGTTTCCAGTGACACGGCGTCGGGAAACTCTTCCAGATCGCCGGCGTAAAGGTCGATCACATAGCTCAGCACTGCATCGCGGCGCTCTTCGGTATGAAAGGCCAGCAGTTCGGCGATCGTGCGGTGTTCACAGAAGGGATGAAACAGGTATTCGGCATTGAAGCAGTAGTAGAGCCAGAGCCCCGGAGCCGCATCGTTGATCGCGTTGACCGTCGCCTCGACCGCGCCGGGGCGGGTCACGTCATGGGCGACGCGGTGAATCCGTGCCTCCAGCGCTTCGGGTAGTTTCAGTTCCGGCGGGGCAAAGACGACGACAGATTCAAAGCCCGCGTTCTGATGATGGCGTATGGTGGTGTCGACCTCGACCAGATCCTCAACCAAGATCAGCGCCACCGGCCCCTTGGTAAGGGCAGCGCTGCCGGATTTCAGAAAGTGGGTCAGACTGTCGTACTGCATCGCCGTCCTTATGCGCCGGTCTGGTGAAAATTGCATGAAACAGGAAAATTGCAAGCGTTGCAGGGGCGGCCGGTTCGCGGTAGGACGCGGACCAGAGGAAAATTGGGGCGCTGCCTTGGCCGATCCGAAGAAACTGTTCATCAAGACCTACGGGTGTCAGATGAATGTTTACGACAGTGAGCGCATGGCCGAGGCCATGGGCGGATCGGGCTATGTCACCACCGATGTGGCCGCGGATGCCGACATGATCCTGCTCAACACCTGCCATATCCGTGAAAAGGCCGCCGAGAAGGTCTATTCCGAACTTGGCCGCCTGAAAGAACTGAAGATCACGAAACCGGATCTGAAGATCGGTGTCGCCGGTTGCGTGGCGCAGGCCGAAGGGGCCGAGATCATGCGCCGCCAGCCGGCCGTCGACCTGGTTGTCGGTCCGCAAAGCTACCACCGGCTGCCAGCAATGGAGGCGCGGGTGCGCGCCGGGGAAAACCCGCTGGAAACCGATTTCCCTGAAGAGGACAAGTTCGATCATCTTGCCGAGCGCCCAAAGGCGGGGCGGGGTCCGACCGCTTTCCTGACCGTGCAGGAGGGCTGTGACAAGTTCTGCGCCTTCTGCGTCGTGCCTTACACCCGGGGTGCAGAGGTATCCCGGCCGGCGGACCGGATCCTGCGCGAGGCGCGCGATCTGGTGGAGCGAGGGGTGCGCGAAATCACGCTGCTGGGCCAGAATGTCAATGCCTATCACGGCCATGACGCAGGGCTGGCCGGGCTGATCGGGGAACTGGCGCGGATCGACGGGTTGGCCCGGATTCGCTACACGACAAGCCATCCCAACGACATGGATGACGCATTGATTGCGGCACATGGCAGTTGTGACAAGCTGATGCCCTATCTGCATCTGCCGGTGCAATCGGGGTCCGACAAGATCCTCAGGGCGATGAACCGCAAGCACACGGCCGAAAGCTACTTGCGGCTGATAGACCGCATCCGCGCCGCGCGGCCCGATATTCTGCTGTCGGGCGATTTCATCGTCGGCTTCCCCGGTGAGACCGAGGAAGACTTCGAGGCGACGATGGGCCTGGTTCGCGCCGTGAATTACGGGCAAGCCTATTCCTTCAAATATTCCAGCCGCCCGGGGACCCCCGCCGCCGAGCGTGCGCAGGTTGACGAGGCCGAAAAGACCGACCGCCTTGGCCGGCTGCAGGCGCTGTTGTCCAAGCAGCAATACGCGGCGCAGGACGCCATGGTCGGGCGCGAGGTCGATGTGCTTTTCGAAAAGCCGGGGCGTTTCCGCAACCAGATGGTCGGCAAGTCGGGCTACCTCCATGCCGTCCATGTGACCGATTCCGGTGCGGGGGCTGGCGATATCCGCCGGGTGCGAATCTTGCAAAGCGTGAAGAATTCGCTCGCCGGTGAGGTGCTGGCCTAGCGGCAGCTTCCCCCAATGGTTGTCGATTGATTGTCCTGCGAGGCGGGGAACGGCAAATATTGCACCAAATCTTGTGATTTTTCTTCTTTACCTTACGAAACTTGGTACACTCTCCCCGGCAAAGGCCAGGATCGAAAAGGTCCGGCTGAACGGACAGGGAATGGTATGATGTGTAGCGTGGTTCGGGCGATTGCCGCCTTCTGCATGGCGCTGACGCTGGGCGGGTCGATCGTGCAGGCGAGTGGTGACGGGTCCGGCAAGGACGCAATCCTGATGATCCCGGCGATCTGGGTCGATCCCGATGGCTGCCAGCACTGGGTGATGGACGATGGCTGGGAAGGCTATATGGACATCCGGCTGGATCGCAATGGCAAGCCGATCTGCACACCGCAACCTACCTGCGCCGTGGTTGGCACCGATCATCTGTTCTTCGGATCGAATGAATACGAATTGTCAGCCGCCGGTCGCGCGGGGATCGCCAATTTCTTTCGCACTGCCGGAGCCGCGAGCTATGTCATCAACGGCCATACCGACAACCGTGCAAGCGACGCCTACAACATAGAGCTGTCATTGCAGCGCGCCCGTGCCGTCGCAGAGGTTGCGGCGGAGGTCGGAGCGACCGTGAAGCTGCTCAACGGCTGGGGCGAGCGCAAACCGATTGCTTCGAATGCCACGGCCGCCGGGCGCGCGCAGAACCGTCGCGTCGAAATCGACTGTCTGAACTAGGGGACCGGCATGGACAAGATCCTGAAAGCGGCATTGCTGAGCGGGCTGACCTTCCTTGCGGGGTGCGAGGGGGTCATACGCGGGGGTGGCGACAAGACCCATGACTACGGGTTCGACAAGAAACCGCTTAGCGAACTCAAGGCCGGGATCTGGGTCGATCCCAACGGTTGTGATCACTGGATTATCGATGACGGGATCGAAGGCTACATGTCGTTGCGCCTGACGCCCGACGGCAAGCCGGTCTGCTCTGGCATGCTGCCGCCTAGCCATGCGACAAGCGACTATCGCCGCGGCTCGTCGGTGCAGGATAGCATCTAGATGCAGTAGAAACTGTTGCAAAAAAGCGCATCCATAGTGGTAGGCTGCCCAATTTTGTGTCATTCCTGTAAACTTTGTAACGCAGAACTTGCGCCGCGCTTCAGGACTTGGCACGATCAACCTAAAGGCACTCTGACTCGGAGATATTATTGGGATTTAGCGCACTAACCCCGCCGCCATCGCCTGAAGAGATCCACGAGACTCTTTTGGAATTCCCTGACAATCGCCTTTTGATCGACCTCTGCGGAGAGTTTGATCGCAATCTGGCCCAGGTCGAGAACAAGCTTGGAGTGCAGATTGTGCGCCGCGGCAACCTGCTGGCTGTCGTTGGCGACCCGGATGCCCGGGACATGGCCGCCGATGTGCTGCAGTCGCTTTACGCCAAGCTGGAAGCCGGACGCACCGTCGATGCCGGAGAGATTGATGGAGAAATCCGCATGGGCCGGTCGGGTGACGGCACCGGCAGCCGCGACGGCGACCAGATCGAGATGTTTGGTGCGGGCCGCGTCGAGATCAAGACGCGCAAGAAGACCGTCGAGCCGCGAACCGAAGCGCAAAAGGCCTATGTCCAATCGCTTTACAAGAATGAACTTTGCTTCGGGATCGGTCCGGCGGGCACCGGCAAGACCTATATCGCCGTCGCGGTTGGGGTGAACATGTTCATTGGCGGGCATGTCGACAAGATCATCCTGTCGCGACCGGCGGTCGAAGCCGGAGAGCGGCTTGGCTTCCTGCCCGGCGACATGAAGGACAAGGTCGATCCCTACATGCAGCCGCTTTACGACGCGCTGAACGACTTTTTGCCGGGCAAGCAGGTGGCAAAGCTGATTGAGGAAAAGAAGATTGAGATCGCGCCGCTCGCCTTCATGCGGGGGCGGACGCTGTCCAATGCGTTCGTCGTGCTCGACGAGGCGCAGAACGCCACGACGATGCAGATGAAGATGTTCCTGACCCGACTGGGCGAAGGCAGCCGCATGGTGATTACGGGCGACCGAACGCAGGTCGACCTGCCCCGGGGCACCGCCTCTGGTCTGGCGGATGCCGAGCGTCTGCTGAAGGGGATCGACAAGATCAGTTTCAACTATTTCACCGCCAAGGATGTGGTGCGGCATCCGCTGGTTGCCAGAATCATCGAGGCGTACGATTCCGACGACAATGTCTGAACTGGTCGACACCCTTGCCGAGGATCACCGCTGGAACGACGTTGGACTGGATGCGCTGGCCGAAGACGCCTGTGCCGCCACGCTGCAACATCTCGGGCTTCCGGCGGACAGGTTCGAGATCAGCCTTCTGGGATGCAATGATGCGCGCATCGCCGTCTTGAATGCCGATTTCCGGGGTAAGCCGCAGCCGACCAACGTGTTGTCATGGCCGGCCGAGGATCGCGCATCCGATACCGCGGGAGGGCAGCCGACCCTGCCGTCCGTCCCGCCACCCGATGCGCCGGAGGAACTGGGCGACATCGCCATCGCCTACGAAACCTGCCGGCGCGAAGCGGAGGATGCGGGAAAACCGCTCAGGGACCATGTGACGCATCTTCTGGTACATGGAACGTTACATTTGTTGGGTTATGATCACATTCGCGACGAAGATGCCGCATTGATGGAAGGAATAGAGGCCGGGATACTTGCCCTTCTGGGGCTTCCGGACCCATATAGGGTAGATTAGGGCCGCGATCATGGCTCTGGACATTTGGAAAGGACCTATGGGCGACGCAGAAGGCGGGTCTAACGCAGCGCAGAGCGCGCAAGACCCTGACAGTAAAAGGCAGCGCGGCTTTCTTGGCCGCTTATTTGGTGCCAAAACGCCCTCGGACAGTCACGAGGAACAAGTCAACGGAACCAAGTCCGCGGGTCAGCGCCCGGTGCCGGGCCTGTCGGCGCTTGGCATGGCGAACCTGCGCCGGATGCGCCTTGACGACGTGGCCATCCCGACGGCCGAGATCGTGGCAGTCCCCGTCGACATCAAGAAAGACGAATTGGTTGAGGTGTTCCGCAAGAGCGGCCTGACGCGTCTGCCAGTGTATGACGGAACGCTGGATACGCCGATCGGGCTTGTCCACCTCAAGGACTTCGCGCTGAAGCACGGTTTCAACGGCAAGGGGCCGCGGTTCTCGCTGAAGGGCATGGTTCGGCCGCTGATCTTTGCACCGCCTTCGATGCCCATCGGCATCCTGCTGCAGAAGATGCAGAGTGAACGGATGCACATGGCGCTTGTGATCGACGAATATGGCGGCGTTGACGGTCTGGTGACGATCGAGGATCTGATCGAGCAGGTCGTCGGCGAGATCGAGGACGAGCACGACACCGCGGAAGGCGCATACTGGACGCAGGAAAAACCCGGCGTCTACCTTGTTCAGTCCAAGACGCCGCTTGAAGATTTCGAGGCCGAGATCGGCATGAAGCTGGCCGGCGAAGACGAGGATGAGGAAGTCGACACGCTCGGCGGTCTGGTCTTTGTGCTGATGGGCCGGGTTCCGGCGCGCGGCGAGGTGGTGCAGCATCCTGCGGGCCTAGCAATCGAAGTGGTCGAGGCCGATCCCCGTCGGATCAAGCGGCTGCGGGTGCGTTTACCGGGTTCCGCCACGAAATGAATGCGGCAGTGCCGGCGGGGCTGGTCACGGGCTGGCGCGGCACGGGGGTCGCGCTTTTGTGTGGCGTCGCCGCTGGGTTGGGCCAAGTGCCCTTTGCGCTGCCGGTTCTGGCGCTTCCTGCCTTCGCGCTGGCGGTCGCGCTGTTCAGGCACTGCAGGACGCCCGGGGCCGCGTTCCGGCGCGGTTGGACCATCGGTGTCGGCTATGCCCTGATCGTCTTGTTCTGGATTGTCGAACCCTTCCTTATCGACATTGCGCGTCACGGCTGGATGGCCCCGTTTGCGCTGGGCCTGATGGCGGCGGGCTTTGGCACCTTCTGGGGCGCAGGTTTTTGGCTGGCGCGCTGGCTTGCGCCGGTGCCCGGCCGGGTGAGGGGGGTGCTGGCGCTGGTTCTGCTGTGGACCGGTGTCGAACTGCTGCGCAGCTATGCGTTCACAGGGTTTCCATGGGGGCTGGTCAGCTACATCTGGACCGAAACGCCGCTATTGCAGCTTTCGTCATTTTTCGGCCCGCACGGGCTGACGCTGCTGACACTGGCTTTTGCCGGGGCTTTGGTTCTTGCGGCAGAGTCTCGCCGTCGGGTCGCGGCGCTGGCGAGTCTGGCCGTTGCGGGGGCCGGACTATTCGGCGCGGGCGCGGTCCTGCAATCTAGCCCGGTTCCCGACGGTGGCGCACCGCGTCCGGTCATCCGGCTGATCCAGCCCAATGCCGATCAACACGAAAAATGGGACCCGGCCAAGGCAGCCATCTTTTATCAGCGGCAGCTTGCCCTGACCGGCGAACCGGCCTCACCCGCGCCGGATCTGACCGTCTGGCCCGAGGTCGCGGTGCCGTTTCTGATCAACGACCCGAACGCGCCCCTGTGGGAGATTGCGGGAGCCGCGGCAACCGGGCAGGTGGTTCTGGGCGCACAGCGACTTGACGGTGACGAGGCCTTCAACAGCATTGCCGTGCTCGACCGGCAGGGCGGCATCGCCGCGGTCTATGACAAGGCGCATCTTGTGCCATTCGGGGAATACCTGCCGCTGACCGACCTGATGGGGCGTCTGGGGCTGCGGGCTCTGGCCGCGCAATTCGGCCTAGGTTATTCGGCGGGGCAGAGCGCGCCGCTGCTGGATTTCGGGGCGCTGGGCAAGGCGTTGCCGCTGATCTGCTACGAAAGCATCTTTCCGCAGGAGATGCTGGGAAAGCCGCGCCCGGACTGGTTTTTGCTTGTCACCAACGATGGTTGGTTCGGCACGTTTTCCGGCCCGTATCAGCATTTTGCACAGGCGCGCGCGCGCAGCGTTGAATTCGGCCTGCCGATGGTGCGGGTCGCCAATACCGGCATTTCGGCGATGATCGACGCGCGCGGTCATGTGCAGATCAGTTTGCCGCTGGGCGTTTCGGGGCGCATCGACGCGGCCCTGCCGCCCGCCCTGCCGCCAACGCTCTATGCGCGGACCGGCGATCTGCCGGTGCTTCTTCTGCTGCTTCTCGGCCTCGCTGCACTGGCTTTGACAAGAAACCGATTGACCCCGGCCTGACCCCTCTTTAACGCTGTTCCGAACTCTTGTCACAACGGCTTCCTGGCGTGACAAGCTTACCTGAATGGAGCGCTTTTCATGACTCGACAGAACTATATTTTCACCTCGGAATCCGTTTCCGAAGGTCACCCGGACAAGGTCTGCGACCGCATTTCGGATGCCGTTCTTGACGCCTTCCTTGCCGAAGAGCCAGAGGCCCGCGTTGCCTGCGAGACCTTTGCGACCTCGGGCATGGTGGTGATCGGCGGCGAGGTCGGCCTGTCGGATCAGGACAAGCTGCGCACCTACATGGGATCGATTGGCCAGATCGCCCGCGACTGCATCCGCGATATCGGCTATGAGCAGGAGCAGTTCCACTGGAACACCTGTCATGTGCTGAACTTTCTGCACGAGCAATCGGCGCATATCGCGCAGGGCGTCGACCGCGACGGTGCTGGCGACCAGGGCATCATGTTCGGCTATGCGTGCCGCGAAACGCCGGCGCTCATGCCCGCGCCGCTTCACTACGCGCATGCGATCCTGCGCCGACTCGCGGAGGTGCGCAAATCCGGCAAGGAACCCAGCCTGCGCCCGGATGCCAAGTCCCAGCTTTCGCTGCGTTATGAAAACGGTGTTCCGGTCGAGGTGACGTCGATCGTGCTTTCGACCCAGCACGCGTCAGAGGATCAGAAATCGGATGACATCCGAGCCATCGTCGAACCCTATATCCGCGAAGTGCTGCCTGCCGAGTGGATCAACGACAAGACCGAATGGTGGGTCAACCCGACCGGGACATTCGTGATCGGCGGCCCCGATGGGGACGCGGGACTGACAGGACGCAAGATCATCGTCGATACCTATGGCGGGGCTGCGCCGCATGGCGGCGGCGCTTTTTCAGGCAAGGACCCGACCAAGGTCGACCGGTCCGCGGCCTATGCCGCGCGTTATCTGGCCAAGAACATCGTGGCAGCCGGTCTGGCCGACCGGTGCACGCTGCAATTGAGCTACGCGATCGGGGTGGCCAAGCCGCTGTCGATTTACGTCGATACTCATGGCAGCAACGATGCTGACTCCGAAGCGATCGAGCGCGCCATCGGCAAGGTGATGGATCTCACGCCTCGCGGTATCCGTACGCATCTGGGGCTGAACCGTCCGATCTACCAGCGCACCGCCGCCTATGGGCATTTCGGGCGTGAACCGGAAGCGGACGGTGGGTTCAGCTGGGAAAAGACAGATCTTGTCGAGGCGCTGAAAAAAGCGCTCTGATTGCCGAACGCCGAAGCTATGAAAGGCCCCGGTTCGGCGGGGCCTTTGACGTTTTGAAGGGGCAATTTTCAGGCGGCCAGAGCCGCCGGGGCGCGCCGGTCAAGCGAAAGCGGACCTGCGCCAAGTGCGACGATGAACAGGAGCCCGCCGGTGATGCTGACGTTCTTGAGGAACATGATCATCTGCATCTGCGCCTCCATGCCGTCCAGCCCAAGTGATGGCAGGAAGTGGAATAGAAGACCGGACAGCAGGGTGAAGCCTGCCAGGAGAAATGCGGCGATCCGGGTCTGCCAGCCAAGCGCGAGCGCGAGGCCGCCGCCAAGTTCTGTCAGGATCACAAGCGGCAGCAGGCCGCCCGGAACGCCCATCATTTCCATGTAGCCTTGGGTGCCTTCATAGCCGGTGATCTTCTGAAAGCCGGAAAGTACGAAAATGAGGGCGAGCATCATGCGGCCCAGAGGCGCGGCGTAGTTTTCGATCTGGTTTGTCATCTGATTGGGTCCTTGAGTTGTCTGATTGGCCCGTGAGGGCGGATGGCAGGACCATGCGCCACGGATCACTAGCGCACAATTCGGCAAAATTTCAGAAAATATGTGCATGATCGCACCAAGTGCGGCAGTTCGCAATCTGTTGGCCCCGACTTGACGCGATCCGGCGAGAAGGTCAGAAGGCGGCGCATGACGAATGATACGCATCCCTCCGGCGCGCCATGGCGCAATTTTTACGGCCGCCGCAGGGGCAAGACACTGCGCGAAAGCCAGAAAGACTATTTGGACAATGACCTTGCCGCGCTGTCGCCGGGCGCTGTCGGTTGGGATGTGAACCCGGACCGCGAACCGCTGGACCTGGCAAAACGGTTCGAAGGCAAACCGGTCTGGCTCGAGGTCGGCTTTGGCGGGGGTGAACACCTCGTGCATCAGGCCGCGCTGAACCCCGATATCGGCATTATCGGCTGCGAACCCTTCATCAATGTCGTGGCGATGCTGCTGGCCAAGATCCGCGATGCGGGCGTGCAGAATGTCGCGATCTATCCCGACGATGTGCGCGACCTGTTCGATGTGCTGCCTGATGGATCGATCTCGCGCGCCTTTCTGCTTTACCCCGACCCATGGCCCAAGAAGCGCCACCACCGCCGCCGTTTCGTGACGGCCGAATTCCTCGAGCCTTTGGCCAAAGTTCTGGCATCCGGAGCGATATTCCGGGTGGCGACCGATATTCCCGATTACGTTCGCCAGACGCTGGAAGAGGTTCCGGGTCACGGATTCGAACTGCTCACCGATCTCGTTGCGGAAATCCATGCGCCATGGGAGGATTGGACCCGGACGCGCTATGAAGCGAAGGCCGTCCGCGAAGGCCGGGTGCCGCACTACCTGACCTTCCGCAGGCGTTGAGGGCGGATGCCTCCGGCGGGGATATTTGCAGACGAATGATAGGCCGATCCGATGGCAATCCGGCATGGACCGCCGCAAGGGGCTGCGCTATCAGGGCGCGACGCTTTTGAAGGAGCCAATATGTCTGGCCATGGTGACCCGATCCCGATGACTTCACGCCGCGCCGCGCCCCTGAAGGGCGTGGCCGAAGTGCCGGGAGACAAGTCGATTTCGCACCGCGCGCTTATTTTGGGAGCGCTGTCGGTCGGTGAAACCCGGATCACGGGCCTGCTGGAAGGGCAGGACGTGTTGGACACAGCCTCCGCAATGCGCTCCTTTGGTGCAGATGTTCGGCATCTGGGCGTTGGTGAATGGTCGGTTCACGGTGTCGGTGTCGGCGGATTTGCCGAGCCCGAGGACGTGATTGACTGCGGCAACTCCGGCACGGGCGTGCGGCTGATCATGGGCGCGATGGCCACCAGCCCGATCGCCGCGACCTTCACCGGAGACGCATCGCTGCGGTCGCGCCCGATGGCGCGGATTACCGATCCGATCGCGCTCTTTGGCGCGCGGTCCTATGGCCGGTCGCGCGGGCGGCTGCCGATGACGATTCTTGGGGCCGCCGACCCGGTTCCGGTGCGCTACACGGTGCCGATGCCCTCGGCGCAGGTGAAATCCGCCGTGCTGCTGGCCGGGCTGAATGCGCCGGGCCAGACGGTGGTCATCGAAAAGGAAGCGACCCGCGATCACACCGAGCGCATGTTGGCCGGTTTCGGGGCAGAACTGAGCGTCGAGGAAACGGCAGAGGGCCGTGTCATTACGCTGACCGGCCAGCCCGAGTTGCGCCCGCAAAGCGTTGCGGTGCCGCGCGATCCTTCCTCTGCCGCTTTTCCTGTCTGTGCTGCGCTGATCGTCGAAGGGTCAGAGATCACGGTGCCCGGTGTCAGCCAGAACCTGACCCGCAACGGTATCTATATAACGCTGGTTGAGATGGGCGCCGATATCGCCTTTGAAAACCCGCGAGAGGAAGGGGGCGAACCGGTCGCTGATTTGCGTGTGAAGTTTTCCACCCTCAAAGGCGTCGAGGTTCCGCCGGAACGCGCGGCGAGCATGATCGATGAATATCCGGTTCTGTCGGTGGTTGCCGCCTTTGCCGAGGGCAAGACCGTGATGAAGGGCGTAAAGGAACTGCGGGTCAAGGAAAGCGACCGGATCGATGCGATGGCGCGCGGGCTCGAGGCCAACGGTGTGAAGATCGAAGAGGATGAAGACACGCTGATCGTGCACGGGATGGGGCCGGGTGGCGTGCCGGGCGGCGGCACCTGCGCGACGCATCTCGACCACCGCATAGCGATGAGTTTTCTTGTGCTTGGCATGGCCGCAAACAAGCCGGTAGGCATCGACGATGCCGGGCCTGTTTCAACATCCTTTCCGGTGTTCGAGCCGTTGATGATGCGGCTGGGCGCGCAGCTGGTTCGGGGGAACAGGTGAGCGCGGCTTATCTCGGGACATGGCGGCTGGTACCGGAACTGTCGCATTACGACGCGGGCGGTCCGCCGGAAAGCGGAAGCTACCGGATTGAGGATCGCGACGGCGTGCTGCATTTCACCATCGACTGGGTCAAGGACGCGCAGGCCATGTCGGCCAGCTACATCGGCCATGCCGACGGCACCCCGGTGACGGCGCCACATCCGGGCGTGGACGAGGCTAGCGTTCTGCACGAGGACGACCGGACCCTATCGGGCAGCGCCACCGCTGGCGGCGCCGTGATCGCGCGGGCTATGCGCAGGGTTTCCACAGATGGCCGGTTGATGAGCGTGCTGCAGGAAACGGCGAACGGGCAGGGCGGTTGGCACAAAACCTTCCAGCTCTATTTCCGGCAATGATCTTTACCGTCGCTATCGATGGCCCGGCCGCTGCTGGCAAGGGCACCATTTCCAAGGCAGTGGCGACGCATTTCGGTTTTCCGCATCTCGACACGGGCCTGCTGTACCGCGCCACGGGGCGGCGGGTTCTGGCGGGGGAGGAGCCGGTTGCAGCGGCGCAGGGGTTGAGGCCAGAGGATCTCGACCGCGATGACCTGCGGACTGCCGAGGTTGCGCAGGCCGCAAGTCGTGTGGCGGCGGTTCCCGAAGTGCGGGCAGCGCTCATCGCGTTCCAGCGCGCTTTCGCGAGGCGCGAGGGCGGCGCGGTGCTGGACGGACGCGACATCGGCACTGTGATCTGCCCGGATGCCGAGGTGAAGCTTTATGTCACGGCAAGCGATGAAGTGCGCGCGGCGCGGCGCTATCTGGAACTCAGCGCCAAGGGCGCCGCGACCTCACCCGCAGAAGTTCTGGACGACCTGAGGGCCCGCGACGCGCGCGACGCCGGGCGTGATACCGCCCCGATGAAGCCAGCGCCCGATGCGCTCTTGCTAGACACGACGAACCTGTCTATAGAAGCCGCCGTTGAAGAGGCCGTCAGAGCCGTGAAACAAAAACTTGAGCAGGGTCGGCGTTAATCACCGGCCCTGATTGTTTTACGGGGTTTGCGAGCACCAAGACACCAACCCAAAGACCTGCGGAGACAACCGCATGGCCCGAATAAACGTATGAAAAGGAACTGAACACGCATGTGCGCTAAAGCAACTATGGAAGAATTCGAAGCCCTGCTGCAGGAAAGCTTCGAGATTGACACGCCCGACGAAGGGTCTGTCGTCAAAGGCAAGGTCATCGCGATTGAAGCGGGACAAGCCATCATCGATGTCGGCTACAAAATGGAAGGCCGCGTCGATCTCAAAGAATTCGCAAATCCCGGCGAAGCCCCGGAAATCGCCGTCGGCGACGAGGTCGAGGTTTTCCTTGACCGGGTCGAGAACGCCCGTGGCGAAGCCTCGATCAGCCGTGACAAGGCCCGCCGCGAGGAAGCCTGGGATCGTCTGGAAAAAGCCTACGAGAAAGAAGAGCGCGTCGATGGCGCCATCTTCGGCCGCGTCAAGGGTGGCTTCACTGTCGATCTTGGCGGTGCGGTGGCCTTCCTTCCCGGCTCTCAGGTCGATGTCCGCCCGGTGCGTGACGCAGGCCCGCTGATGGGCATGAAGCAGCCCTTCCAGATCCTGAAAATGGACCGCCGCCGTGGCAACATCGTTGTGTCGCGCCGCGCGATCCTGGAAGAATCCCGCGCTGAACAGCGCGCCGAGGTTATCGGCAACCTGACCGAAGGTCAGACCGTCGATGGCGTGGTCAAGAACATCACCGAATACGGTGCGTTCGTTGATCTGGGCGGTGTCGACGGGCTTCTGCACGTCACCGACATGGCTTGGCGCCGCGTCAACCACCCATCGGAAATCCTGTCGATCGGCGAGACCATCAAGGTTCAGGTCATCAAGATCAACAAGGAAACGCACCGCATCAGCCTTGGCATGAAGCAGCTTCAGGACGATCCATGGGATGCAGTCGAAGCGAAGTTCCCGCTGGGCTCTGTCCACAAGGGTCGCGTCACCAACATCACCGACTACGGCGCATTCGTCGAGTTGGAGGCGGGTGTCGAAGGCCTCGTGCACGTTTCGGAAATGTCCTGGACCAAGAAGAACGTGCATCCGGGCAAGATCGTTTCGACCTCTCAGGAAGTCGACGTCATGGTTCTGGAAATCGACCCGACGAAACGTCGCGTTTCGCTTGGTCTGAAGCAAACCCAACGCAATCCGTGGGAAGTCTTCGCCGAAACCCATCCCGTCGGGACCGAGGTCGAAGGCGAAGTCAAGAACATCACCGAATTCGGTCTGTTCGTTGGCCTCGACGGAGAGATCGACGGCATGGTTCATCTTTCGGACCTGTCGTGGGACGAGCGTGGCGAGGATGCGATCCAGACCTACCACAAGGGCGACGTCGTCAAGGCGGCGGTCACCGAGGTCGATGTCGAGAAAGAGCGTATCTCGCTCTCGATCAAGGCGCTTGGTCCTGACAGCTTCTCCGAAGCCGTTGGCGGCGTGAAGCGCGGTTCGATCATCACCGTGACCGTTACGGCGATCGAGGATGGCGGCATCGAAGTGGAATACGAAGGCGCTAAATCCTTCATCCGCCGCTCTGACTTGTCGCGCGATCGTGCCGAACAGCGTCCGGAACGCTTTGGCGTCGGGGATCACATCGACGTTCGCGTGACCAATGTTGACGCCAAGACCCGTCGTCTTGGCCTGTCGATCAAGGCTCGCGAAATCGCCGAGGAAAAGGAAGCCGTGGAGCAGTACGGATCGTCCGATTCCGGCGCGTCGCTTGGCGATATCCTTGGTGCGGCGCTGAAAGGCGACGAAAAGAAATAGTCGCCGTTCAGGTGATTTCAAGCGGCCCCGCTTTGGCGGGGCCGTTTTGTTTCGGGCCGCGAATCAACCGCTTTGCTGCAATTGCACATCTCCGACATTGCCTGCCGCGCAGCCGTGAAACAGCATAGCGAGTCAGCAATATCGCCAAGAATCAGCGTATTAGCTCCACTTTTCTTCCTCGGATTGCGTCTTCGTGTTTGTGCAACGTGCGATTCCGCCTATAGTCGCGTTTGTGCCGCAAGAAGCGCCTAAGCGCTGGGGCGATGTAATACTCGGGGGGATGAAACGGATGATCCGGTCGGAACTTATCCAGAAAATTGCAGATGAGAATCCTCACCTTTATCAGCGCGACGTGGAGCGTATCGTCAACACGATCTTCGAAGAGATAATTGAAGCAATGTCGCGCGGCGACCGCGTGGAACTGCGCGGCTTCGGCGCGTTCTCGGTCAAGAAGCGGGATTCTCGAACCGGTCGTAATCCGCGGACTGGCGATAGTGTGATGGTCGAAGAGAAGCATGTACCTTTCTTCAAGACCGGCAAGCTGCTACGGGATAGGCTGAACGGGAAATAGGATACCCCCGGCTATGATGCGCTATCTTCGTTATGCTTTTCTGGCCGTTCTGGCCATTCTTCTGATCACGGTTGCACTGGCGAACCGGGAACCGGTGACGCTGCGTCTGATGACCGACGACCTGGCCCTTGCGACAGGGCTTACAAGTTCGGTTACCCTGCCGCTTTTCATCGTTATCTTCGGCGGAATCCTGGCCGGTATCCTGATCGGTTTCGTCTGGGAGTGGTTCCGTGAACACAAGCACCGCGCCGCTGCCGCGACCCACCGCCGTGAAAAGGATCGGCTGCAGCGAGAAGTAAGCCGCATGAAGCAGACCGGATCTGATCCTGACGACGAAATCCTCGCCTTGCTGGAAAGCTCGGGCGCGAAGCGCTAGGGCCGGGCCATGCCATCAGACATCCGGGTCAAGATCTGCGGGCTGAGAGAGCCCGAGCATGTACATGCCGCCGTCGCGGCAGGTGCCGCTTATGTGGGGTTCGTCTTTTTTGAAAAGTCGCCGCGCCATCTGACGATCGATGACGCTGTTGAACTGGCCGTCGATGTGCCATCGGGGTTGGCGAAGGTCGGTCTGGTTGTCAACGCAGACAATCACGCCCTTGACCGGATCGTCGAAGCCGTGCCGCTGGATATGTTGCAACTGCATGGTTCCGAGACCGCCGAACGGGTCGCGGAGATCCGCGACCGCTACCGTTTGCCGGTCATGAAGGCCGTTGGCGTGGCGAGCGAGGACGATCTGCCCGCCCTTGCGGAATATGGCAGGGTCGCCGATCAGTTGCTGGTCGATGCGAAGCCGGCCAAGGGCGCGGACCTGCCGGGCGGCAACGGCCTTGCTTTCGACTGGGGTCTGATCGCCGGGCGGCGTTGGCCGGTGCCATGGATGCTTGCTGGCGGCCTGACGCCTGACAACGTGGCAGAGGCGATCCGGCTGACCGGGGCACGGCAGGTTGATGTGTCATCGGGCGTGGAGACAGCCGCTGGCGTAAAGGACTCGGCCCTGATCCGGGCCTTCATCGCCGCGGCAACCGCATGACGGTCCGGTTTCGCGATGCGACCAGTGCGGATGTGCCCGCTATCATGGCCCTGCTGCGCGATGACGCATTGGGGGCGGGGCGCGAAATTGACGATATGACGATCTACGATACCGCCTTTCAGAAAATGAAAGCCGAAGCCGCCAATCACCTGATTGTCGGGGAGATCGAGGGCCGCGTGGTTGCGACTTACCAGATCACCTTCATTTCGGGGCTCAGCCTGCGCGCCAGCCGACGCGCGCAAGTGGAATCGGTGCGCGTTGCTTCGGACCTGCGCGGCCAGCGGATTGGAGAGGCGCTGTTTGCTGACGCGGAAAGCCGTGCCCGCGCAGCGGGATGCGCATTGATCCAGCTGACCACCAACGCCACTCGCGACCGCGCGCGCGCGTTTTACGAACGGCTCGGCTTTACGCCATCCCATGTAGGCTATAAACGCGATCTGCACTGACAGGAGCGACAGATATGGCCGACGATCTTTTCAACAGCTTCATGAACGGTCCGGACGAAAACGGGCGCTTCGGTAACTTCGGCGGGCGGTTCGTGTCCGAAACGCTGATGCCGCTGATCCTTTCGTTGGAAGAGGAATATGAAAAGGCCAAGACCGACCAATCGTTCTGGGATGAGATGGACTGGCTGTGGAAACACTACGTCGGCCGTCCCTCGCCGCTTTACTTCGCCGAGCGCCTGACCCAGCACCTTGGCGGGGCCAAGGTTTATATGAAGCGGGATGAGCTGAACCATACCGGCGCGCACAAGATCAACAACGTGCTGGGCCAGATCATCCTTGCCCGCCGCATGGGCAAGACCCGGATCATCGCTGAAACCGGCGCCGGTCAGCACGGTGTCGCGACGGCGACCGTCTGCGCCAAGTTCGGACTGAAATGCATCGTCTATATGGGCGCACATGACGTCGAACGGCAGGCGCCCAACGTCTTCCGGATGCGGCTTCTGGGCGCAGAGGTCGTGCCCGTCACCTCTGGCCGCGGCACGCTGAAGGATGCGATGAACGACGCACTGCGCGACTGGGTGACCAATGTGCGCGACACGTTCTATTGCATCGGCACCGTTGCCGGTCCGCATCCTTATCCCGCGATGGTCCGCGACTTCCAGTCGATCATCGGCAAGGAAGTGCGCTGGCAGTTGGCGGAACAGGAAGGTGAGGGCCGTCTGCCCGATACCGTCATCGCTGCGATCGGCGGTGGGTCAAACGCGATGGGTCTGTTCTTTCCATTCCTTGACGACCCTTCAGTGCGCATCATTGGCGTCGAGGCGGGCGGCAAGGGTGTTGACGACCGGTTCGAACATTGCGCCAGCCTGACCGGAGGTCGTCCCGGCGTTCTGCACGGCAACCGGACCTACCTGTTGCAGGATGCCGATGGGCAGATCCTTGAAGGGTTCAGTATTTCGGCGGGCCTGGATTATCCGGGCATCGGGCCGGAGCATTCTTGGCTGCATGAAACCAAGCGCGCCGAATATGTTAGCATCACCGACGCCGAAGCATTGGAAGCGTTCAAGCTGTCCTGCGCTCTGGAGGGAATCATTCCCGCACTGGAACCCAGTCACGCGCTGGCCCATGTCATGAAAATCGCGCCGACATTGCCTTCTGACCATATCATCGTGATGAATATGTGTGGACGCGGCGACAAGGACATTTTTACCGTCGCCAAGCATCTGGGCGTGAAGATCAACACGGGAAGCTAAGGTCTTCGGCAGCCAATCACCTGAAAATAAACAATTAAACCCGCGCGTCGCCCGCGCGGGTTTTCCTTTTGACCTGCATAAACCCTGGTTTATGGCGGTGGGTCATGGGTTTAGGGGTGCGCGCGTAAACCTCAGGTCAATGGTGCGGCAGATGGACTTGGCCAAAGGTTTGCAACACCGGCGCATCTTCCTGCGTCATGAATCGCAAAAACCAAGACCATCCAGATGAGGACAAGTGACATGAAGAAACTCCTACTGACCGCAGCCACGGTAATGGCCGTCGGCACGACCGCAGCTTGGGCCAGCATGACGACCGAAGAGATCGCGGCCATGTTCCCCGGTGCCGAGAGAATCGAGATCAAGCGCGGCCTGACCAAGACCAATGTGGAAGTGACCGTTGGCAATGAAAAGATTGAGGTCGTGTTCGACAACGCAACGAATGCCGAGTTGAAACGCGAAACGAGCGCGGCCGATGATGAAGATCATAGCAGCGACGGCACTGATGAGGACGATAGCGAAGATGATGATGGTATGTCCGGGTCCGATGACGACCACGATGATGACCATGGCGATGACAGCAGCGACGACAGCGACGACAGCAGCGACGACAGCGATGACGACCACGACGATGATCATGGTGACGACGATGATCATGGCGACGACGGTGACGATGACTGAATGCAATTAGCATGTGAAGGTGGCAATCACCGGCTTGCTGATGCAATCTGACCGGGCGCGGGGGCACAAATGCCTCCGCGCCCAAACCTGACTGGGTCCGGACATGGAACGCAGAAAATTCCTTGCAATCATGAGCGCCGCAGCGCTGGCCCCCGCGTTGGCATGGGCTGGCCCTTTGGAGGACAGTATCGTCAGACAGCTGAAGGGACAGGGCTATTCAAGGATAGTTGTGTCGCGGACCCTGCTGGGCCGGACCCGATTTGTAGCGACGAGTCGGACCCATAGACGAGAGATCATTCTAAATCCGCGGACCGGAGAGATCCTGCGCGACTTGCTGGAATTGATCGGCGGTGGGCGCTCGGATGACGTCAGAATTCTGGACCAGGAAGACGGGCAAGATTCTTCGGGGGAAGATACTTCCGAGACCAATAGTGGAAGTTCATCAGACGACGACGACTCGGACGACGACAGCCAAGATGACGAATCTGACGACAAGGACGAAGCCGACGACAAGGATGAAAAGGATGACAGCAAGGACGACGATGCTGAAGACGATTGATCGGCAGTCGAATCAAGAGCAATAGATCAGGCCGGGTGCAAACGGCCTTCACTGGGGAACTGGCAGGCGGGTGAAAGACGGAATTGTCATCTTTGTGCTTCTGGTGGTGCAGGTTTGCTGCGCCGTCTTTTTCGTTTCGGACATTTTGCTTGGGGTCGTCGGCGTGCAAACCAACCCGGTCAGTTGGCAGACCCGCGAACTTCTGGAAATCGGTGCCGCCGTCGGCCTGGTCCTTGGTGCCATTCTGGGCGCCCTTGCGCTGCGCCGTTCGACGCGGAAGCGCCGGCTGGCGGAAAGCCAGCTCCGGCTTG
>JAHEAO010000121.1 GCA_024642725.1 Paracoccaceae bacterium | reverse complement strand
AGGACGATTGCGAAGCCAAACATCCCGATCGTGGAGTCGAAGAGCTTTCCGTAAAGACCAAGCCTCCGCTTGTAGATGATCGACAGTGCGAACACGATTGCCATGCCGATCCAGACTGGCACGAACTGTATGAGGATCCGGGCGATGATGCTGCCCCAGGAGAGTTCTTCCATGGCGGCTGCTCCTTACGAAATTCTGATACGTGGGTTCAGGAACACATAGCCGATATCGGATATCAGCTGAGTGATCAGAACGACGAAGACGGCGACGACGGAACAGGCGAGCAGAAGCTCGATGTCGTTGTTCCCGGCGGCCTCGACCAGTGTCCAGCCGAAACCTTTGTAGTTGAACAGGGTTTCGACGATCACAACGCCGTTCAGCAGCCATGGGAATTGCAGCATGATCACCGTGAAGGGCGCGATCAGGGCGTTCCTGAGTGCGTGTTTCATCACGACATTCGCAAAGCTTACGCCCTTCAGCCGCGCGGTGCGGATGTATTGGGCGGTCATCACCTCGGCCATCGAAGCGCGGGTCATCCGGGCGATATAGCCGATCCCGTAAAGCGCGATGGTCATCACCGGCAAGGTGAAGTTGTTGAAGGTGATCCCGTCCATCGCGCTGGTCGCGGTCCCCGAGAACCATTTGAGCCCGACGGCGGAGGAGGCAAAGACCGCGATGAAGATAACGCCGGACACGTATTCGGGCGTCGCAGTTGAAGCGATCGACAAGGTCGAAAGTGAGCGGTCGAGACGGGAACCTTCTCGCATTCCCGCCAGAACGCCGATGACCAAGGCCACCGGGACCATCACCAGCATGACGCATCCCATCAGGATACCCGTCAGGCCCAGCCGGCGACCAATAATCGTGCTGACCTCTTCCTTGAAGACGGTGGAAAAGCCCCAGTCTCCTTGAAGGATGCCGCAGTAGTTCCTGGACTCCTCGGGGGTGGCCCCGCGGGTCACGCAGCGGCCATGATAGACGCCCTCGTCATCGGTGCGGGTCCATCCGGGAATCACGCCGAGCCATTCGCCGTAACGAACAATTATGGATTGCCCGTAGCCGTTCTTTTCCAGCCAGCTCTGCACTTCCGCATCGCTAATTCGCGAACCGGCCTCGCTTTTGGCTAACTTTTCAAGGTTCGGTGGAAGGTTGGTCAGGAAGAATACAATGAATGTCAGGCACAGGGCGGTCAGAAACATCGTTCCCATACGCCGTAGGATGAACATCAGCATGGTGTGTCCTTGACTGTCGCAAACGGCTTCGCTTCATGCAGGGTTTTCCCGCAGCGACCGGCCAGTTCGGGGCGAAGAAGGCCGCGCATTGCTGCGCGGCCTTTGGACTGGATCAGGCGTCGATCCAGTATTTCTGCATGTGAATCTCGAAGGTCGGGTGCATTTCCGCGCCCATCACATTCGGCTTGGCATGGCGGAAGAGCGAGCGCCAGTACGGCTGGATCAGCACGCCTTCGTCCTGCATGATCTTCTGGATCTTGGCCATCACTTCGCGGCGCTTGTCGGCATCCGCGATCGAGTTGGCTTCGGCCAGGAGCGCGTCGAACTCCGCATTCGCGAAAGCGGTCTCGTTCCAGGCCACGCCGGATTTGTAGGCCAGCGCCAGAACCTGAACGCCAAGCGGGCGCATGTTCCATTCTGTGGCTGAAAATGGATATTTGAGCCAGTCGTTCCAGAAGGTCGAACCGGGCAGGATCGTCCGCTTGATCGAAATGCCCGCGTCACGCACCTGTGCTGCGACAGCGTCACAGGTGGCGGTCTGCCAGCCATCGTCGATCGAGATCAGTTCATGTTCGAAATCGCCATTGCCGCTTTCGTCCATCATCGCCTTGGCTGCCGCAGCGTCGACGACGAGCGGTGGCAGTTCGGCATATTCTGGATGGATCGGGCAGACATGGTGGTTTTCGGCAGGAACACCGAGACCGGCATAGCCAAGTTCCAGCACGATGGCGTTGTTGACGGCCATCTGCAGCGCTTTGCGGACCTGGAGGTTATCGTAAGGCGCTTGTTCTTGGTTGAAGCGGACTGCGATTGTCGCGGATGTTACCGCTTCGGACTTCGTCCAGCCGAGGCCATCGAAGACTTCGACGAAATCGCCGACGGTCTGGTAAGTCATGTCGATTTCGTCAGCATCGGCCGCGGCCATCGTCGAGGATGGATCGGTGCCGAGGTCGATGAATTCGATGCGGTCGAGATAGGCGCCTTCGCCCCACCATTTGTGGTTCTCGTTGCGTATAAGCACCTGCTTCACGCCCACTTCGTTCTGCTCGGGCAGGTATGGGCCGGTGCCGATCGGGTTGGCGGTTGGATCGCCGTTGTCATAGGACTGGTGCACCACGGCGGCCGGATAATCTGCCATGCCCGCAATGATTGTGATGTCCGGTGCAGGCAGTTTCAGCACGACTGTGTGGCTGTCAACTGCAGTCACGCCGCCCTCGACAATCGTCTTGGTCGCTTCATCAACCAAGCTGCCCATGCGGGTGGCCATAGAGTTGCCTTCGACATTGGCATCACACCAGCGGGTGATGTTGTGAACCACGTCATCGGCGGTGAACTCGTCGCCGTTGTTCCAGGTGACACCCTTGCGGACGTTCAGCGTGTATTCGGTGGCGTCGTCGTTGACTTCCCAGCTTTCGACCAGCACGCCATTGAAGGTCCCGTCGCGGTTGTATTCCACGAGGTACTCGAGCCAGCCGCGTGAAAAGTTGGCAAACTCGGACCAGTCATAAGTCCGTGGATCTTTCTGAGGCTTGGTTTCCATCTGGATGCGCAGCGTGCCGCCGGTCTTGGCATGCGCTGCCGCGTGAACCGGAGTTTCAAGACCGATGAGGCTGTAAGCGCCAGCAGTCGTGACACCGAGTGCCGATGCACGCACAAGGAACTCACGGCGGCTGAGTTTTCCGGCCTTGAATTCTTCAGCATACATACGGGCCGCCGGATGCACCGGTTTGGCCTGAGTGGTCTTAGTCGTCATTATCTTCTCCCTGAAGCATAAATGTCTGTTGATTTGTTATAGGAATACCCGCGATCTGTTCGTCGCGTTTTTTGCATTCAATATTGCGAGTACCCCCTTGCCCTTATTCGGCACTGAAATGTGGTGTCCGTCAACGGGTGCATTCGTCATTTCAGCACACGAATGCGACATCGCCACCTAGCAAAAAGGACGACGGCTTTGGTTTCAACCCCAATCCGCCATCTTTCTTGCCCAAACCATACCCGATCAACCGGTTTTACGAAAGCCGCTTGGCGTTTTTCCGGTTTTCTTCTGGAAGGCGCGGGTGAAATAGGCGGCCGACGTAAATCCCAGATCCCGGGCGATGTCCTTGACCGGCGTGCGCGTTTCCGACAGCAGGCGCCGGGCCTCGTAGTGAACCCGGTCGGCGAGGATAGCCGACGCCGGGCGACCGCAGGCAGAATTGCACACGCGGCTCAGATGCGTTGGCGTCACACCCAGTTCGGCCGCATAGTCATGGACCAGTTTGCCGGACCTGAAATCGCGTTCGACGAGCGCGGTGAAAGCGGCGGTCAACTGGCGGGCCTTGTCGGGCCGCAGTTCGGCGTCGGACCGCGCGGCCATCTGGCGTTCGAGCCAGACGACAAGCAGGCCACCATGGGCCATCAGCGCCCGGTCGTGGCCGGGCATTTCGCGTTCGGCCTCGCGCTGAAGATTGTCGATCAGCTGGGTCAGTTCGGCCTGTTCATGGGCGTCGCGGAAACGCAAGTGCTGCGGGTCGGACGGCAGGTCGGCGCTGAAGTCCCGCGGGAAATAGACCAGCGACCCGAAGACCTGCCCCGACATTTCGAACCCATGCATGGTGCCGGCGGGCAGGAAAACCGCGTTGTGCGGACCAAAGCCCCGGGTGGACCCGGCGACGGTGATCCGCCCCTGACCCTTGGTGAACCAGATCAGCACGGGCTGGCTGTAGCTGCGCATCGCTTCAGTGCGCCAGCGTCCGCCCTGCGCGAATCGCGGCAGGGGCACAACCCGGATAGCAGAGGGAGTCATAGGTATTTCAGGCATGGGTATGGGCGAATTTGGGTTCGTTTTGTGCAAGTTAGGCGAGGCGGGACTGAAAAGAAAGACGTAACTTCATCTCGGGCGGGATTGTGCCGCATCCGATCTGTTGACGGGGGTCAAGGCGCGGGCGGTCGCGTCGTGCTACGGATCGCGCAACTGAAACTGTCTGGAGTGAGGATTGTCATGGGATTGGTTACGGATAAGGTTGCGCTGGTCACCGGGTCTGGAGCCGGGATCGGCCGGGCGACGGCGCTGTGTTTCGCGCGGGAAGGGGCGAAGGTTGTCGTTTCGGACGTAAATGCCAACGGTGGCAAGGAAACGGTCGCGCTGATCGAAAAAGCCGGCGGTCAGGCGGTTTTTCACCGCGCTGACGTGTCCAAGCCGAGCGATGTCCGGGACCTTGTCGCTGCCACTGTCGGTGCCTTTGGCCGTCTGGATTGTGCCTGCAATAACGCAGGCATAGAGGGCAGAATTGCGCCACTCGCGGAGCAGGACATCGACAATTTCGACTCGATCATCAACGTGAACCTGCGCGGCACCTTCCTGTGCCTGCAGGCCGAAATCGCGCAGATGCTGCAGGATGGGGGCGGTGCGATCGTGAATCTGGCCTCAGTCGCGGGTCTGATCGGTTTTCCGGGCCTCTCGCCCTATACCGCGTCCAAGCATGGCGTGAACGGGCTGACCAAGAATGCGGCACTGGAATATGGAACCCAAGGCATCCGCGTCAATTCGGTCTGTCCCGGCGGGATTGATACCCGGATGCTGGATTCGCTGGCTGAACAGACGACCGGTGGGACCAAGAGCACCAAGGAGTTGATGGACCCGCTGCATCCGATCGGTCGGATCGGTCGGCCCGAAGAGGTGGCGGCCTTGATCGTCTGGCTCTGCTCGCCCGCTGCATCCTTCGTGACCGGCGC
>JAHEAO010000056.1 GCA_024642725.1 Paracoccaceae bacterium | reverse complement strand
TTGAAATCACCAAAATACTTCGTGATCGCCGCCGTCAGTGTCGTCTTGCCGTGGTCAACATGACCAATCGTGCCAATGTTAACATGCGGTTTATTGCGTTCAAACTTTGCCTTCGCCATGGTGGCCTCCTGTTTGTTTCGGGGTAAGGGCGCGAACCGCCCTTACGCGTATTTCTTCTGAATCTCGTCCGAGATGTTCTGCGGAACCGGTTCGTAATGCCCAAACTGCATCGTGAAGTTCGCACGTCCTGACGACATGGAGCGCAGGGTGTTGATGTAGCCGAACATATTCGCGAGCGGAACGAAGGCGTTGACGACAACAGCGTTGCCACGAGCCTCCTGCCCAGAGATCTGGCCCCGACGCGAGGTCAAATCGCCGATGATACCACCAGTATATTCATCCGGTGTCACAACTTCGACCTTCATGATCGGTTCAAGAAGCTTGGCGCCGGCTTTCTTCAGGCCTTCGCGCATCCCGGCCCGAGCCGCGATTTCGAATGCTAGAACCGACGAGTCGACGTCATGGTAGGCACCATCAATCAACGCAACCTTGAAATCGATGACGGGGAAGCCTGCCAGAGGACCGGAGTCCATGACTGACTTGATGCCCTTTTCGACGCCAGGGATGTATTCCTTGGGCACCGAACCGCCAACGATCTTTGACTCAAACGAATAGCCTTCGCCCGGCTGTGTCGGCGTGATGACCATTTTGACCCGAGCGAACTGACCCGAACCACCCGACTGTTTCTTGTGGGTGTAGTCGATCTCGGCCTCATGGCCGATGGTCTCGCGATAGGCCACCTGAGGTGCACCGATATTTGCCTCGACCTTGAATTCACGACGCAGACGGTCGATCAGGATGTCGAGGTGAAGTTCCCCCATACCCTTCATGATCGTCTGACCGGATTCCAGATCCGTTTCGACCCGGAAGGAAGGATCTTCCGCAGCCAGTCGCTGCAGACCCATACCCATCTTTTCCTGGTCGGCCTTCGTCTTGGGCTCGACCGCGATTTCGATAACCGGATCGGGGAAAGTCATGGTTTCCAGAACAACCGGCTTTTGCGGATCGCAAAGCGTATCGCCCGTCGTGGTGTCTTTCAGGCCTGCAAGCGCGATGATGTCACCGGCAAAAGCCTCGGTGATCTCTTCTTGCTTGTTGGCATGCATCATCACCATACGGCCAAGGCGTTCTTTCTTGCCCTTGGTCGAGTTCAGAAGCTGGTCGCCCTTGTTGACCTTGCCCGAATAGATCCGGGTGAAGGTCAGCGTGCCCATGAACGGGTCGTTCATGATCTTGAACGCAAGGCCCGAGAACGGTTCGTCGTCATTGGCATGACGCGCGATGTTACGCTCTTCGGTTTCATCATCCGGCGAGAAGCCCATGTAGGCAGGAACGTCAAGCGGACCCGGCAGATAGTCGATAACGGCGTTCAGCAGCGGCTGTACACCCTTGTTCTTGAAGGCCGAGCCAGCGGTCACCGGGAAGAAGGTCAGCGACAAGGTGCCCTTGCGGATCAGCTTGCGCAAAGTGGCTTCGTCAGGCTCTTCGCCTTCGAGATAGGCCATCATCGCGTCATCGTCCTGCTCGACGGCCAGTTCGATCAGCTTGCCGCGCCATTCGTCGGCCAGATCCTTCAGCTCGGCGCGGATTTCCTGACGGGTCCAGGACGCGCCAAGGTCTTCACCCTTCCAGGTCCATTCTTCCATCTTGATCAGATCGACGATGCCTTCCAGCTGGTCTTCGGCGCCAATCGGGAACGCGATCACGCAAGGGGTGCCGCCGGTGCGGTCCTTGATCATCTTCACGCAGTTGAAGAAGTCAGCGCCGATCTTGTCCATCTTGTTGACGAAAACGATGCGCGGAACCTTGTAGCGGTCAGCCTGACGCCAGACGGTTTCGGTCTGGGGCTCAACACCGGCGTTGGCGTCCAGCAGCGCAACCGCACCGTCAAGAACGGCCAGCGAACGCTCGACTTCGATGGTGAAGTCGACGTGGCCGGGAGTGTCGATGATGTTGAAACGGAACTTGGTGTCCGAAGTCCCTTCCGGAGTCGGGTCTTCCTGACGCTGCCAGAACGTCGTCGTCGCAGCCGAGGTAATCGTGATGCCCCGTTCCTGTTCCTGCTCCATCCAGTCCATCGTGGCGGCGCCGTCATGGACTTCGCCGATCTTGTGGGACTTGCCGGTGTAGTACAGAATCCGTTCGGTCGTCGTGGTCTTGCCCGCATCGATATGCGCCATGATACCGAAGTTGCGGTAACGGGTCAGGGGATAGTCGCGTGCCATATCTCGGCC
Source organism: Paracoccaceae bacterium (assembly GCA_024642725.1). GTDB lineage: Bacteria > Pseudomonadota > Alphaproteobacteria > Rhodobacterales > Rhodobacteraceae > JAHEAO01. Next base: position 16,908 of record JAHEAO010000056.1, on the reverse strand, counting down.
CTCTAATTCAGTCGTCGGAAGATCCGACTATTACCAGCGATAGTGGCTGAACGCCTTGTTGGCGTCGGCCATCTTGTGGGTGTCTTCGCGCTTCTTGACCGCGGTGCCGCGACCATTGACGGCGTCGACGAGTTCACCAGCAAGACGCTCTTCCATGGTGTGCTCGTTGCGCTTTGCCGCAGCAGCAATCAGCCAGCGGATCGCCAGCGCCTCACGGCGCTCCGGACGCACTTCGACCGGCACCTGGTAGGTGGCGCCACCAACCCGACGCGAACGAACCTCGACCGACGGTTTGATGTTGTCGAGCGACTCGTGGAAGACTTCCAGAGGCGACTTCTTCAGCTTGCTCTCAACCCGGTCGAAAGCATTGTAAACGATCCGTTCGGCGACGGACTTCTTGCCGTCAACCATCAGGTTGTTCATGAATTTGGTCAGAACCCGGTCACCAAACTTGGCATCGGGCAGAACTTCGCGTTTTTCGGCGGCGTGGCGACGAGACATCTGTTAATCCTCTTACTTCGGACGCTTCGCGCCGTATTTCGAACGACGCTGCTTGCGGTCTTTGACGCCCTGGGTATCCAACACACCGCGCAGGATGTGGTAGCGGACACCCGGAAGGTCTTTCACACGGCCGCCACGGATCAGGACGACAGAGTGTTCCTGAAGATTGTGGCTTTCACCGGGGATATAGCTGATCACTTCGAAACCATTGGTCAGGCGCACCTTGGCAACCTTCCGCATGGCCGAGTTCGGCTTCTTCGGCGTCGTCGTGTAGACGCGCGTGCAGACGCCGCGTTTTTGTGGGCACGATTCCAAGTGCTGTGACTTGGAGTTTCTTACTTTCGGCTGGCGCGGCTTGCGGATCAGCTGTTGTATCGTTGGCATTCCGGTTGTTTCCCCGTGTTGCAACACATTTAAAGTTCATAGCGCCATGGACGCTGCTCATCAGACGTTTTACGCGTCCGCAAAACGCAAATACCGCATGCGTCCCCTCGTTCGCGGGAACGACGCGGTGGAATTCCAGAGGATCGGGGCCTACAGGCCCGGATCATGACCACTTCGGTTTTGACACCCGACCACGAAAGATCCCCCTCCGAGGTCAAGTGCGCGCCGTATATGGGGAGTCGCTGGGGTTGTCAACAGCACCACAACCGCTTTTGCTGCGGCACTTGCGCTATCTGACACGCAGCCCGACCGGCCCATAGTTACGGGCCAGCCTGCGTTCACGATAGAAGGTGAAGACCCCGGTCGCCACGATGATCATACTGCCGATCAATGTCAGGTGATCCGGCCATTCGTTGAAGATGAAAAAGCCGAGCAAGAGCGCGCAGAGCAGGCTGAAATATCGAAACGGCGCCACGACGCTGATCTCTCCCACACGCATCGCCATCACGCTGAAGATGTAGCCGCCGATCACGAAGAACACCATTCCCGCAAGTTGCAGCGCTTCGGTCTGACCGACCGGTGCCCACGGCTGGGTCAACATTCCGATCGCGCCGAAGATCGTGACCGAAACTGCGGCCGAAAGTGCCACCGCCATCGAGGGCACCTCCGGGGACAGCCGGCGCGCGGCAAGGTCGCGGATCGTCACGGCAATTACCGAGATGACGGCAAAAATGGCATAGACATTGAAACCATCCGCCCCCGGTTTCACGACCAGAAGCACCCCCAGAAAACCAATCAGAATCGCCATCAGGCGCTTCCAGCCCACCTGCTCTCGAAAGAAAAGCGCACCGGCCAGGGTTACCGTCAGCGGCAGCGCCTGCAGAATTGCCGATACGTTGGCAATCGGCATCTTGAACAGGGCGGCGATGAAGAAATAAGCGGCGGCAACCTCTGCAATCGACCGAATGGCGATGAGGTTCCAGTCACGGCGCGACAGGGCGATCCGGAAGACGCCAAGGTTGGCGGCCGCAATCGCCAGAATCGGGCTGGTGAATATCCCGCGCAGGAAGATGGCCTGAAACAGGGGAATCTGGTCCGACATGGCCTTCATGCAGGCATCATTCAGGGTGAAGGCCCCCATGCTGGCCATCATCATCAGCGCGCCGCGGCTATTCGGAGTCATGTCCTGGGGATCCTTGCCTGATATGACGCCCTTAGCAGGCGGCGCGGCACGGTGCCAGCGGCAATCGTTGATCTCGTGTCAGTCGTCCGCCGCCTCCGCCGCGTCGATCATCCCATGGATCGCTCGGTCGCTGAACCAACGTTTGCGGCCGCCCGCAAACGGGTTGGCGATGATACCGCGTGGATTAAAATAGCGCTGGCCCCGGACATCGCATATCCCGGCCTGCAGGCCCGATTTATATCCCATTGAAACGACGGTCTCGACACGCTTCGAATAAAGGCTCCAGTGGATTGCCGTTCCCTGTGGCCCCGCCAGATGACGCGCCTGCCGCACGATACTTATCTGATCCACAAGCGGCAGGTTCTGCATGTGAACACTCTCATAGCCTCTTTCCCTGTAAATCGCCTCGACCCGGGGTTCATCGGTCAGCCGGACATCCTTGTGCGCTTTGAGCTTGGTGCGACTGAGATAAACCTTTTCCCCAGCGTCGGACGTCAACGCCGGCAACCAACTGTCAAGCCGATCCGGCAGCCAGGGCTTGTATTTGAATTTGCCCAGAAATGGGGCCTCGGGCACGACCAGGCTGGCCACTTTCAAAGGACGCATTACAAGTTTGAACGCGCGGTCGGCGAGGCCGAAGAGATCCAGAAAGAAGGGGATGAAGGACTTTTGTTGCATTTGATCTTCGCCCATCTCGGTCCAGCAATGAAACAGGAGGGTATGATCGGGAAACGTCCGGCAGGCGTCCGCAATCGCAACCAAATTCGGCACCGTTTCGGTGATGAAATGCCCGATCCTGGGGTTCATCAACCCACCGTAGATGCAGCCACCATCAATCGAGTCTTCTGCAGTCTCGCGCAGATGCCGAGGCGCAACCGGCACTCGGCTGTCCGCAGCGACGAGCAACGGCCAAAGGTCAAGCCGGTCGCCATCTGATCCGTAGACCCCAGCGCGGGCGAACCCCAGATGCAAGTCGCGCAGCGGTAAGAGCGTGGCATTCTCTATCGTTCTGGGATGCAACACCGTTTGTCTGCCTCGCATGTTCAACCGCAGCCTCGTCCCTTGTCCTCAGACAGACCGGGCTGCAATCTCCGATAGACCAAAAGAAACGGCCCCGCCAGTCATGGCGGGGCCGCTCCAAACACCTTGTGGGTCGTCCTATTCGTCGCGGCTTTCCATTGGCTCGGCAAAGACGTTGTCGAATTCACCGACCGGCGCGGGCTCTGCTTCGACCGGGGCAGCAAGTGCTGCCGCGGCCTCGGCTTCGGCGCGGGCCTGCTCGATAACCTTAAGGTCACGCTCTGTCGCGATACGGCGGACATTCATCGCCGCCCCGCCTGTGCCTGCAGGGATCAATCGACCGACAATGACGTTCTCTTTCAGACCGACCAGCTTGTCCCGCTTGCCCTGAACCGATGCCTCGGTCAGCACACGCGTGGTTTCCTGGAACGACGCAGCAGAGATGAACGACCGGGTCTGCAGGCTGGCCTTCGTGATGCCCAACAGGATAGGCTCACCAGTTGCCGGACGTCCCCCCTTCGCAACTGCCTTGTCATTGGCAGCGTCGAATTCGGCTTTGTCGACATGTTCGCCCTTGAGCAATGTCGTGGTGCCCGAGTCCTGGATTTCCCACTTCTGCAGCATCTGGCGCACGATCACTTCGATGTGCTTGTCGTTGATCTTCACGCCCTGCAGACGATAGACGTCCTGCACCTCGTCGATCATGTAGTCAGCCAGCGCTTCGACACCCATGATGGCAAGGATGTCATGCGGCGCGGGGTTGCCGTCCATGATGTAGTCGCCCTTCTGGACGAAATCGCCTTCGGCCACCGGGATGTGCTTGCCCTTCGGCACCATGTATTCCACCGGCTGCAGGCTGTCGTCGGACGGTTCGATCGTGATCCGGCGCTTGTTCTTGTAGTCGCGTCCGAACCGGACATAGCCGTCGATTTCCGCGATGATGGCGTGGTCTTTGGGGCGACGTGCCTCAAACAGTTCAGCCACACGCGGCAGACCGCCGGTGATGTCCTTGGTCTTGGCGCCTTCACGCGGGATACGCGCAACGACGTCACCGGCCTTGATCTCCTGACCGTCTTCGACGGACAGAATGGCATCCACGGACATCGGATAGGTCACCGGGTTGCCCGCATCGTTGCGGACCGGCTCTCCATCCTCGCCCATGATGATGATCTCGGGCTTCAGGTCGTTGCCGCGCGGCGCGGTGCGCCAGTCGGCCACGATCTTCTGGGTCATGCCGGTCGCTTCGTCGGTGTCCTCGCGAACCGAGATCCCCGAGGTCAGATCGACGAACTTCGCGATACCTGCCTTTTCAGCGATGATCGGCAGGGTATAGGGGTCCCATTCAAAGAGCTTGTCGCCGCGGGCAACAGTCGCGCCCTCTTTGACGTGCAGCTTCGTGCCGTAGCCGAGTTTGTGGCTTGCCCGTTCCTGGCCGACATCGTCCATGATCACCAGCTTCATGTTCCGGCCCATGACGATATCATCGCCCGCCGCATTGCGCAGAATGCTGGCATTCTGGAATTCGACCTTGCCGGACTGGCTGGCTTCAAGGAACGACTGCTGACCACCCTGAGCCACGCCGCCGATGTGGAAGGTCCGCATCGTCAGCTGGGTTCCAGGTTCGCCGATGGACTGCGCCGCGATGATGCCGACGGCTTCACCTTGGTTCACAAGCGTGCCCCGGGCAAGGTCACGGCCGTAGCAGGCCGCGCATACGCCCTCTTCCGCCTCACAGGTCAGTGGCGAACGGATACGCATCGATGCAACACCAGCCGCGTCCACCGCGTCTGCGGCGCGTTCGTCAATCAACTGTCCGCGCGTCAGCAGGACTTCATCGGTCCCCGGCTTCAGGACATCGTCGGCCGAAACCCGACCAAGGATGCGTTCCGCCAGTGACGAAACCACCTCACCGTCGTTAACCGCCGCAGATGCGGTTATTGCCAGTTCGGTGCCGCAGTCGCGTTCGCGGATAATGCAATCCTGTGCGACATCGACAAGACGACGCGTCAGGTAGCCCGAGTTCGCGGTCTTGAGCGCGGTATCGGACAGACCCTTGCGGGCGCCGTGCGTCGAGTTGAAGTACTCAAGAACGGTCAGACCCTCCTTGAAGTTCGAGATGATCGGCGTTTCGATGATCTCGCCCGACGGTTTGGCCATCAGGCCGCGCATGCCGCCCAGCTGTTTCATCTGGGTGACAGAACCACGCGCACCGGAGTGAGCCATCATGTAAACCGAGTTCGGTTCAGCCTCTGCGCCATTCTCGTCAAGCTTGTTCGCCGAGATTGTCGACATCATGGCTTCGGTGACCTTGTCGTTACACTTCGACCAGGCATCAACGACCTTGTTGTACTTTTCACCCTGAGTGATCAGGCCGTCCATGTACTGCTGTTCAAAGTCCTTCACCTGCTCGCGTGTCTCGTCGACGATCGGCCATTTCGAATCCGGGATCACCATGTCGTCCTTGCCAAAGGAAATCCCGGCCTTGAACGCCTCGCGGAAGCCCATGGTCATGATCTGGTCGCAAAAGATCACCGACTCTTTCTGACCGCAGTAGCGATAGACCGTGTCGATGACTTGCTGCACTTCTTTCTTGCGAAGCAGACGGTTGACCAGATCGAACGGCGCCTTGGTATTCAGCGGCAACAATGCACCCAAACGCAACCGACCAGGAGTGGTCTCGAAGCGCTTGAGCACCTCATTGCCTTCCTCATCGATCTGAGGAATGCGCGCCTGGATCTTGGCGTGCAGATGCACTTCGCCGGCGTCGAGGGCGTGGATCACCTCATCAACGTTCGAGAAGATCATGCCTTCGCCCTTCATGCCCTGACGTTCCATCGAGACATAGTAGAGGCCAAGGATCATGTCCTGCGAAGGAACGATGATCGGCGCGCCGTTGGCGGGCGACAGAACGTTGTTCGTCGACATCATCAGGACACGGGCTTCAAGCTGTGCTTCCAGCGACAGCGGCACGTGGACCGCCATCTGGTCGCCGTCGAAGTCGGCGTTGAACGCCGAACAGACCAGCGGATGCAGCTGGATCGCCTTGCCTTCGATCAGCACGGGTTCGAACGCCTGAATACCAAGACGGTGCAACGTGGGCGCGCGGTTCAGAAGAACCGGATGCTCACGGATCACCTCGTCGAGGATGTCCCAGACTTCCGGGCGCTCTTTTTCCACCAGCTTCTTGGCCTGCTTGACGGTCGAGGACAGACCCTTGGCTTCCAGCCGCGAGTAGATGAACGGCTTGAACAGCTCCAGAGCCATCTTCTTGGGCAAACCGCACTGGTGCAGCTTCAGTTCCGGACCGGTCACGATGACCGAACGGCCCGAGAAGTCGACCCGCTTACCAAGAAGGTTCTGACGGAACCGGCCCTGCTTGCCTTTCAGCATGTCGGACAGCGACTTCAGCGGGCGCTTGTTCGCACCCGTGATCACGCGGCCACGACGGCCGTTGTCAAACAACGCATCGACCGATTCCTGCAGCATCCGCTTTTCGTTACGGACGATGATGTCGGGCGCGCGCAGTTCGATCAGCCGCTTCAGACGGTTGTTCCGGTTGATGACCCGGCGATACAGGTCGTTCAGGTCCGAGGTCGCGAACCGGCCACCGTCCAGCGGCACCAGCGGGCGCAGTTCCGGCGGGATCACCGGGATCACGGTCAGGACCATCCATTCCGGGCGGTTGCCGGATTCAAGGAAGTTCTCGACGATCTTGAGCCGCTTGATGATCTTCTTGGGCTTGAGCTCGCCGGTCGCTTCCTTGAGATCCTCGCGCAATTGCTCGGCAGTCGACTCAAGGTCGATCGCGGCCAGCATTTCGCGGATGGCCTCGGCACCGATATTGGCGCTGAATGCGTCGGCACCATAGGCGTCCTGCGCGTCAAGGAATTCCTCTTCGCTCATCAACTGGCCATAGCTGAGATCGGTCAGGCCCGGTTCGATGACGACGTAGTTTTCAAAATAGAGGATCCGCTCGAGGTCACGAAGCGTCATGTCCAGCATCAGGCCGATGCGGCTGGGCAACGACTTGAGGAACCAGATGTGAGCAACGGGAGCAGCCAGTTCGATGTGGCCCATACGCTCGCGCCGAACTTTCTGCAGCGTGACTTCAACACCGCATTTTTCGCAGACGACGCCGCGATACTTCATCCGCTTGTATTTGCCGCAAAGGCATTCGTAATCCTTGATCGGCCCGAAGATGCGGGCGCAGAAAAGGCCATCGCGTTCCGGTTTGAACGTGCGATAATTGATGGTTTCCGGTTTCTTGATCTCACCGTAGGACCACGACAGGATGCGCTCCGGCGACGCAAGCGAGACCTTGATCTCGTCAAAAGTCTTGACCGGGGCCAGCGGGTTGAACGGGTTGTTGGTCAGTTCCTGGTTCATTTTCAAATCCTTGAATTGGGGCGTGTCAGGAGAATTGGGGGATCGGATGCGCGCCGGAAGGTTTCAGACCCCTCCAGCGCGCCTCTCCTCCCTATTCGTCCGTTTCCGCGTCCAGGAGTTCCATGTTGAGGCCGAGGCCCCGGACTTCTTTCACAAGCACGTTGAAGCTTTCCGGCACACCAGCCTCGAAGTTGTCCTCGCCCTTGACGATCGACTCGTAGACCTTGGTGCGGCCTGCCACGTCGTCCGACTTGACGGTGAGCATTTCCTGCAGCGTGTAGGCAGCGCCGTAGGCTTCGAGTGCCCAGACCTCCATTTCCCCGAAACGCTGGCCGCCGAACTGGGCTTTACCGCCCAGTGGCTGCTGCGTGACAAGGCTGTAAGGCCCGGTTGAGCGTGCGTGAATCTTGTCGTCGACAAGGTGATGCAGCTTCAGCAGATACTTGACGCCGACGGTTACGGGGCGGGCGAACTGTTCACCCGTCCGGCCATCGAACAGCACCGACTGACCGGATTGAGAGAACCCGGCACGCACCAGCGCATCGTTGACATCCGCTTCTTTCGCACCATCGAAGACCGGGGTTGCAATCGGCACACCGCGTGTGGCGTTGCCGGCAACCTCGACCAACTGATCGTCGTCCATGCCCTTGATGCCCTCTTCATAGACATCGTCGCCATAGGCGATCTTCATCGCATCGCGAACCGGAGTGAGATCGCCGGACCGGCGATATTCACCAAGAGCGTCGTCGATCTGGATGCCAAGGCCGCGCGCAGCCCAGCCCATGTGCGTTTCCAGAATCTGGCCGACGTTCATACGCGACGGCACGCCCAGCGGGTTCAGAACGAAATCGACCGGGGTTCCATCCGCAAGGAACGGCATGTCCTCCATCGGAACGACCTTGGAAATGACACCCTTGTTGCCATGACGGCCGGCCATTTTGTCACCGGGCTGCAGCTTGCGCTTAACAGCGACGAAGACTTTGACCATCTTCATCACGCCCGGGGGCAGATCGTCGCCACGGCGCACCTTCTCGACCTTGTCTTCGAACCGGTGTTCCAGAGCCCGTTTCTGAGCTTCGAACTGGGCGTTCAGGGCTTCAACCTCACTGGCTTCCTTGTCGTCAGCCAATGCCAGTTGCCACCACTGCCCGCGCGACAGGCTGTCCAGCAACTCGTCGTCGATCTCGGACTTCGGCTTGACGCCTTTCGGCCCCTTTACCGCGGTCTTGCCGTAGATCATGCCCTTCAGACGCGAGTAGATGTTCCGCTCAAGGATCGCCATCTCGTCGTCGCGGTCGCGCGCCAGACGTTCGACCTCTTCGCGTTCGATCTGCAGCGCGCGTTCGTCCTTTTCCACACCGTGGCGGTTGAAGACGCGCACTTCGACGATCGTGCCGAAATCGCCCGGCGGCAGGCGCAGAGACGTATCGCGGACATCCGAGGCTTTTTCACCGAAGATGGCGCGCAGCAGTTTTTCTTCCGGCGTCATCGGGCTTTCGCCCTTCGGGGTGATCTTGCCGACAAGGATGTCGCCCGGCCCCACATCCGCACCGATGTAAACGATGCCGGCCTCGTCGAGGTTGCGCAGCGCTTCTTCGCCGACGTTCGGGATGTCGCGGGTGATTTCCTCTGGCCCGAGCTTGGTGTCGCGGGCGGCGACTTCGAATTCCTCGATATGGATCGAGGTGAAGACGTCGTCGCGCACAATGCGTTCCGAGATCAGGATCGAGTCTTCGTAGTTGTAGCCGTTCCACGGCATGAACGCGACGACCACGTTCTTGCCAAGTGCCAGTTCGCCGAGATCCGTCGACGGACCATCGGCAAGAACTTCGCCTTTGCCAACCGTATCGCCGACCTTCACCAGCGGGCGCTGGTTGATGCAGGTGTTCTGGTTGGACCGCTGGAACTTGCGCAGACGATAGATATCAACGCCCGGATCGCCGGGTTCGAGATCTTCGGTGGCGCGCACAACGATACGCTGTGCATCGACCTGGTCGATGATGCCGGCACGCTTGGCCATGATCGAAGCGCCCGAATCCCGGGCCACGACTTCTTCGATACCGGTCCCGACCAGTGGCGCCTCGGCCTGCAGAAGCGGAACCGCCTGACGCTGCATGTTCGAACCCATAAGTGCACGGTTCGCGTCGTCATTTTCCAGGAACGGGATCAGCGATGCCGCGACCGAAACCAGCTGTTTCGGCGACACGTCGATCAGGTCCACGGTACCCTTGGGCGACAATGTGTAGTCACCCGATTTCCGCGTCGACACGAGGTCATTCACGAAATTGCCTTTGGCATCGAGATGGGCGTTCGCCTGAGCGACCGTATGGCGCATTTCCTCGGTCGCCGACATGTACTGGACTTCGTCCGTAACGTGGCAATCGACGACTTTGCGGTACGGTGTTTCGATAAAGCCGTACTTGTTCACGCGGGCGAAGGTTGCCAGCGAGTTGATAAGACCGATGTTCGGGCCTTCCGGCGTTTCGATCGGGCACATCCGGCCATAGTGTGTCGGATGGACGTCGCGAACTTCAAAGCCCGCACGTTCGCGGGTCAGACCGCCCGGCCCAAGCGCCGACAGGCGCCGCTTGTGCGTGACTTCCGACAACGGGTTGGTCTGGTCCATGAACTGCGACAGCTGCGAGGATCCGAAGAATTCGCGCACCGCGGCAGCGGCGGGCTTCGCGTTGATCAGGTCCTGCGGCATGACCGTGTCGATTTCGACGCTGGACATACGCTCCTTGATCGCGCGCTCCATGCGCAAAAGGCCGACGCGGTACTGGTTTTCCATCAATTCGCCGACAGAACGCACCCGACGGTTGCCGAGATGGTCGATGTCGTCGATATCGCCCTTGCCGTCACGCAGCTCGACCAGAGCCTTGATACAGGCAACGATATCGTCCTTGCGCAGCGTCCGCTGAGTGTCCGGCGCATCCAGCGCAAGACGCATGTTCATCTTGACCCGACCGACTGCGGAAAGGTCGTAGCGCTCGCTGTCGAAAAACAGCGTGTCGAACAGCTGGCTGGCAGCGTCAACGGTCGGCGGTTCACCGGGGCGCATGACACGGTAGATATCCATGAGCGCGGTTTCGCGGTTCATGTTCTTGTCAACGGCCATGGTGTTGCGGATGTAGGCGCCGACATTCACATTGTCGATGTCCAGAACCGGAACATCCGTGACGCCGGCATCCATAAGCTCCTTCAGGTTGCCGCCAACGACGTCACCGTCCTTGTCGACGTCCCATGTCAGCTCATCACCGGCTTCGACATAGATCGCACCGGTTTCCTCGTTGATGATGTCCTTGGCGACAAAGCGGCCGATAATCCGGTCGAACGGGACAAGAAGGTCAGCCGTCTTGCCTTCGTCAATCATCTGCTTGACGGCGCGCGGCGTGATCTTCTTGCCGGCCTCGGCAATGACTTCGCCTGTCTTGGCATCGACCAGATCGTATTCCGGCCGGGTGCCGCGAACACGCTCGGGGAAGAACTTGGTCACCCAGCCCTTGTTCTTCTTCAGTTTGAAATCGACGGTATCATAATAGGCATCCATTATGCCTTCCTGATCCATGCCAAGCGCATAGAGCAGGGTCGTCACCGGCAGTTTGCGGCGGCGGTCGATACGCGCAAAAACGATATCCTTGGCGTCGAACTCGAAATCGAGCCACGAACCGCGATAGGGAATGATCCGGCAGGCGAAGAGAAGCTTGCCAGAGGAATGGGTCTTGCCCTTGTCATGGTCGAAGAACACGCCCGGAGAGCGGTGCATCTGGGAAACGATCACACGCTCGGTCCCGTTCACGATGAACGTACCGTTGGGGGTCATCAGGGGCATGTCGCCCATGAAAACGTCCTGTTCCTTGATGTCCTTGACCGACTTCGCGCCAGTGTCTTCATCGACATCAAACACGATCAGGCGCAAAGTCACCTTCAGCGGCGCAGCGTAAGTCATGTCGCGCTGCTGGCATTCCTCGACGTCGTATTTGGGTTTTTCCAGCTCATACTTGACGAACTCAAGCACGGCTGTTTCGTTGAAATCCTTGATCGGAAATACCGACTGGAAGACACCCTTGATGCCTTCGCCGTCGGAAGGTTCCGGCTGGTCGCCCGAGTTCAGGAACAGGTCGTAGCTGGATTTCTGAACCTCGATGAGGTTCGGCATTTCTAGAACTTCGCGGATTTTGCCGAAGTATTTGCGGAGTCGTTTCTGGCCGAGGTAGGTCGAAGCCATGTTCGTAAACACCTTTCAGTTTTCGCAAGCACACCATCCGTCGGGGTCACGGGCGGTGCGCCCTTGAAACAGGGGGTTTCCGGTCTATTCCTGCGAGGCGTCCCACCGCCCTGCTCCCGATCCGGAACCTCTCCTTAGAAAACGTCCTTGTGCAAAGGGCGCTCTCTAAGAAAGGTTCGGCTGGGCCCGAAAAATCGGACCCAGCCTTGTATTGTGTCGGGCCTTGCGGCCCAGGGCCTTAGGCCAGCTCGACCTCGGCGCCAGCTGCTTCCAGCTTTGCCTTGATCTCTTCGGCTTCGGCTTTCGCCGCGCCTTCTTTGACCTTGCCACCGGCTTCGACCAGATCCTTGGCTTCTTTCAGGCCAAGACCGGTGATCGCACGGACTTCCTTGATCACGTTGATCTTCTGTGCGCCGGCGTTCTTCAGAACGACGTCGAACTCGGTCTTTTCTTCAGCGGCTTCAGCCGGGCCAGCAGCCGGGCCGGCCATCATCACTGCGCCACCAGCGGCGGGCTCGATGCCGTATTCGTCTTTCAGGATGTTTTTCAGTTCCTGTGCCTGGAGAAGGGTCAGACCCACGATCTCTTCAGCAAGTTTCTTCAGATCAGCCATTTTACTGTTTCCGTTCTTCTAGATGTGTTCCAACGTGCATGGTTTCAAGCCACACAGGTCACGGGGTTGCTTATGCGGCAGCCTTTTCCTCGATCGTGGAAAGGATGCTTGCGATGTTCGAAGCAGGTGCGCCAATGGCCCCGGCGATGTTTGCGGCAGGCGCCCCGATGCAGGACACGATCGAAGCGATAAGCTCCTCGCGCGACGGCATCTTGGCGACAGCTATCACACCGTCGACGTCCAAAGCCGTTCCAGCCATTGCACCACCGAGAATAACGAGCTTTTCGTTTTTCTTGGCATATGCATCCACGACCTTGGCAGCTGCCACGGGGTCTTCGGAATAGGCCAGTACGGTCATACCAGTGAGAAGATCGGCGATCGGTTCGTTCGGCGTTCCCTCAAGGGCGATTTTGGCGAGCTTGTTCTTGGCAACGCGTACGGATCCGCCAGCTTCGCGCATTTGCGCGCGCAGATCCTGCATTTCGGCAACCGTGAGACCCGCGTAGTGTGCAACCACTACAACGCCAGAGCTTTCAAAGATCTGGCCGAGTTCCTCGACCACTTTCTCTTTTTGTGCTCTATCCACAGTTTCACTCCAATTTTGGAGGTTTGACCCTCCGGCTCGTATTTTGCCGGGCAAGTGCCCGACAATCGGGTCCTTACGGGTCCTTCGCAAATTCGCCCGAGGCGTAAGCCGCGGAATTCATTGTTCATTTCCCGTCTCAGGCAGGACTTACGGCCCGAAAGCCACCCGCCATCTTGGACGAATCGTTCAGGCGACCACGACTCCGGGGCCACCTGAACGGAGGCGGTCATATGAGGTTTGAAGGGGAATGTGAAGAGGCAAAGTGCAAAAACGACGCCTTAGATGCAGGCACCGTTCTCACCAAGATGATCTTTGCATTCTAGCGCCTGATGCGCCTCTTAGGCAATAGCCCGATGCAACTGCGAATTGGATGTTGGATGCATCCGCGAGAGCGATTGCAAAATGAAAAGGGCGGACCAACCGGCCCGCCCTTTGTTTCTTGTATCCGTTCGGCCTAGTTGCCGGTGGCGGAAGCCACATCGACGGAGACACCGGGGCCCATTGTCGAAGAAATCGATACTTTCTTCATGTAGGACCCCTTTGCACCAGTCGGCTTGGCCTTCTGGACCGCATCGACGAAGGCGCGCACGTTTTCGACCAGTTGCTTGGCATCGAAGGACGCCTTGCCCACACCGGCGTGAACGACGCCAGCTTTCTCGGCCTTGAACTGCACTTCGCCACCCTTGGCGGCAGCAACAGCAGCTGCCACATCCATCGTGACCGTGCCAACCTTGGGGTTCGGCATCAGGTTGCGAGGACCAAGCACCTTGCCCAGACGACCGACGATCGGCATCATGTCGGGGGTTGCGATGCAGCGATCGAATTCGATCTTGCCGCCCTGAACGATTTCCATCAGGTCTTCGGCCCCGACAATGTCAGCTCCGGCCTTCTTTGCCTCGTCCGCCTTGTCTCCGCGGGCGAAAACAGCAACGCGAACCGTCTTTCCGGTGCCGTTGGGCAGCGTCACCACACCACGAACCATCTGGTCCGCATGGCGCGGGTCGACACCAAGGTTAAGCGCAATTTCGACAGTCTCGTCGAACTTGGCATTGGCATTGCCCTTGACCAGGGCAACAGCTTCTTCAACCGTCAGATCTTCTTTTCCGGCGAAAGCCTCGCGTGCGGCGCGGGTCCGTTTTCCAAACTTAGCCATGACGATTACCCCTTCACCTCGATGCCCATGGACCTTGCGGAGCCCAGGATGATCTGCATTGCAGCCTCGACGCTATTGGCATTGAGGTCTTTCATCTTGGCCTCTGCGATTTCCTTGACCTGAGCCACGGAAACCGACCCGGCCGAATCGCGACCCGGAGTCTTTGAACCGGATTTCAGCTTGGCGGCCTTCTTGAGGTAATACGACGCCGGCGGGGTTTTGATTTCCATCGAGAACGACTTGTCCTGATAGTAGGAAATCACCGTCGGGCACGGCGCACCGGGTTCCATGTCTGCGGTCTTGGCGTTGAACGCCTTGCAGAATTCCATGATGTTGATTCCGCGTTGACCCAGTGCAGGGCCCACCGGCGGGGACGGGTTTGCCTGGCCCGCTTTCACCTGAAGCTTAAGCATGCCTACGAGTTTCTTGGCCATGAGGCCTCTCCTTTTCACCTCCACGATGCATCGCGATGCACGTGGTCTTCGGTTTAGTGGTCCGGTCCGCCCAACGCGTCGGGCTCGCCTCCCACGGTTTTGTCCCGGCCCAGCCAAGGCTGTTCGGAACGGGCGGGGCATAAGCGGGTTCTGCACGAAACGCAAGAGGAGTGTTGGGGGATGGGGCGCGGACCCTGACCCCGGGCGCGGGCGTGTGAGGCGGTTGGCGATCGGGCGCCAGTTCAATGGCCGCTCAGCGGGACGAAGCGGTCATCGGAGATCCTGCGACACCACACCTAGGACGTGTCGTTGCAGCCGAGGCGCTACTGCCCCAAGACCTCAGACAGAATCTCCCCTGCCGCACCGGATGGTGGCCGGGTTTCCGCTACCGAAGACAAGGTCACCGCCACATCGACAGTGTTAATACGTCGTGAGACTTTTCGCGGCTCCAATCCAAACCCGGCAAACAGGACTGGCACAAATGTATCATAGCGCCAAGGCGATCCGTGGGTAACCGTCACCGACAATCCGTCCATGTCGTTGATGAACCATTCGGGCTGGAACACGAGGTAGATATCCCCTGACCGGTCCGGATGATAATTGTTCAAGACCGCGCGCATCAGGGCGTTGTCGGGAAGCGAGCCCTCGCGAAGACGAGAGCTGGGCACTGCGTAGGCCACACCCTCGAAAGAGACCAGCTCATCGGCAATCGCGGTCTCAAGCGCAACCCTGTCGATTTCAGGGTCACTACGAATTGCTTCAGACAGGTTCAAATAGGGATGGTCGTAACCTTCGAACAACGGGCCGCTAAGACCAAAGCGTTCCTTGATCCTGGCAACGGCAGGAGCGGTGTCCCATTTATCCGGTGTCACGTAACCTCCGGGCATTCCGATCGACGCAAGATATCCCGGCGCTTCGGGTGCGCCATGATCCGAAGAAAGCACGATCAGTGTGTTTTCCAGACCGATCTCGGCATCGACATAGGCAAACAGGTCGGCAAGTGTGCGATCGAGTTGCAGCAGGTTGTCCTCGGCCTCGAGGCTAGACGGGCCGAAAAAATGTCCCACGTAATCCGTGACCGAAAAGCTGACAGCGAGAAAATCGGTCACATCGTCGTCACCCAGGTCTTCGGCATTGATGAGGGTCTTGGCAAAATCGGCTGTCATCCGGTCCCCGAACGGGCTGAGCGTGAGGAGCGTCGTGAAATACTTGTCCTCAACCGTTCCCAGCGGGTGGGGGAAGGTGCGCCCGAAACCCGCAAAATCCGGCTCCCACGGCTGGTCGTCCCGTTCGCCGAACAGGTAGGTGTCGATGGGGTTCAGCAATTCCCATGACTGACCGCTGTAGCTCTGGGGCAGCCCCTTGGCGTTCCAATACTCGACCCAGGCCGGATAGGCGTCGTAGTAGTAGTTGCTCGTTACGAACTGTCCGGCGGATTTCGAGAACCAGAAAGCCTTGCCGACGTGGCCTGCCATTGCGACCGCACCGCGATCCTTTATTGAGACTCCGAAGACCTTCGCCCGTCCGGCAGTATTGATGGCGAGTTCATCACCAAAGGTCGATGTCAGGATCGTTCTTGGCGAGCGTCCATCGGTCGTCGCGGCACGCTGAGTGGGATCGATCTCAGTAGAGTCGTCCACGTCCGCACCGCTCGTGAGGATCGAGTAGTCGGGGTCCTCGATGTTGTAGACGGTCCGTCCTTGCGACCGGTCATACCAGAGGTTGCCGACCATCCCGTGCGCCGCGGGGTTCGCGCCCGTCGCCAGCGTCGTGTGGCCGACGACCGTCTCGGTATTCGCGTGGGTGTGGTGAGCGTTGTCGTAGTGAATCCCTTCTTCGAGAAGGTATCGGAACCCGCCTGCGGCAAACTGGTCCAAGTGCCTGCTCGGAAGGTCGCCTCTCAACTGGTCCACTGTGATTTGAAGGATCAAGCGGGGTTTGTCCTGGGCGTATGAGGCAACGGGGAAGATGCTCAGGGCAAACATCAAGAGACCTGTGGTCTTTGCTAAGGCAGACATAGAAATTCCAATCGGTTCAACCGGGCTGCGCCGACATTGTGCAACAAGTGATAAGGATGAAGCAACCTTACGTCACCAGCTCACTGTTGTGACTGCATTGGGCTCAAAGCTGCCCTTCGCTGCAGGTGACAAGCGACAGCACCCCGCCGTCCCCAATCCCCGCGCAACTGCACCGGCCCCGCATCGGGCCCCGCCAACCCCTTGCGTCAACCCCCACCGTGCGGCGCAAGGCAAATCTTAGGAATTCCCTAACGGAAATTCTCAACCCATTGATTTTTCGGGAAATTCATTCGCGTCCACATGTGGACGCCGCCCCGGATCAGCCGCGCTTGGCGACCTGTGTGAATTCCAGTTCGACCGGAGTCGCCCGGCCAAAAATCGATACCGTCACCTTCAGGCGCT
>JAHEAO010000055.1 GCA_024642725.1 Paracoccaceae bacterium | reverse complement strand
TTCTGACCGCCCGGCGCGGCGACCCGGCGGCGATCTGGGGCAGCATCGCCTATTTCACCGCGATGGAGGCACTGCAGGCCGCAGGCTACGCGGTCGTCGATCAATGCGCCTCGCCACTCAATCGCGGGCTGACACAGGCCTCCTATCTGCATATCGCGCTGCAACCCCTGGCGATCAACGCCTTCTGCATGGCCATCGCCCCGCGCCCGGTGTCCCTCAAGGTCCAGCGCTGGGTCTATGGCCTCGCAGCCCTCGCCTCGGTCCTTATGCTCCTGCGGCTGGTGCCCTTCGACGAGGCCGGCCCGTGCCAGCCGGGGGATATGATGTGCGGTACCGCCTGGTGCCTGATCTCCGGTGACTGGCACATCGGATGGGAGGTGCCGCTCAACGCGATGTGGAGTTCATCGTTCGACCTGTTTCACATCCATTTCCAGTTCCCGCCCTACCTGCTGTCGGCTTTCGTGCTGCCGCTGGCCTACGGCTGCTGGCGCTTCGTGCTTTTCCATCTTGCGGCGGGGCCGCTCCTGGCATCGCTGCTGACAACGAACCCGAACGAAATGCCGGCAATCTGGTGCCTATTCTCGGTCGGGCTGATCATCGCGGGGCTCAGCCCGGCCTTTCGCAGCCGCGTCTTTGGGACTTACCGGCCTGCCACCACCTGAACCGCTATTGCTGAAGTTCTTTCAGATAGGCCACCAGATCAACGATCGGCTGGCTTGTCATAATCGGCTGGCCCGAGGCGTCGGGATAGGCAATGCCCTTGCCCTCGAAAAAATCACCATAGACCGGCATCGGTGAGCCATGCGACACCAACGGGTCGCGGCCATCAATCCGCGAGATCACCCGAAAGATCGGGAAAGCGCCGTTATTGGCCGCCGAAAGCAGCGTCAGGTTCGTAGGTTGAAGGATCAGCGCCGGCGCGGTCGGGCCATTCCCGGCTCCATCCACACCATGGCAGGTCGCGCAGTGATCCAGAAACAACTCCCTGCCCGCATCCGGGCTACCGGCAGGAGTGGCATCCTGCGCAAGCGACGCGAAAGGCAGCAGGGCGGCAACAAGGACAAGCAATTTCAACATGGGATATTTCCTCTGATTTGTCTGACCCTTACTTCCTGCAACCTCCGCTTGCCTTGATCCGCGTCAAGGTTGTTGGAGGCTTTCGAGATAGGCGGTCAAAGCGACCAGCCGGACCGGCGTCGGCGTCATCACGCCGTCACCTGTATCGATCAGCATCGTATCGCCTTCCAGTATTTCACCGAATTCCGGCATCATCCCATGGCCGCCCCGCGAATATCCGTCAATCTGGTTCATCACCGAAACCCAAGGAAACGCGCCGCCCCGACGCGCCGCGATCCTCGTCAGGTCAGGCACGGCAGGGTCGGCCCCGACAGCCGCAGGGCCATCACCCTTGCCGCCGGTTCCGTGACAGGCCGTGCAGTTCTCGGCAAAGAACTCGGCCGAGGTCGGCGTCGCCGGCTTGATGTTGCAAGCCGCGACGACCCCCAGACTCGCCGCGATGATCAGGATCCTGTGCATGATTTGCCTCTCGCTTTTCGATAGGATTTGCAGTCACTTTACACGAACCATTGAAAACGAACATCGGTCTGCGTCAACTCTTCGCAGATCAGACCGGCACCCCGGTCAGATGAGGAGACCTGCGGAATGGAACTTTCGACCGATACGGCGCGCTATGCGGCCATCATGCTCGCTGCCGGGATCGGCATTCCGGTGCTCGCGGCACTAAACGCGCAACTCGGGCTCCGGCTCGGCTCGCCCGCCGCCGCTGCGACCTGCCTGTTCGCGGTCGCCTTCACCTCGACACTCCTCATGCTGCTCGCCGTCGGACCAACAGCCATAACTGGCGCCTTGGCCGCGCCCAAGCACCTCTTTCTTGCAGGGTGTCTCGTTGCCTTCTACGTCCTGTCAATCACCTGGGTCGCACCAAAGTTCGGTGTAGGCAACGCGATTTTCTTCGTGCTGCTTGGTCAACTCTTCAGTGCGGCCGCCATCGACCATTTCGGCCTGATGGGCGCGCGGATCTCACCGCTCACTCTATCGCGCGCTGCCGGGATCGCGCTGATGGCCTTAGGCGTGCTGCTGACCCAGAGGGCGTGACCCCGACGCGACGGGCCCTTGCCATTCGCACGCCGATGCGAACTGTCCCGTGACTGGCAGGCAAATCCCGGCTACCTTGCCCCAAACGGACCAGAGATGACGACCCGATGACAAACGAGGCAGGTGCAAACCGGCATTTCCTGTTCCTTCAGGGGCCGCATGGGCCGTTCTTCGGGCTTCTCGGCCGGATGCTGGGGCAAACTGGGGCAACGGTCTGGCGCGTCGGTTTCAATGCCGGCGATCAGGCTTTCTGGCCCGACCGCGCCAATTACCTCCCCTTCATCGCAGCACATCAGGACTGGCCAGCCGAGCTGGACAAAATCGTGACGGACAAGGCCATTACCGACATCGTGCTTTATGGCGATACGCGCCCTGTTCACGCTCTGGCAGTGGCCGCAGCCGAGGCCCGCGGCCTTAAGGTGCATGTGTTCGAGGAGGGCTATCTCAGACCCTATTGGGTGACCTACGAACGCGGCGGCTCGAACGGCCATTCCCGGCTGATGCAGATGGACATCAACCATATGCGCCGGGCGCTGGAACTTTCCGACGCTGAGAATCCCGAAGCCCCCGGTCATTGGGGTGACATGACAGAGCATGTGTTCTATGGCGCGCTCTACCACGCCTTCGTTCTGTTCGGGAACCGCCGCTATCGCCAGTTCCGGACCCACCGAGCCATCACCGTCGCGCAGGAGTTCAAGCTCTACCTCAGGCGGCTGGCATTGATGCCCTGGCATTGGTTCGACCGCGTGCTGGCCACGATGAAAGTCAAGAACGGCGGATTTCCCTATCATCTCGTGCTGTTACAGCTTGAACATGATGCAAGTTTCCAGCACCACTCGCGCTTTGCCACGATGCCCGAATTCATCGCCGCAGTGATTGACGGCTTTGCCGAGGGCGCCCCCAGCCATCACCATCTGGTCTTCAAGGCTCATCCGCTCGAAGACGGGCGGGCGCCGCTGCGCCGGACGATCCGCGACCACGCTGCGGCGGCAGGGCTGAGCGGTCGCGTGCATTTCGTTCGCGGCGGCAAGTTGGCACAACTGCTCGACCATGCCCGAACCGGCGTCACCGTCAATTCGACAGCGGCGCAACAGGTGCTCTGGCGCGGTCTTCCACTCAAGGCCTTCGGTGCCGCAGTCTACGCAAAACCCGAATTTGTCTCGGACCAGCCGCTGCCGGATTTCTTTGCAAACCCCCGGCGCCCCGACCCCGCCGCTTACCGCGACTACCGGCTTTTCTTGCTTGAAACCAGCCAGGTCGCAGGCGGATTCTATTCCACTCGGGGCCGTCGTCAGTTGCTGCGCCAGGTCGTCGACATGATGCTCACACAGCTCGATCCCTACGACTCACTCGAAAACGGAACAGCGGCACCAAGGCAACAGTTTCACCTCGTGAAATAGCCCTCCCCTCTGGGATCACTGGATTTTTGCCGTGAATCCGGTAACCTGACAAAAAAAAGAGTACCGAGGCAGATTTCAGGTCGAGGAGACCAACAGTGAATATCACGTTCAGACGTGGGGCGCGCTTTGTCGTCCTATTGGCGCTGGCGAGCATGATTGCCGCCTGTGGCATCCCGCGCTCGGGCCCCAATAAGAAAGAGATCTATTCCGGTTCGGTGCTCAAGGAAGGCGATGCTTTCGTCGTCGCAGTCAATGACCGCGTCACCCGCGCAACCGCCGTCGTTCCCGCCTTTGGTTTCACACCGGAGTTCGTCAATGCCAGCGTTGTCGGCTCTGACACGATCCAGCCCGGTGATACGCTCGGCCTGCAGATTTGGGAAAACGTCGACGATGGTCTGCTTGCCGTGCAAGGCACAAACGCGACCTCGCTGGAAGAAGTCCAGGTCGATGGCTCGGGCTTCATCTACGTCCCCTATGCCGGGCGCGTCAAAGCCGCCGGCAACTCGCCAGAGGCGATCCGCCGCGTCATTACCGAGAAACTCGAAGGCCAGACACCAGACCCGCAGGTCGTGGTGCGCCGCCTCGCCGGAGACGGCTCGACAGTCTCGATCACCGGTGCTGTCGGCGGTCAGGGCGTCTATGCCATCGAACGGCCGACCCGCACGATCACCGCTATGCTGGCTCGTGCCGGTGGCGTGACGATTGAACCCGAAATCGCGCAGGTCACGGTCTTCCGAGGCGGCCATCAGGCCAAAGTCTGGTTTCAGGATCTCTACCGCAATCCCAGCTACGATATTGCCCTGCGGGGCGGCGACCGCATTCTGGTCGAAGCTGATACCCGCTCATTCACCGCGCTTGGCGCAACCGGCGCGCAGACTCGCGTCGTTTTCGACCGGCAGGCCTTGTCCGCGATCGAAGCCATCGCGCAGGTCGGCGGGCTGAGCGTCAACGCCGCCGACCCGACCGGCGTCTTCGTGCTGCGGAACGAACCGCAAGAGATCGCGGCACAGGTGTTGGGTCGAAATGACCTCATCGGCGACCAGCGGCTGATCTATGTTCTTGACCTGACAGAACCGAACGGCCTGTTCATGGCACGCGATTTCGTGATCCGGGATGCTGATACCGTCTATGTAACGGAAGCGCCGTTCACCTCGGCGATGAAGACCATCGGCTCCACGTTCGGCGTACTGAACTCGCTGAACACGCTAAACACATTGGCCGGGAACTGACGACGGGAATGACCGCGCCTCCCGACCACGAAGCCGCCGGGCCCTCCCCCCGGCGGCTTTTCGTTTACAATGGCGGATTCCTGACCCAACCCCGCGTCCGGCGCATCCTGACACTGGCCGGCTGGCAGGTCAGTCTTGGCGCGCCGGGCCCCGAGGACTGGGTCGGCACCTGGGGCAAAAGCCCGACCGCTCCGCGCGGCGAAGCGGTGGCAGGGCTGCGCGACGCGCCCCTTCTCAGGGTAGAGGACAGTTTTCTGCGCTCGGTCCGCACGGGTCGCGAAGGCGACGCGCCCATTGGCCTGAACCTCGATACGCGCGGCGTACATTTCGACAGTTCCACACCCTCGGACCTTGAATATCTTCTCGCCACCCATGCACTGGACGATACCGCCCTTCTTGACCGCGCACGCGCCGCTATTGATCGCCTGCAGTCGGCGCATCTGTCGAAATACAACGCCTTCGATCCCGAGGATGCCGTACCGAAAGCGCCCTATGTCCTTGTCATAGACCAGACCCGCGGCGATGCCTCGATCACCTTCGGCGGCGCGAATGAAGCGACATTCAAAGAAATGCTGGTCTTTGCCCGCACCGAGCATCCCGGCACCCGCGTGGTGATCAAAGCGCACCCTGAAACACTCGCCGGCCAGCGCCCGGGGCATTTCAGCGCCGAGGATGCAGGCGGACCTGTCGAACTTCTAGACCGCGCGGTCAGTCCCTGGCGGCTATTCGAAGGCGCGACAGCGGTCTATACCGTTTCGTCGCAACTGGGGTTCGAGGCAATCTTCGCGGGCCACCGCCCGCGTGTCTTCGGCCAGCCCTTCTATGCCGGCTGGGGGCTGACGCAGGATGAAAACCCCGTCGCCCGCCGCGAAAGGCACCTGAGCCGGGCACAGCTGTTCGCGGCCGCGATGATCCTTTACCCGACATGGTACGACCCGGCCCGCGACCGGCTTTGCCAGATCGAGGATGCGATCGACCTTCTCGACGCCGCCGCCCGCGCCTGGCGCGAAGACCGCGCCGGTTACATCGCGCTTGGAATGAAGCCCTGGAAGCGCAAACACCTGACCGGGTTCTTTGGCGCAGCCAAGGGCGTGATCTTCGAAACCGATCCGGCCCGTGCCGCGTCCGAAACCACGACGAGCGGCGCGCGGTTGATGCACTGGGCCAGCAGCGCCCCCGCGGACCTCCCCGAAGGGGCACTTCGCGTTGAGGACGGATTTCTGCGATCCCGCGGGCTGGGCGCAGCCTTGGTGCCGCCGCTGTCGCTGGTCCGCGACGACCACGGCATCTACTACGACCCGACCCGCGAAAGCCGGCTGGAACAGCTGATCGCGGCCTCAACCGACCTGCCGCAGTCCGAATTGCGCCGGGCGGAGCGGCTGGTCCGGAAGCTGACCGAGCATGGCCTGACGAAATACAACCTCGCCCTGCCCGCTGCTGCCGGTTTGCCAGAGGGACACCGGATCCTTGTCGTCGGCCAGGTCGAGGATGACGCCTCGGTCCGGCTTGGCTGCGATGCGGTTGCCGGCAACCTCGCGCTTCTGGAACGAACCCGCGCTGAAAACCCCGGCGCCGTGCTGGTCTACAAGCCGCATCCCGACGTCGAAGCCGGCCTTCGCCCCGGAAGGCTTATCGACGCGGACGCGCGCCGCTTCGCCGATGCCATCGCCGCCGATTGCAACCCGCTCGCCCTTCTCGATGCCTGTGACGAGGTTTGGACGATGACCTCGCTATTGGGTTTCGAGGCGCTCTTGCGCGGCAGGGCCGTCACCACGCTGGGTGCGCCCTTTTATGCCGGTTGGGGGCTGACCCGCGATCTGGGCAAGATCCCGGCGCGCCGCCGGGCGCGCCCCAGGCTTGCTGCACTCGCCCATGCCGTTCTGATCGACTACCCGCGCTACCGCGATCCCGTCAGCGGCCTGCCCTGCCCGGTCGAACTGATCGTCGAGCGGCTGGCCTCGGGCGAACTGCCCCAGACCAGACCCCAGCTGCGGGTCCTTTCGGTTTTGCAGACCGTTCTGGCGCCGCTGTCCAGGTTCTGGCGCTAGCGCGGAACCGCGCCGTGCCTGTGACTGCCAAGGCGAGGGGCGGCCTGCCCCTCGCGCTCCCCGGGGATATTTTCGAACAGAAGATGAGACATGAAGCAAAGGTCAGGCCGACGCCATGCTGTTTCGCCGCCAGCAATGCATAAGGTCTCGGCCAATGGGCCGTGTCTCGACCAAGTCGAACCGTGCGATTTCTGCGAGCCGGTCCTGCCCCATCGCGCCCAGCATCGGCCGCCCTTCCGCGCCGATCCCGAGCCCTGCAGTGTAGCTGACGATCTCATCGACCAGCCCCGCTGACAGCAGCGACGCCGCCAACACACCGCCGCCTTCGCAGAAGATCCGCGTCAGGCCGCGCGCACCGAGAGTGGCGAGCACCGAGGCCGGATCGAGCTGCCGGTTCTGACCCAACGCACACAGAAGCGATTCCGCGCCCAGCGCAGCCCATTGGCCGACCAGACCGGGCTCGGCATCCTTGGCGTGGCACAACCATACCGGAAGCTTGGAAGCGGTCTTTGCAAGCTGGCTGTCCAGCGGCAGGTCGAGCCGGCGCGACAGCACGACACGAACCGGCTGCCGGGCAATGCCAAGACCCCGCACCGTCAGCGACGGGTCATCGGCCCGCGCCGTGCCGCCCCCGACCATGACTGCGTCATGGGTTGCCCGTAGAACGTGCGCATGGCGCCGCGCCTCGGGCCCGGTGATCCATTGGCTCTCGCCGCTTGCCGTGGCAATCCGCCCGTCGAGGCTCGCGGCGAGTTTCAACGTGACCATCGGCCGGCCATGTCGGATGCGGGTCAGGAACCCGGCATTGGCAGTTTCGGCTTCGGCCTGAAGCACGCCGGTCTGAACCTCGATCCCCGCGGCGCGCAGCATCGCCGCACCACGTCCGTCAACGCGCGGATCGGGATCGCCTGCCCCAATGACCACCCGCACAACCCCTGCCGCCGCCAGAGCCTCGGCACAAGGCGGGGTTTGGCCGTGATGCGCGCAGGGCTCCAAAGTCACGTAGGCCGTCGCGCCGCGAGCAGCTGTGCCAGCCTCTGCCAGAGCCAGAGTTTCCGCATGCGGTCGCCCGCCCGGCGCAGTCCAGCCTCTGCCGACAATATGGCCAGCCTTGACCAGAACGCAGCCTACGGCCGGATTCGGCCAGACATGACCCAGCCCCCGCCGGCCCAGCAACAGGGCAAGCGCCATGAACCTCTTGTCGGTCTCGCTCACTCTTCGGCTTGGTCGGGCGGGCGCAATTCGCTGACGAATTTGTCGAAATCATCCGCCGCCTGAAAGTTCTTGTAAACGCTGGCAAATCTTACATATGCAACGGTATCGATCCGGGCCAGCGTTTCCATCACGATCTCGCCGATGGCTTTGGACGGAATGTCGGTCTCTCCAAGGCTTTCCAATCGGCGCACGATGCCCGAAATCATCTGATCCATCCGGTCGTGTTCCACCGGGCGCTTCTGCAGCGCGATGCGGATCGAGCGTTCCAGTTTGTCGCGGTCGAAATCCTCACGCCGGCCGTTGGACTTGATCACCACCAGATCGCGCAGCTGCACCCGTTCGTATGTGGTGAACCGGCCGCCGCAGGCCGGGCAGAACCTCCGCCGACGGATTGCGACATGGTCCTCTGCGGGCCTGGAATCCTTGACCTGAGTATCGACATTTCCGCAAAACGGACAGCGCATCGCCTATTCCCTATTTCTGCCTCTGGGTGTTGTTCCCCACTTATCCACAGGCACTATAGGCACTCCGCAAACGATTGGGTAGGGGTGAAATCGCACCCCAAGATGCAGTTATTGCAGATGCGCCACGACCTGTCTCCGATGCGGACGGTCTCGATGTTCGAAGAGATAGATGCCCTGCCATGTCCCCAGCATCGCGCGACCCGCGGCAACCGGGATCGAAAGGTTCACAGGCAGAAGGGCGGCGCGGATATGCGCGGGCATGTCGTCGGGGCCTTCCACAACGTGGCTGACCCACGACATCGAAGGATCATTTCCGCTTGGCACCAGACGCCGGAAGAACCCCTGCAGATCGGATCTCACATCGGGATCAGCGTTTTCCTGGATCAGCAGAGAGCAACATGTGTGGCGCACGAACAACGTCAAGAGCCCGTCACCCTGCCCGGCACAGGCACGGACTACGTGGTCGGTGAATTCGTAAAGCCCCGGGCCGGATGTTTCTATTTCGAAAACCTGCTGCACGTCGTGCTCCCGCCCCTTGCCCGGCAAAGCGGCCAGCTCTGGCTGACACCCTGACCTTACCGGCGCGGCCGCAACGGATGGCTGCTCTCGCAAAATCCCAGCGCCGTTCCCACTTTCATGCCACCACCCCCCGGGCCGCCAAATACGGTCACACCGGTGGAACTGGCGGAATCCTCCGGCCGAAGCGAAAACACGATCGGCGCGCCAGAGGGTTTGGGTGGTTCGGAAACGCGGTAAAGGATCTGCTTGGTCGGCACCCGCAGCCTGTAGTGGACAAAATCGCCGGCGGCGCACCAGAAGTCGGAAGATCCGGCATGGCCCCGCATAGGCACAACGATATTGTTCGGGCCTCTGGCATGCACCGTCATGCCGTTCTGCGCGATATATGACGTGTCGTCGGCCGAAGCGGGGCTGGCCAGCGAAAAGGTGGCAACCACCGCCAAGGCATAAAACCGGTGCATCACGTACTCCTTATCACTTCCAACTTCAAATGCCCGCACTACGACATCCTTGTCGATCCCGGCGGGCGGCTCTTTCAGCGGCCACGCATGTTGAAGGACCTGTGGTCGCAAAGCGCAACAGCAGACCCGACGCTCATCCCGCCGCCCGATGCCCGGCCCCCGAAAACGGCGACGCCGGTTCTGCTGGCCTGATCCTCCGGGCGCAACGAAAAACTGATACCCTGCCCCGATCCGCGCGGAGGTTCGGAGGTTCGATAGATGACCTGATTGGCTGGAAGTCGGAGGCGGTCAGAACTGAAGCGCCCGGCAGCGCACCAGAAATCGGTCGCGGCTGACCTTCCCCTGAACGGCACGGTAAAAGTGTCCGGCCCGTCGGAGACAACAACCTGACCTTCCCGAGACACAAAGGCCCCCGCAGGGGACGCCAGCGATGCTGTGATGATCAGGGCGGCGATAAGCTTACGGCGCATCAGATCTCTCCTTGTTTGCTCTACAGATTTATACCAAGCCCGCCGAAGTTCAAGCACCCAGACCCCGCGATACGCTGCAACCAAACGATCTTGTCGGGCCGCATTTCCGCGCTAATCTTTCTGTATAGCCTGTTCACTTAATGCCAATGGAGATGCCGATGACCCGGATGACCGCCAAGGACTTCGATCAGGGACTGCTCGAGCTTTACGACTATTACGCCCACGGCAAGATCACCAAGCGAGAATTCCTCGACCGCGCGGGCAAATATGCCGTCGGCGGGCTGACGGCTGTGGCGCTTCTGAAGATGCTCAGCCCCGACTACGCCTTGGCCGAGCAGGTCGCCGCCACCGACCCAGATATCACCGCGGAAACCATCACTTATGCCTCGCCGAACGGCAATGGCGAGGTAAAGGGCTACCTCGTGCGTCCCGCCGCCGCGACCGCACCCGTTGGCGGTGTCGTGGTGGTGCATGAAAACCGCGGCCTCAATCCTTATATCGAGGACGTCGCCCGCCGTGTTGCCAAAGCTGGATTCGTGGCCTTGGCCCCTGACGGGCTGACCTCGGTCGGCGGTTATCCGGGCAGCGACGACGCAGGCCGGGAGCTTCAGAAGAAAGTCGACCCGACCAAGTTGATGAACGATTTCTTCGCCGCGATCGAGGAAATGATGGGAATGGACAGCGTCAACGGCAAGGTTGGCATCGTCGGTTTCTGCTATGGCGGCGGCGTCTGCAACGCGGCAGCTGTCGCCTATCCCGAACTCGCCGCCGCCGTGCCCTTCTACGGCCGCCAACCGGCAGCCGAAGACGTGCCGAAAATTCAGGCGCCGCTCCTGCTGCATTACGCCGGGCTGGATGAGCGCATCAACGAAGGTTGGCCCGCCTATGAGGCCGCGCTGAAAGAGCATGGCAAAACCTACGAGGCCTATATCTACGAAGGCGTCAACCACGGTTTCCACAACGATACGACGCCGCGCTACGATGAAGCAGCGGCGGCGCTGGCGTGGGAGCGGACCTTGGGTTGGTTCGGCAAATATCTGGCCTAGAGGTCCGTCACCGCGGTCTCAGCCCAAAAGCCCGTCGCCCTGTTCGTCGATGACCTGCCGCGCCTTGCCAATGGCGGCATCGCCGGCAGCTTCGGCGGATTGGAAAGTGTCGGCGCGGATCAGCCGGTGGCTTCGGCGCTCTCCAGCCAATTCCTTCTCGATCCGCGCCGCCAGACGATAGGCGCCGTTTTCCTTGATCGGGTCCGGAAAGATCTGGAAACCCTTGTAGTCGACTGGCTTTTGGGCCGGTCTTCCGCCGCCGAAGAGTTTGGAAAAGAGGGACACGGTCAGGCTCCTGTTTCGGATTTCCAGACATTAGCGGTCGAGGGCCCTTCGGAAAAGGCCTCAGACTTCGGCGCGGCACACTGCCAGCGCGCGCCCTTTCCAAGTCGCGCCGCCGCTGCCGCCCATGCCAGCCCCCGGTCCCCGAAGGTCACTGATCCAGGAAACTCCGCAGCTTCCGGCTTCGGCTCGGATGTTTCAGCTTTCTCAAGGCCTTGGCCTCGATCTGCCGGATCCGTTCGCGGGTCACGCTGAACTGCTGGCCGACCTCCTCCAGCGTATGGTCAGTGTTCATGCCGATGCCAAACCGCATCCGCAGAACCCGCTCCTCACGCGGTGTAAGGCTGGCTAGGACCCGAGTCGTGGTTTCTTTCAGGTTCTCCTGAATCGCCGAATCCAATGGCAGGATGGCGTTCTTGTCCTCGATGAAGTCACCAAGCTGGCTGTCTTCCTCGTCTCCAATCGGCGTTTCCAGCGAAATCGGTTCCTTGGCGATCTTCATCACCTTGCGGACCTTTTCCAACGGCATCTGCAGCTTTTCTGCCAATTCTTCCGGCGTCGGCTCTCGGCCGATCTCGTGCAGCATCTGCCGACCGGTGCGAACCAGCTTGTTGATCGTCTCGATCATATGGACCGGAATACGGATCGTGCGGGCCTGATCCGCGATAGAGCGGGTGATCGCCTGACGGATCCACCATGTCGCATAAGTGCTGAACTTGTAGCCCCGACGATACTCGAACTTATCAACAGCCTTCATTAGGCCGATATTGCCTTCCTGAATAAGATCAAGGAATTGCAGGCCGCGGTTCGTGTATTTCTTGGCGATGGAGATAACCAGCCGCAAGTTGGCCTCGACCATTTCCTTCTTGGCCTGACGTGCTTCTTTTTCGCCCTTCTGGACCTGATTCACGATGCGGCGGTATTCGCCGATATCGACCCCGACATACTGGCCGACCTGCGCCATCTCCGCGCGCAGCTCCGCGACCTTGTCGCTGAAACGCTCGATAAAGGCCTGCCACGCCCGCCCTTCCTTCTCGGCCATGCGTTCCAGCCAAGTCGGGTCAAGTTCTTCGCCGCGATAGGCGTCGATGAATTCGCGCCGGTTGATCCGCGCCTGATCCGCCAGTTTCACCATGTTGGAATCGATCGACATGATCCTGCGATTGATACCGTAGAGCTGGTCGATAAGGGCCTCGATCCGGGCGTTGTGAAGATGAAGTTCGTTAACGAGTTCAACGACTTCCGAGCGTAACTTTTGGTACTCCTCTTCCGCCTTCTGCGAGAATGAACCATCCTCGTTCAGCGCGGCCGACATCCGCAGGTCCTGCATTTCGGACAGCTTCACATAGTCGTGGGCGATGACTTCCAGCATTTCCAGCACACGCGGTTTCAGCGCGGCTTCCATCGCGGCCAGCGACATGTTGGCCTGATCGTCTTCATCGTCCTCATCGTCCGAACTGATGGGATTTCCATCAGCATCCAGCTCCTGCTGGTCGGACTTCTCTTCAGATTTCTCTTCGGTGCTCGCGCCGCCGACGACCGGCTCAACCTCGTCGTCCTCGCCCCTGCCGAAGGTCGCTTCCAGATCAATAACGTCGCGCAACAGGATGTCTTCATTCAGAAGTTCGTCGCGCCAGATCGTGATGGCCTGAAAGGTCAGCGGGCTTTCGCAAAGCCCTGCGATCATCGTGTTGCGCCCGGCTTCGATACGCTTGGCAATGGCGATCTCGCCCTCGCGGCTCAGAAGCTCGACCGATCCCATCTCGCGCAGATACATCCGCACCGGGTCGTCGGTCCTGTCCAGTTTTTCTGTCTCGGTCGCCGCAACCGCTACTTCGCGTGACGACGACGCCTCGACCAGATCAGTCGCGCCCTTGGTTTCCTCTTCCTCTGCTTCGTCGTCCTCGATGACATTGACGCCCATCTCCGAGAGCATCGACATCACATCCTCGATCTGCTCGGACGACACCTGCTCTGGCGGCAGCACGTTGTTAAGCTGGTCGTAGGTAATGTACCCCCGCTCCCGTGCCTCGGCGATCATCTTCTTGACCGCCGCCTGGCTGACATCCATCGATCCGTCATCGTCCTGATCTTGCGGCTTCTGATCGTCGTTATCTTTGGCAGCCATCCGGCACTCCTTTGAAGGGCGGGGTGATTCGCGATTCGTTGAACCGAATCAATAACCTCGAATCACTGATTCGGACACCCATCTACCCTGATTTCTTTAAGACCTGATTTACCAAGGTCACGACTTACTTCGATCGGACCCTTTCGTGAAGTCGATCCGGCCCAGCAGTTCTTTCAACGCGGTTCTCTCGTCTCTATTGATCTTGGCACCGTTGTCACCCAACTCATATTCTGCCCTGTCTTGCGTCTGGCTGCGTTCGGCCTCGTTGCGCGCTTCGGCCGCCTGCATCAGACGCCATGTAATGCCTTCGTCCGCGAAGTCACCCATTTCCTGCATCGCATCGGCAATTTCTTTTTCGGCCCCGCGCCGCGCCGCCAATTTGGCAAGCTCCTGAGCTACGCACATCGATGCGATTTCACTATCGCCCGAATGCAAGACTCCGGCGGAGATCTGCACATGGCTCAGCGCCATCAGTTTTTCAAGGGCAGGCGCTCCGAGATCGGCCTCGACAGCGGCTCGTAGGTTCGAGGCGTCAGCATTCCCCAGAATTGCCGAGCGGATTGCACGATGCTCGGCAGAGGTCATATCCAGACGTTCAAGCGCCACTTCAAACCGCTCAACGATGTCCGGATTGGCGACCAGCGTTGCCAAGATGACCGCCTCGCGCAGATGTTCCTCGGCCCCTGCACCTGCTGCCGCGGCCAGATAAGATGACTTCGTACTTGGCATCGCCGGCAGTGTTTTGCGCTTGCCCGACGAGAAGATTTGTCGCTGCGGGCCCGATTTTGGATTGCCGCCGCGGAACAACTGCCAGCGCAACTGCTTGATTTCTTCTGCATAGTGCGAGCGGATGGACGGATCCGCGATCTTGCGAATTGCGTCGCGCAAAACCCGATCAAGTGCGGCCTTACGCTCGGGGCTGTCGAAGTCCTTGCCCTCGGTTTCTCGCCGCCAAAGCAGCTGAACCATCGGAATTGCCTGATCGATCTGCCGTTGCATGCCGCTGGCGCCATGCGCTCGGATGAGATCATCGGGATCCAGACCGTCCGGCATGATCGCGAAGCGCAGGCTCTGACCAGCCTCAAGGATTGGCAAGGCAAGGTCGATCACCCGCATGGCGGCACGAAGACCTGCAGCGTCACCATCGAGCGCGATGAGCGGCTCTGGGTGTATACGCCACATGAGGCGCAGCTGGTCCTCGGTGATTGCCGTTCCAAGCGGCGCGACCGTCGCGCCAAAACCGGCCTCCACAAGAGCGATGACATCCATGTAGCCTTCGGCAACGATAAGCGACTGCCCCTTGCCCGCGGCTTCGCGAGCCGGCCCGTAGTTATAGAGGTTGCGCCCCTTGTCAAAAAGCTCGGTCTCGGGGGAGTTAAGATATTTGGCGCGCGCATCCGCCGCCATCGCACGCCCACCCAAAGCGATACAACGTCCGCGCGGGTCGCGGATCGGAAAGATTATGCGGCCACGAAAACGGTCGAAAGGTGCGCCACCGTCGTCAGGCTTCGCGGCCAGCCCCGCGTCAAGGATCAGGTCAGGCGACACGCCTTTCCCGCTCAGGTGCGCCCACAGGGATTGGCGGCCATCCGGCGCAAAACCGATGTCGAACCTGGCTTGCGTCGCTTCAGAAAGTCCCCGCCGTGCCAGATAGTCTCGTGCTTCGGACGCCGCGCCGGTCTTGAGCTGCAGACGATAGAATTGCACCGCCTGCTCCATTGCATCGGCGAGTTCGGTGCGCCGATCGGCCTTTTCCTGCGCCTTGGGATCACGCGCCGGGACCTGCATTCCGGCCTCCCTTGCAAGGATTTCAATCGCCTCCATGAAACCGACGTTCTCGGTTTCTCGAATGAATGAGATTGCGTCGCCTTTCGCATGGCAGCCGAAGCAATAGTAGAACCCCTGTCGGTCATCAACGTGGAAGGACGCCGTCTTTTCCTGATGAAAGGGGCAAGGCGCCCACATGTCACCCTTGCCCTGATTGGACTTTCGCTGATCCCAAGCCACTTTGCGCCCAACAACCTGCGACAGGCTGATGCGCGTTCGTAATTCGTCAAGGAAGCCGGGGGGTAGACTCATGCACTCAATATCGGTGCACACCGACGCCGAGTCTAGCCGAGTTGCGCCGCCACGCTACGCATTGCTGTGGACAATTCATGGACGGCGCTCTTGGCCATGGACCGAAAGACCATGATGTCAAAGGCATTCGCCCCAACGCGCGTGATGGAGCAAGCCATATGGAAGAGCATTGTTCGCGATGTATGTCCACGCTTGAACGTCACGGCGCGCAGGTCGACAGGCACCAGACGCGCAAGAACCGCTTCCGCGTTTTCACCTTCCAGCCGCATGACGGCCCAAGCATCCGATTGGTCGGTCATCGCCGCGGCCTTGACGGTCTTCGGCACCGGACCGAGCAGGAATGCCTGCCCCGCACCTGACCAGATCAAACGGTTGCCGTCTTTGCCTGTTGTCCGGTTCGCAGCCGGAAACGCCATGCCAGAGCTCGCCTTCAGCGCATCTGATACAAGTTTCTCCCGCCCTTTTTCCGGGGCAATAGACGTGATCGCCTCGGGCGCTTGTTCGGTCAAAGAACAGCCCCCAGCAGAGAATGGCAACAGCCCCTCACAGGGTGTTTTTGCGATAAGCTTAACCACGAAGCCGTCCTCCGTCCGGATCGACACTCACGGGGTCGGTGACTTCGCAAAGGACATCAAGCCCCCTGAGGTGATCCACCATACGAACCCTCTCGCCATGTCTTGCACGGCCGTTTTTCAGGAAGCCAAGCCCAAGATACCGCCCCAGCGTCGGCGAAAAGCCGACCGAGGTCACATAGCCTTGGTCGTTTACCCTGACCGGATCGGCTCCGGCTTCGAACAGGTGCGCGCCCGCGCTCATCTGCTTCACCGACCCGACCGGATACAATCCCACCAACTGCTCCCGATCGGCCCCGCTCAGGCCCGGTCGCTCTGACATCGTCTTGCCGATGCAATCCTTCTTGGCGGACACCATTTTATCGAAACCTATGTCGAAAGCGGTTGTGCGACCGTGGATTTCGGAATGCGTGATATGGCCCTTTTCGATCCTTAAAACGTTCAAGGCTTCCATGCCGTAAGCTCCGCCTCCCATGGTTTCCGCATGGGTGACCAGAATGCGGAACAAGCTGTCTCCAAAGCGCGTAGGAACAGCGACCTCGTAGGCATGTTCGCCAGAGAAAGAAATACGGAACAATCTCCCAGCGGTTCCCGAAACTCCGACCGCGCCGCAAGCCATGAACGGAAAGCTCGCATCGTCAATCGGTTTGTCGAGCACCGTATTCAGGAGTTCGCGCGAATTCGGGCCGGCGACCGCGAACTGCGCCCATTGTTCTGTGACCGAGATGATCTGCACATCCCAATCGGGTCGAAGACACTGGTGAACGAACTCAAGGTGCTTCATGACCGCACCGGCTGCAGCGGTGGTAGTTGTCATCACGTAATGGTTCTCACCCAGCCGTGCGGTCGTGCCATCGTCCATTACGAAGCCGTCTTCACGCAGCATCAGCCCGTAGCGCACCCGCCCGGCCTTCAGCGACGAGAATGTATTTGTGTAAACGAAATCAAGAAGTTTTGCCGCGTCTTTCCCCTGAATGTCGATCTTGCCAAGAGTCGAGACATCGCAAACCCCAACGTTCTGGCGAACCATGTTGACCTCGCGGTCACAGGACTGCCGCCAAGTTGCCTCTCCCGTTCGCGGAAAAAACGAGGGACGGAACCAAAGACCTGCCTCGATCATCGGCGCTCCGCGCTCAAGACTCGCGTCGTGCGAGGTGGTGAACCGTTCCGGAGCGAAGCCATGACCATAAGCGCCCGCCCCCATCGCGGCGATTGAGACCGGAGCATAGGGAGGGCGGAATGTCGTGCTTCCGGTTTCAGGGACGGTTCTGCCGGTCGCGTCTGCCAAAATCGCCAGAGCCGCAACGTTCGAGTTCTTGCCTTGGTCCGTCGCCATGCCCTGCGTGGTGTAGCGCTTCATATGTTCGACGGAGCGGAAGTTTTCCTGCGCCGCGAGCTTTACGTCCTTGACCGTGACGTCATTCTGGAAGTCGAGCCACGCCCGGCCCTTGCCCGGCACCTGCCAGCAGGGAACCAAGGCATAGGCGGCGTCATCCGAAGCAGGGATCGGCACTGAAGGAACTTTCATGCTCAAGTCTTCAAGGGCAAGCTTTGCCCTGTAGAATCCTGATTTCAAAGCACCTTTCGTTGAAAATACACCGGCAGCCGCACCGGCAACGTCAAGCCCCGGAACCGCGTTGGGCGCCGGCACAAAAGCGGCCAGAGCATCGTTCCAGACCGGGCGCCCGTTCATGTGGCAAGTCAGGTGCAGCGACGGGTTCCATCCGCCCGAGACGGCAAGACAATCTACGTCGATGCGATGCATCCCGCCATCGTGCCTGAGAGTGACCTGAGAAACCCCCAGACGGCCGCTGGTATTGACGATCTCGGCGCCGGTAAAAATCGGAAATTCGCCGGTTACCTTCGCATCGGGCCGCGTATCGACCAAGGCCGCGATCCGGATTCCGGCCGCGGCCAAGTCCCGCGCCGTTCGATGGGCATCGTCGTTGTTGCAGAACACCGCAACGCTGCGCCCCGGGGAAACGCCCCAGTGATTCAGATAGGACCGCACAGCACTTGCCATCATCACGCCGGGTCGATCGTTGTTGCGGAATGCGATTGGTCGCTCCAATGCCCCCGAGCAGAGTAGAGAACGCTTCGCCACGATCCTCCAGAAGGTCTCCAGCGGCGCGTCCCCCGCACTCGCACGATGCAAGCTTACCCTTTCCAGTGCGCCGAATGTGCCTTGATCGTAAGCGCCGGTTACAGTTGTCCGATACATGATCCGCACGTTGGGAAGCGCCTCAAGCTCGGCGATGACTTGTGCGGCCCACAGATGCCCAGGACGGTCACCGACCTGTTCGTCTTCAGACAGCAACCGCCCTCCAGCGGCTGGATTCTCATCCGCTAGGATCACATCCGCGCCCGCGCGACCCGCTGTCAGCGCGGCCATCAGACCGGACGGACCGGCACCGATCACCAGAAGATCGCAGAACGCATAGGCTTTGTCATAGCGCGCAGTGTCATGTTCTCCGGACAGCGCCCCAAGCCCGGCGGCGCGACGAATTATTGGTTCATAGACCTTCTCCCAGAAGGCACGCGGCCACATGAACGTCTTGTAGTAGAATCCGGCGGATAGAAACGGCGACAACAGGTCATTGACGCCCATCAGATCAGCGCGCAGCGACGGCCAGTTGTTCTGGCTTTGCGCTTGCAGCCCCTCAAAGACTTCTTGAACCGTCGCGCGAACGTTCGGAGTCTGACCGGCCCCCTTGCCGGTGGTCACGAGCGCGTTCGGCTCTTCCGAACCTGCGGTCAGGATGCCGCGCGGTCGGTGATACTTAAAGCTCCGCCCCACGAGCCGCATATCATTGGCCAAGAGCGCCGAAGCAATCGTATCACCCTCGAAGGCCGGATAGTTCTGACCGTCAAAGCTGAACTTGACCGGCTTGGCCCGCGACAGGATGCCTTTTCCTTCGATCCTCATTTTCGGATCCCTTTTCGGGCCGAGGCAAGTTCACTGCCAAGCACAGCATGGGTTACCGTGTTCCGTGTCACCACAAGCCAGGAGGTGCAGCCACTTTCGTGATACCACAGGTCACGGGTCTCGCCGGCCGGGTTCTCGCGCAGATGCACGAAATCATCCCACGGCCCTTCGCCCGCGTCAGGTTCCGGCCGTTCCAGTCCCGTGGCCGCGCCGCGATAGCTAAATTCCCTGATGTCTCGTTCCCCGCAAAGGGGGCAATTCAGTCTCA
>JAHEAO010000120.1 GCA_024642725.1 Paracoccaceae bacterium | reverse complement strand
CAGTATTGCGCAATCGATCCAAAACGTTATGACGATAGACGAGTGATCGGCCCGCAACGCGGGACCGGCGGCGCCGGATGCGGGCGTGATGGAATGGTAGACATACCAGACTTAAAATCTGAGGGGCGTATGCCCGTGTGGGTTCGAGTCCCACCGCCCGCACCACATACCTTGCAAGGCTGGCGTCCGTTCCTCTTGCCCGTTGGCTGCACATCGCCAATCGGGTCCGGTGCAGCGGGTGGTTGCCGTTTCAGTGACGCGCGCCGGCGCCCCGGTCCGGGGTCTTGGGATTTCGCGGGCGCACAGGTTTTGACGCCTTGTCGCCCAATTTCTGACACCGCATTGATGAACGATGCGGGATAGATTAAGGCCGTTGGTGCCGATTGTTTTGATGTTTGTCCGATCTGCGATCACTGCGAACGGACGCCTGTGGGGCGCTTGAGATGAATAGACGGTTTGTTTTTTGCGTTCTTGCCGCCGGCGTCGCGCTTGCGGGATGCAAGAGCGGATCGCCCGAGGCCCGCATTGACGGCAAGAACCTTTTCGTCACGCGCTCGGCGCTGACGGCGTTCTTCCCGCATGACGTCACCCTGACCGAAGCGACCGCGAATACGCTGCGCACCATCGACCCGCGCTATACGATTCAGAAGGTCGCGTGGAGTTTCAAGTCCGATCCCGGGACGGTCTACCGCAGCAATCCGCTGGCCCATGCCAATGTCGACTATGCACATGCGGCGGGACTGACGGGAGCGGGTCAGACCATCGCTTTTGTCGATGAAGGCTACCTGACCACGCATCAGGAGTTGACGGGCAAGACGATCACGATGCCTGCCGGCATCTATGCGCCCGGAATTGACGATCACGGAACGGCGACCACGTCGATCGCGGCAGGAACCGGCGCTGTTGGCGACATGATCGGCGTCGCGCCGGGGGCGGATCTTCAACTGGGCAGCTTCAACAGTTTCGAGTCCATGACGGCCGCGACGAAACAGGCAATGTCGGTTGGCGCGATCGTCCAGAACAATTCCTGGGGCTACGACATCACCTTTTCCCAGAGCAACTATGAAAGGGTCTTCGGCAGTCCCGAAGGCAAGGCCTATATTTCCTCTCTGCGTGATCTTGCCAAGGGATCGGTGATTGTCTTTTCGGCTTCCAATATCGAGGGCAATACCAAGGCCGACCTGATGAGCGCGCTTCCCTCGGCCCTGCCGGAGTTGGAGAAGTCCTGGATCACCGTCATCAATGCGGTCCCGACCTTCAAGGGCAGCAAGATCAAAGGCGGGAAACTGGTATCGGCCAAATGCCTTGATGCTGCGGCATGGTGCATGGCCGCAGATGGCACGTGGACGGCCGCGACCGGAACCGGCAACGCGGATTACGACTTTGTCACCGGCACTTCGATGGCGGCGCCGATGGTGTCGGGTGCCGTGGCATTGCTGGCAGAGGCTTTTCCGAGCCTGAATGGCAAGGAGTTGCGCGCGCGCCTGATGGCCTCGGCCAACAACAGCTTTTACAAACATACCGGCTTTGTCGCTTTCGCGCCGGGGATCAAGCACGGATATAACGAGACCTACGGGCACGGCTTCTTGGACCTCAAGGCCGCCTTGCTTCCGATCGGCGGATCTTTCATGCCGGTCACCCGCGGCAAGCGCGTGCGGGTCGACCAACCGATCCTTCGCACCGGGGGTATGGCGGGCAATGCGCTGTCGCGCAGGCTGGCCGATCACGACATAATGGTGGTCGACGGCATGGGCGCGGGATTTGACATGCCCGCAAACATCCTGACATCCGAGGCCGTGGAAAGCACCAGCCGCGAAACCGTGCTGGCCCTGATGGACGGATCCGCAGATGAGGCGATGGCGCGGGCCTTTCCCAGCTACATGTCGGGGCGGCAACTGGACCTGCAACTTGGCGAAACCCGCGTCGCTCTGCTGGTTCCGGCCGGCGGGTCGGCGGAGAACTACGGCATTTCGCTGCAACGGCGCGTCAGCGACGATCTGCCCGGCGTCAGCCTTGGGCTAACCGCGATGCAGGAAAGCGAAAGTTACATCGGCATGCAGTCCATGCTGTCGGGGACCCGCATCGGCGGCGCCCATCTTGCGGCGACGCTGGGTCTCGACATGCCGTTTTCCGACCGGCACGGATTGCGCCTGACCGGGACGGTGGGCATTGCCCAGCCACAGGGCAGCATCCCGTCGATGGATATGTCGAGCGCCAATTTCAACGCCGTCGGGATGAGCTATGGCGCAAAGGATTTCCTGGCCTCGGGTGACAGGTTCACCCTTGGGCTGAGCCTGCCGCAAGTGGTGCATTCCGGCGTCGCCAAGGTCGCGCTGCCCAGCACGCGCAGCATTGGCGGTGCGACTCAATTCAACAGTTTCGATGTCCCGCTGACGCCCGACGCGCGGCAGATGGACCTGACCTTCAGCTATTCCGTGCCGGTGTCACGGAATGCAGGCCTGACGTTCAGCGCGGTGCGCAGCCTGAACGAAAGCCATATCTCGGGGCGCAGCGCGTCAGGTGCCGGGATCGGATTTCAGTTTCAGTTCTGAACGGGATTGGCTTTCACGGGCCCCGGAGACAAATCGCCGGCGCAGCGCGTTGTATGAGACGCGCGCGACGGGGACCTCCGGTCGCTCTAGGCCGCTTTCCACTTGATCGAACAGCCCATCGACGGCACCTGCTCCTGCGGGCCGGTGCCGGTTTCAGCGACCTGTTTCATCGCTTCATAGAGGTCCCGGCGGGTGTTTTCGTCGGCAGGTTTCTTGCCCGACGCATCAAGCCTTCCGCGGTATTGCAACCCGCCGCCGGCATCGAAACCGAAGAAATCGGGCGTACAGACCGCGTCATAGGCCCTTGCCACGGATTGGTCCGCATCATGCAGATAGGGGAAGGGGAAGGATTCGCGCCGGGCGAGTGCTGCCATGTTTTCGAGGCTGTCAGCGGGATAGGCCGTCGCATCGTTCGAGCAGATCGCGGCCACGCCGATGCCAAGTTTCTGCAAATCCGCCGCGTCGCGCTTCATCCGGTCGAGGATTGCCAGAACATAAGGGCAGTGGTTGCAGATGAACATGATGAGCGTGCCGTTCCGGCCCGCAACGTCGGCATATGTCCACATTTTGCCGTCAGTCGCGGGAAGGGTGAAATTCGGGGCTTTCCAGCCGAAATCACATAAGGGGGGAATGGCGGCCATGGGAACCTCGTGCAGTTTGATGCGGCTATTGTCGCGTGATGCCGGATCGGGCGCAAGGCTGCCCGGTCTGCGCCGGTTGCCTTATGTTCAGCCCGCATCCCGGACCGGCAGGGTGGTGACCAACACGTCCGCCGCAGACGGGCTGAGGGCAATCGGTGTGTCATGCATGATCGCCAGACGGGTGAGGGCTTGCAGATCAACATCGACACCGTGCGGCGCCATCGGATCGGAAAAGAAGATCACGGCGTCAAGCTCGCCCGTTGCGATGAGAGCGCCGAGTTGCTGGTCACCGCCGCGCGCCCCACGCTGGAGCCTTTTGACAGACAGACCCGGCACCAGCCCCGATATGAGCGCCCCGGTCCCGCCGGTGCAGATCAGCCGATGCCCGGCCAGAGCCTTGGCGTGGCGCAGGACCCACGCCCGCAAATGGGATTTCCGGTTGTCATGGGCCACGATCGCAAGACGCCGCGGTGAGGTCGAAACAGCCTGCGCCTGAGCGGTGATTGCCAGAATGGTCCGGATCTGTTGGGTGAACCCCGGCCCCTCGGCTGGGAACGCCCCTTGCAGCGCCGCGGTTCCGACGGTGAAGCCCGCCGCGCCGGCCGAGGCCACATCGAAAATGCGTGTCTTGCTGTCGATACTTCCGGCCATGATCACCGGTTTGGCGACTGCCCGGCAGACCGCTTTCATCAGCCGAGGGACATTGCCGCGATACCGGTAGGCAAGAAGATCGAGCCCATGCACATGTTCGAGATCCGCGAGTCGTCTTGCGGAAGCGATGATTTCATCTTCGGTTCCCTCCAACACGCTGGGATGGCCCGAGATATGCCCGGGAAACGGATAATAGCGAAGCGGGTGGTCCCGGGTGACATCGGTCACGACATTCGCCCGCGTGCCGCCGAGAAGGCAATCGACGTCAAGTTCCACCGCAGCGCGCGCCGACGCCAGTTCGCTTTCTTCGTCAAGACTGACGACCTCGAGATAGGATCGTCCACCGGCGTTGCGAATTGTGTCGGCAAGGCCTTTGAGGTCTGACAGCGGCAGGCCTACGTCCTTGAAACCGATGTGGCGAACGCCGCCTTCCAGTGCTTGTTCAATACGGGACGGGGCGTCTTCTATGGTGCGGTCGTTCGCGGTCAGCATGAGAATGAAATCGAAAGACATGGCGTACTCTCGTTCTTGTTCTGATCCTCGTACTAGGAACACGGCGGCGCAGGGACCCGCAACCCCATTCTGAAAACGACCCCCAAAGGATCTGGCCGGAGATGGCGGGAGCATGGTTCGGAAAGACGCTTTCGGGGCTTGGCGATGGCAAGACGGGTTCTTCTGCCGATCGCTGTCGGCCCTGCGCGCCGCCCCGGAGGAGTGTCAGCAGTGGTCAAGCGCCGGGGATCGGGCCCGTCTTGTCAGAGATCGCGGCGCCGGAGAGGCAACCATCCACGCCATTCGGGAAGAGCGACACCGATACATCCTGCCCGGCCAGATCCCGGGAGCCTATCGTGATGCCACTGCGGACAACGGCAACCGTTTTTCCTTGTTTGGTATCAGCTCATAGGCATAGTGTTCGGCGGACAGATCCAAGAATTTTTCGATTCAAATTTGCGGAATATGCTTCGATATCTGTTGCTAGCACATGGAGAGCGGAATGAAACTTGCTAACCTGATGATCGGAACTGCCACGCTGGCAGTCGTGATTGGGTCAAATCCTGTATTTGCCCAGTCAATGGAAGACCTCGTTGCGGGAGCGACGAAAGAGGGCCGTCTGTCGACGATTGCCCTGCCGCACGACTGGTGCGGCTATGGAGCGGTCATTGATGGCTTCAAGGCAAAATACCCGTTCCTTGAAGTGAACGAGCTTAACCCGGATGCCGGAT
>JAHEAO010000119.1 GCA_024642725.1 Paracoccaceae bacterium | reverse complement strand
GGCTTCGTGGTCGTCATCTGCGGCGAGATCATGACCATGCCCGGCCTGCCAAGAGTGCCGTCCGCCGAAAACATTCGCATCAACAAGGACGGCCTCATCGACGGCTTGTTCTAGGGAGGGAACCGGACCGGGCGCGCGAGGCGTCCGGCGGCCGCAATTCCCAAGATAAGAGGGACATAAGAATGAGCGCGACCATCATAGACGGCAAGGTCTTTGCGACGACGGTACGGGGTAAGGTGGCTGCGCACGTGGCACGCTTGAAGGAAGAGAATGGCATAACGCCCGGTTTGGCCGTGGTGCTGGTTGGCGCGGATCCAGCAAGCGAAGTCTATGTCCGATCCAAGGGCAAGATGACGATCGAGGTCGGGATGAAGTCGGTCGAACACAGGCTTTCCGCCGAGACCAGCGAAGCAGACCTGCTCTCGCTGATTGACAGCTTGAACCGCGACGCCACGATTCATGGCATTCTCGTTCAACTGCCGCTGCCGGGGCACCTGAACGAAGATCTCGTCATCAACGCAATCAATCCGGCGAAGGATGTGGACGGGTTCCACATCTCGAACGTCGGGCTTCTAGGGACCGGGCAAAAATCGATGGTGCCCTGCACGCCGCTTGGCTGCCTGATGATGCTTCGCGACCATCACGGATCGCTCGCCGGGCTGAATGCGGTCGTGGTGGGGCGTTCGAACATCGTGGGCAAGCCAATGGCGCAGCTCTTGCTGCGCGACAGTTGCACGGTGACGATTGCGCACAGCCGCACCAAGGACATCGAAGAAGTCTGCCGCCGTGCGGATATTCTTGTTGCCGCGGTTGGCCGCCCCGAGATGATCACGGGGGCTTGGGTCAAGCCCGGAGCGACGGTCATCGACGTTGGCATCAACCGAATCGAAAAGACCGACGGCGGCACGCGCCTGGTCGGTGATGTTGCTTTCGAAAGCGCCTCGGCGGTTGCCGGTGCAATTACCCCTGTGCCCGGTGGCGTCGGTCCAATGACAATCGCCTGCCTGCTGGCAAACACTCTCACCGCGGCATGTCGCGCGAATGGATTAGCCGAGCCTGAAGGTCTGACGGCCTGAAGGCCGATGTGCTGAACAGGCCGTTACTCCGTCGGGATCATCGTTCCCTGGAGCAATGCGACAAGCGTATCTTCCCCGGCGTTGCGTGCGAAGACCTCTGCGCTGACCACGATCAACCGGCGGCCCGGTTTCACCACCCGGCCTATCGCGATGAGGGACTCTCCTGCCGCCGGGGCCAATAGGTTAATCTTCATCTCGACCGTGAGAACTTCGGCGGCCTCGTCCATCAGGGACAAGGCCGAGTAACCTGCAGCACTGTCACCGATCGCAAAGGTCAGACCAGCATGAGCGAAGCCGTGCTGCTGACGTTGGGTTTCCAATATGGGTGCAGTGATCTTGCAAAGGCCGGGTTCAATACTTGCCATTTCAGCCGAAATCGTTTGCATCAGGTTCTGCCGGGAAAAACTTTGGCGCACCTTGTCTTCATATCCGGCGTAACGCGGGTGGTATTGCACTTTGGCCTCCGTTGACCGCCATTTCCGGCGAGGTCGATGATGCTCAGAGTCCTACAAAGCTGGAGATGGCACAAGTGCCGCCGCCATGACCGGTTCAGATTGCATCATTTCGCGCTGCGCGGCATCGGAATTGCAATGGGTGCCGGACCCGTGAGAATTGCCACCGCTTCAGGTCGCATCAGCCTGCAGATCGCCTCCGATGTGCTGGCCAATCCTCCGGTGTAAGTGCCAAAGGCAGGTAAGATGATACGCGAATTGTCATATAGAAAGCACCCGCGGGTCGCAGCGTGACCCTTGCCCCGCACGGTCGCCTTTGGATGGTAGTGCCCCGATACTTCGGCCGTCGCACCGGAATCCGCGATATGCCGGAAGGTCAGGGGCGGCATGGAAAGAGCCATATGATGACTGCCGCCCAACTCGGTCGGACCGGGGTCGTGATTGCCCTCGATCCAGATCCAGCGACGCCCCGCTTGCAAGCGGGTGATCCACAGGCGCGCATCTTCGCTCAGACTGTCGGTTGCGGCGAGGTCGTCAAAGCTGTCGCCAAGGCAGATGACCGTCGCGGCCCCGGTTTGCATGATGTCGTTGTCCAGTCTCTGCAAAGTGTCTTGCACCTCGTAGGGCGGCAACAGTGACCCACTACGCCGCGCCACACGATCCGACTTTCCCAGATGAAGGTCGGAAACCGTCAGTACTCTTTCCTCATGCCACCACAGCGCTCCGGATGACAACGCGGTAAGGGCAAGGCCTGCAAAGGAAAATGAATATCCGTTCATTCTTTGTTCTTGCCGCTTCCATGCCGCGAACGCAAGTGTCACGACAGGCCGGCAACGGCCATCAGAGCCTCGGCTTCCTCGGCAAGCAGACGCTCCGTTGCCATTCCGTTGATCGGTACTTTGCTGACTTCCAGTAACAAGGGTGCCGCAAACGGCGTTACGCGGTCTGTCTTGACATGGTCGATGCGCCCCGCGGTGCGATCAAGCATTTCTTCTATCCGACCGAAATCAACAAGCCCCTTCATTGCCTCTTCGCGGGTAATCCGCAGCATCAGGTGTTCCGGATCATATTTCAGCAAGGTGTCGTAAAGGATGTCAGACGAAAACATCGTTTGACGGCCCGACTTCTTGCCTTGCGGTGACTTCCTGTCGATCAGCCCCGCAATCGTGGCGGACGCTCGAAATGTTCGTTTCATGACCGCATTACCGCCAAGCCACGTCTGGAATGAATCGCGCAGCACCCCTGGCTGAAGCAGATTGGATGCATCTGCAACGGGATCAAGACCCCAAATCAGCACGGCGTAGTCGGTCGCGACGAAGCCCAATGGATGAAGCTGCAGTTCTTCCATCCGTTGCGTGACCAGCAGACCCAGAGTCTGCATCGCGTTTCGACCGGCAAATCCATAGATGCAAAGATGGGGCCGCCCGTCATGTGGGAAGGACTCGACCAATATCCGGTCCTGTTGCGGCAGACGCGAAACATCGCGTTGCAGCGACAGCCAGTCGGTCGTGTGTGTCGGCAAATCGGGCCAGCGCTCTTGCTGCAGCATCCGCAGGATTCGTGCCGAAAGTTGTGTCGAAGTCGCGAATTTCGTCCCCGCGAAAACCGCGAATTTGGGCTTTCTGCCGGGGGCGGCACTGACTTCCACCGTCATCTCGCGGAGGTTTTCATATCGAACGACCTGTCCCCCGATGACGAATGTATCGCCCGGAGTGAGCGTGGCTGCGAAGGCTTCCTCTACCTCGCCGAGCGGCTGGCCCCCCATCCGGTTCTTTAGTCGAACCTTGAGTGTATCGGTGTCCTGAATAGTGCCGATGTTCATCCGAACCTTCTGCGCCAGGCGAGGATCGCGTAGCTGCCACAACCCGTCGGACCGCTTCTGAAGGCGCTGCCATCGGTCGTAGGCGCGAAGGGCATAGCCGCCGGTCGCGACAAAATTCAGACAGTCATCGAATTCCGCGCGGGTAAGGTCGGCAAAGTTGCCCGCTGTCACGACTTCGCGGTAAAGCGCGCTTTCGTCGAACGGTCCGGAACAGGCGGCGATCATGATGTGCTGGCACAAGACATCACGAGGCCCACGTCCACGAGGGTCCCCGTCAAGATCATGGGCCTTGACCGCCTGCAAGGCGGCGACGCATTCCACGACTTCGAACCGGTTCGCCGGGACGAGCAGAGCCTTCGACGGCGCATTATAGCGGTGGTTCGCCCGCCCGATCCGCTGGACGAGACGTTTGACGTTCTTCGGGGCCCCGAT
The DNA here is from genome assembly GCA_024642725.1 of Paracoccaceae bacterium. GTDB lineage: Bacteria > Pseudomonadota > Alphaproteobacteria > Rhodobacterales > Rhodobacteraceae > JAHEAO01. The sequence goes on along the minus strand of JAHEAO010000119.1, from coordinate 1,290 downwards.
CTGGATCACCAGATCTACATCGCCCCAGTCGATCCCTAAATCGAGGCTGCCGGTGCATACGATTGCCCGCAACTCGCCCCGAACCATGGCGGCCTCGACGCGCTGACGTTGTTCACGGTCAAGGCTTCCGTGATGGATGCCGATCGGAAGGTTCTCGGTGTTGGCCTGCCAGAGATTGTGAAAAAAAATCTCGGCTTGCGCCCGGGTGTTATGAAAAATCAGGGTTGTCTTGTGTCTGGCAACTTCCTCGAGAACGGCGGGGATCGAATATTTTGCACCGCCACCGGACCAGGGCGGGTAATCGTCCGTTTCCAGCATCGAGATGTCGGGATCAGGACCGGGGTCAGCATGCAGAATCTCGCACGAATCCGGATGTTTCGCCAGAAATTGGGCGATTGCCCTTGGATTCTCGACCGTGGCGGAAAGACCGACCCGGCGCATGTGCGGGCAGATTGACTGGAGCCGGGCCAGACAAAGCATCAGCTGATCGCCGCGCTTGCTTTCGGCCAGCGCGTGAATTTCGTCTACGACCAACCTTTGCAGGCCCGCGAACATGCGCGGCGCGTCTTCATAGCTTAGAAGCAGGGCAAGCGACTCCGGCGTGGTCAGCAGGATATCCGGGGGGTCGGCGCGCTGCCGTTTCTTTTGCGTCTGGCTGGTGTCGCCTGTGCGATCCTCGACCCGGATGGCCAATCCGATTTCGCTGATCGGAGTGCTGAGATTTCGCCGGATATCTGCCGCCAGCGCCTTTAGCGGCGAGATGTAGAGCGTATGCAAACCTTTGTGACCTGAACCGGCAAGTTCGCTGAGCGTTGGCAGAAATCCCGCAAGCGTCTTGCCTCCGCCCGTCGGGGCGATCAGCAACAGGGCAGGCGCGTCGGCAAGGTCAACCATCGCCTGTTGATGCGGGTGGATCGTCCACCCGCGCCGGGCGAACCAAGCCGAAAATGGAGCGGAGATCTGGGCCATGGCAGCAATCTAATCCGCCTGAAGATATTGGGAAAGCTAAGTCAGCGAACCCTCGGCTTCAATCCGCGAATTGCCCGCTGAAAGTCGCGGGGCAGGGTTGTATCTGCCCCTTCCGGTGCCGCGTCCAACGCGCTTTCGACATCCTTGAAAAGGATGCCGATCGTGTTGTCCTCGCGGTAGCCATCCCGCGCGAATTCTATTTCGTCGAACCCTGAAGCGAACCAGTTCTGACCCGAGGATGTGTCGATCAACTGCAACAGTGCCTCTTCCTCAAGCCCATTCTGGTCCGCCCAATCCAGCACTAGGCGAGTCATGACCGTG
>JAHEAO010000009.1 GCA_024642725.1 Paracoccaceae bacterium | reverse complement strand
CTTTGCCGGGAACAATTGGATTTTGCCTGAAGATGACAATCGCCGTTGAGTTCGACCATGTTTCCCGCCTGTTCGGTCAGGTTCGTGCCGTGGATAGCGTCAATCTTACGGTCGAAGAGGGGTCATTCTTTGCCATGCTCGGGCCTTCCGGTTCCGGCAAGACGACTTGTCTGCGACTGATCTCGGGTTTTGAGGCCCCGACGTCGGGGGTTGTCAGGATCTTTGGTGAGGATGCGGGCGATGTGCCACCAAACCGGCGCAACGTTAATACGGTCTTTCAGGACTACGCGCTTTTTCCTCACCTTTCGGTGAATGACAATGTCGGCTACGGGCTGATGGTGCGTGGCATTGACAAGGCGACACGCAACCGGCGTGCGGGCGAGATGCTCGAGTTGGTCCATTTGGAGGGCTACGGAGATCGTAAACCTGCTGCACTGTCCGGTGGCCAGCGGCAGCGGGTGGCGCTGGCGCGGGCGCTGGTCAACGAGCCGCGCGTACTTCTGCTGGACGAACCGCTTGGGGCGCTCGATCTGAAGCTGCGCGAAGCGATGCAGGACGAGTTGAAGGAATTGCAACGACGGCTGGGGATCACCTTTGTCTTCGTTACCCATGATCAGGGCGAGGCCCTGTCGATGGCGGACAAAGTGGCGGTCTTCAATGAAGGCAAGGTCGCGCAAGTTGGCACACCTGCAGAAATTTACGAACGCCCGGCGACTCGTTTCGTTGCTGATTTCGTCGGATCTTCCAATGTGTTGCCGCCCGAAATCACGGCGCGCTTCGGTGGTCCAGCCAAATGGGCAAGCCTACGACCTGAGTCGATTCAACTGGCCAAGAGTGGACCGGCGAGTGGTAAGGTTTCGGCATTGCGTTATTTGGGTTCTGGCACTCGGGTCTCAGTTGATCTTGGTGGAGGTCAGACCCTCACCGCCATTGCAGCACCCGGGACACCCTTGCCTGAGGTCGGTGCCTCGACTGCGCTCGACTGGGCACCCAATGCGTTGCACGTGATGGACGGTGAGTGATGTCGCGCATGGTCTTTTTCGCACCGAAGGGTCCAGCCGACCGGTTGAGCACGCTCTTCTGGCAACGCCCAAAACTGCTCTTGGTTCTTTTGCTGGCCATGCCACTTTTCTGGCTCGTGGTTGTCTATATCGGCTCGCTCGCGGCCCTTCTGATCCAGAGCTTCTATTCGATTGATGAGTTCTCAGGACTGATTGTCGAGGAATTTACCCTCAAGACCTACCTGGAACTTCTGCGCCCCTCAAATTTCGACATCATTCTTCGTACTGTCAGCATGGCGGCGGCGGTCACCTTCGCCTCGGCCATCATCGGGTTTCCCATTGCCTATTTTGCCGCCCGCTATGCCAAGGGGCGGTGGAAGGCTGCTTTCTACCTTGGCGTGATGCTTCCTCTTTGGTCGTCATATCTGGTGAAGGTCTACGCCTGGAAACTGATCTTGGCCAAGGAGGGAATCATCACCTGGGCTGCCGAAGGGATCGGCGCAGGGAAACTGTTGAACGCGGTGCTGGCACTACCGGTTATCGGGGGCAATTCGTTGTCCACGAGCTACATCGGCACTTTCCTGGTGTTCGTCTATGTCTGGATGCCATTCATGATACTTCCGATGCAGGCCTCTCTCGAACGGGTGCCGGGGTCCCTGATCGAAGCATCCGCCGATCTGGGTGCTTCGGCCGGTCAGACCTTCCGCACCGTTATCCTGCCGCTGGCAATGCCAGGTATCATCGCGGGGTCCATCTTTACCTTCTCCCTGACGCTGGGGGACTACATCATCCCTCAGATCGTCGGGTCATCGCGGCTGTTCATAGGGCAGGCGGTCTACACGCTGCAGGGAACGGCAGGAAACGTTCCCTTGGCGGCAGCCTTTGCGGTGGTGCCCATTCTGATCATGCTGGCCTATTTGGCGGCGGCGCGGAAAATGGGGGCTTTCGATGCGCTCTGACGCCCGTTCTCCCGTGGGTCTGAAACTTGCGGCGTTCGGAGGGCTGTTGTTCCTGCATCTGCCGATCCTGCTGATCTTCCTCTACGCCTTTACCACCGAGGAGCGCACTTACCAGTTCCCGCCACCCGGTCTGACGCTGAAGTGGTTTGCGGTGACGTGGTCGCGCGAAGATGTTTGGCCACCGTTGTACCTTTCGTTGCGTGTGGCGGCGATTTCAACCGCATTGGCGCTTGTGCTTGGGACGTTGGTGGCTGCAGCGATGGCACGGGCAAAATTCTTTGGTCGTGATACGATCACGCTCTTGGTGATCCTCCCGATTGCGCTGCCCGGCATCATTACGGGCATGTCGCTGCGCTCGGCCTTCGCGATCGCTGATATCCCGTTCTCGACCTTCACGATCGTACTTGGACACGCAACATTCTGCATCGTAATCGTCTACAACAACGCTGTGGCGCGGTTTCGGCGGATGTCGGGTTCGGTGATCGAGGCGTCGATGGACCTTGGGGCGAATGGTTTCCAGACCTTCCGCTACGTGGTGCTTCCGAACTTGGGATCGGCGCTTCTGGCAGGCGGCATGCTGGCATTTGCGCTTTCGTTCGATGAAGTGATCGTGACGACGTTTACAGCCGGGCAGCAATCCACGCTGCCGATCTGGATGCTGAATGAATTGGTGCGCCCACGGCAACGTCCTGTGACCAACGTGGTGGCAATGGTGGTTTTTCTGACCACTTTCTTACCGATCCTTGCAGCCTATTACCTGACCCGCGGCGGTGAAGAGACCGCTGGCGGAGGGAAATGAAGGAGAGAATGAACATGAATGTTCCAAAGATAGACATCGGTCTCTTGATCGGAGAGGCAATCGAAGCCGGGTCCGAGCAGGCTGAGAAAATTCTGAACCCGCGAAACGGAGATCTGATCCTTGAAGTGGCCGAAGCTTCGACGGAACAGGTCGATCGCGCGGTGGCCGCGGCGCGCAAGGCTTTCGAAGGCTGGTCCCGGACCACTCCGGCAGAACGATCCGCCGCGCTCCACCGCATCGCGGACCGTATCGAAGCGGAAGCAAGTGGATTCGCTGCTTTGGAATCGCTGAACTGCGGCAAGCCTATTAATGCGGCATTGAACGACGAAATCCCTGCGATTGTCGATTGCTACCGGTTCTTTGCGGGTGCGGTTCGCAACCAGCACGGCGCGATTGCAGGCGAATACATGGAAGGCATGACGTCCATGATCCGCCGCGATGCGGTCGGCGTCGTGGCTTCTATCGCGCCTTGGAACTACCCTTTGATGATGATGGCATGGAAGTTGGCGCCAGCCATTGGAGGTGGAAACACGGTCGTCTTTAAGCCGTCGGAACAGACGCCGCTGACGGCATTGAAGATGGTACGGATTTTTGCCGAGGAACTGCCTGTCGGTGTAGTCAACATCCTTCCCGGGCGGGGTGAGACTGTCGGCAACTATCTGATCAACCATCCGGGCGTCGATATGATCAGCCTGACTGGCGATGTGGCGACCGGCAAGAAGATGCTGGACGCGGCGTCGAAATCGGTAAAGCGCACTCACCTGGAACTCGGGGGCAAGGCTCCTGTTGTCGTATTCGATGACGCGGATATCGGTCAGGTGGTCGAAGGGTTGCGGGCCTTCGGATATTACAACGCCGGTCAGGATTGCACCGCCGCATGTCGGATCTATGCCAGTAAGAAAATCTACGACAAACTCGTGGCGGATTTGACCTCGGCCGTAGCCGATATACCGCTTGGGCTGGACGATGACACATTGAACGAGATCGGTCCACTCATAAGCTTGCGTCAGCGGGACCGTGTTGCAAGCTTCGTCGAGCGCGCGCGCGAGGTGAACCACATCGAAATTACGACGGGCGGTATGACGATGGGTGACTCCGGGTTCTACTATCGACCAACAATTGTTGCGGGTGCGCAGCAAACCGATGAGATCGTCCGGCGAGAAGTCTTTGGCCCCGTTGTCTCGATAACACCGTTTTCAGACGTCGAGCAGGCTGTTTCATGGGCCAATGACAGCGACTACGGTTTGGCATCGTCGATCTGGACGCGTGACGTCGGCCGGGCCATGGCGACAGCATCGCGTCTTCGATATGGGTGTACCTGGGTGAATACGCATTTCATGCTTGTTAACGAGATGCCACATGGCGGCATCAAGCAGTCGGGCTACGGCAAGGACATGTCAGGCTATGCGCTCGAGGACTATACTTTCGTCCGGCATGTCATGATCAGTCACGCTTAGGCGGCGCTGATGGGCCAAGTCGCGGCAAACCCGGCCGCGTTTGTTGTCGCAGCCTGCTTATGGCGCAAAGATGATCGGGATCGGGGCACCGGCCAGCAGGTCGCCTAGGGAAGTGCGGGTGGCGTTGCTCAGTCCTTTGGACTGAAGGCCCCGGCCGATCAACTGTACCACTTCGGGCGAACCGGCGAATTTCGAGTGGCTCCCCGAGGTGGAATCGTCGATCTCGCTCAGGTCCACGACGGTGACCCCCAGTTCTGCAAGCTCTTGGGCGTCGGAGGCGCCAACGCGTTCGACACCACCGGATATACGGCGCGAGAAATTGAGCGCACTGTCATCCTTGGAAACAAGGATAAATATCTTGCTCTTGTCAAAATTAATCTGCGCGATCTGCGTCTTGAACAAGTCTATATCAATATCAGGTGCCGCGAGCATGACGTTTTCCAGCCGCGACAGATTTGCTGCGCGCCCGGACTGTGCGCCCTGAACGAAGCCTTCCATCGTCAGGAAGGTTCCCATGGAATGGGCGAAGACGTCGAAGCCTCTCGCGTTCGTGCGACCTAGTGTCCTTGCGGTTTGCATCAGCAGGGGCCGTGCGGTCAGCGCACTATTGAGGTCGTAGACATACAGAGGGGTTCGGGCCGCGGAAGCCCAGGAAAACAAGACTGGAACGCCGGTAAAGCCGGTGTCCTCGACGAATTGCCCCAATCGCAGGATCGAGTCGCTTATCGTATTGTTGTAGCCGTGGACGAAAAGCAGAATCGTTCGATCCTCGGGTGCGCGTTTTGCCAGTTCGCGATTGAGCGAAGCGACGAATGCATCGTCATTGGCATAAACTGCGGGTTCAATCACCGCGAACTCGGTACTCGGTTTCGGTGGCAATGATTCGGGGCGTTCGAGATTGCCGGGGACGTGATTGGGTGGAATCGATACGACTACCGAGGCAAAGCCAAGTTCGGACGATCGTCGGTCGGAGTAGAATGCCCCTGCGATCTCAGACGATTGCCGTGTCGTCGCGATATAGACCTTCTGCCGCGACGCCTGTTGGACTGACGCTACAGGTTCCACCGGATTATCAATGCCTATGAGTTCTGGCGGTCTTCCACAGGACAACAAAAGTACGCAAGCCATGATCGCGTATGTGAACGTCAAAGTCTTCCGCGCCATCCGATAAATCTTTCCTAAGTCGCACCACTATGAGGCCAGCCCTTACTTTAGCTGTGTGAAGCCTGCTCGTATAGGTCTTGGTTTCCTTCCGGCTAGGTTCATTGTCCTTAATGCCCGGCAATCTTGTCGTAATGGGTGCTTCTGCTGCCGGTCAGTCCTTTCCAGCGGCCGACAGCTGCGCCAAATGCACGAAGGCCCAAAACAAGTGTGGTTCCTCCAAAAAGCGGAGCAAAGACAACGCGTAGAAGGCCAACGAAGGACTTCAAAAGTATAAAGAAGACCGACGACAGGATGCGCTTCCTGCCCGTCTGCATTCGTTTGATGTTGTAGGTGGCCAACTGTTGATCCCGTCCGCGAGCGAATTGGTACGAAAGCGACAAACGGCTTTCAGGGATCTCCTCGTAGACGACCGCGTCCGGTGCCCAGCCGGTTTCGCCGCCCGCCTTCTGAATCTCGCGGAAAATTGCGATATCGGACCCGCCCGACAGCCCGAGGCTTTCGTCAAAACGAATTCCGTAGGTGCGAAGGAAGTCCAGACGTGCGAGCCAGTTGTTGGTGACGATGCTGACCGTGTGATCCATTTTGTTGACCGTGCGCACCCTTGCCGCAAGTTCTATCCGATTGGCTCGCGCTATTAGCCCCTTGAGAATGCTCCGGCGCAAGAACGGCAACGGAGCCTTGGGTGGCAAGGTGCGGACCGGGCCACCAATCAGGTCCAGTTTCTTTTCGTTCAATGCGGCGTAAAGGTACTTTAGCCATGACCGATCGACCGTTTCGTCGTCGTCGATGAAAGAGAGAAAATCACAATCAGCTTTCAATGCCATATCAAGCGCCTTGTTGCGCGCGAATGGAATGCCGAGCCGCGGTTCGCAGGCAAGTTGAACGTCTGCATTCGGGAGCCGCGCACGGAATGCTTCGACTTCCGCTTCGACGGACAATTGTTCAGCATTCTCGACAAAGCAAAAGACGACCTCGGTATCGTCGGGCAGATCTAGACCGGCCAGTGAATTCAGCGCCTCGGCAAACATGGCGGGCCGTCCCCGAGTGACACAGCCAACCGCCAATTTCGGTGGGCGTGACTTTGCCGTCGCTTCAGCTTTCGTCGTGGTCAATGTCAGCTGCCTCCTGGCTGCTCGGGGCCTATCCGACGGGGCGGGGCCGGAATTTCTGGCACCGGCGCTGCTAATGTCAACTTGCAGAGCTTGCGTCAAGTGAACGTCAAGGGGCTCTCAGAATGAAGGTGGCGTGCAGGCGCTGATAATCACACATTCTTCTTCACCTACGTTGCGGAAGCGATGGGGGATTTTGCTGTCGAAGATATAAGCATCCCCCGGGCCGAGGCTGTGCGTCTCGTTGCCCACGGTCAGTTCTATTCGGCCGGAAACGATGATTCCGGCTTCCTCGGAATCATGGGTATAGAGCTCCTTGCCTGTGTCGGCTCCGGACGCGTAGCGTTCGTGCAGCATCTGGAGGGTGTGGGCACCTGCGGCACCGACCTGTTTCAGGGAAACGGACTTTGAGGCGTTTGGGGATTTTGGGAATATCCGCTCGGGGTTCAGCTCTCTCAATTCGCCGGCATTATAGAATATCTTCTTCTCAGACGGGTCCGTCGAGCCAAAGAACTCGGACAAGGTCATCGGAATCGCATCCAGGATTCGCTTCAAGGAGGCGACCGAAGGGCTGGAGTGATTCTGCTCGATCTGGGAGATCAGGCCATTGGTAACACCCGACCTCCGCGCCAATTCACGTTGCGAAAGTTTCTTTGCGGTTCGCACGGCTTTCATGCGCGACCCGATATTGAATTCCATTCCATCCATCCCCGTTTCGAGCCCGGTGTCCCTGACCGGCAAAGCGTCATCGTGACGCGCTGTTCCTACTAATGTTGACAAGACCCTAGCATGATCTGCGATTGCTAAGAATATTAAACAATAGTATCGTCATTTTAATCGTTCTCTCGCTCAGGCGAGTCAGAGCTGATGGACAAAATCGTCAATCTCAGACGATTCCCTCTTAAGGAAAAATCATGACTTCGAACTCTTCAATCCTTGCGCGGCGTCAAAAGGCTGTTCCGCGCGGCGTGGCCACCGCGGCCCCCATCTTTCTGGAAAAGGCTGAGAACGGCCAGCTTTGGGATACCGAAGGTAATCGGTATATCGACTTTGGGTCGGGCATCGCGGTTACCAATACCGGGCATCGGCACCCGAAGGTCATGGCTGCTGTTGCCAAACAGTGCGAGAAATTCGCGCATGTCGCCTTTCAAGTGACGGGATATGAGAATTACGTCGAACTGGCGGAACGGCTGAACGGTCTTGCTCCGATCAAGAATGCAAAGTCGATCTTTTTCACCACTGGCGCGGAGGCCACGGAAAACGCGGTAAAGATTGCTCGGGCCCATACCGGTCGTCAGGGTGTGATCACCTTCACCGGCGCGTTTCACGGCCGGACACAGCTGACCATGGCAATGACCGGCAAGGCCGTGCCGTACCGCACCAAAGGTACACCGCCGGCGATCGGCATTTTCCATGTGCCATTCCCCATCCCGCATCACGGCGTAACCGAAGAAGACGCGCTCAAGGCGCTCTATCATGTCTTCAAGGCCGATATCGGTCCGTCAGACGTTGCCGCCATCGTGATCGAACCAGTGCAGGGTGAGGGTGGGTTCTACCAGACCCCCAAATCCTTTATGAAGCGGCTTCGCGAAATTTGTGACGAGCATGGAATCTGCCTCGTTGCCGATGAAGTGCAAACCGGATTTGCGCGGACCGGCAAGGTCTTCGCCATTGAGCATTATGATGTAGAGCCAGACTTGATACCGATTGCCAAAGCTCTGGGCGGCGGTTTCCCAATTTCCGGCGTTATCGGCAAAGCCGAGATCATGGATGCAGCTGAACCGGGTGGGCTTGGCGGAACCTATGGAGGCAATCCTGTTTCGGTTGCCGCTGCGTTGGCCGTGCTGGACATTATCGAGGAAGAGAAGCTGTGCGACCGGTCGAACCGCATCGGAAAGATCATGGTCGACCGGATCAATAAATTCAAGACATCCAACACATTGCGTCCAATTGGTGATGTGCGCGGGTTGGGTGCCATGGTCGCGTTTGAACTCGTGAAAGAGCGTGGCACCAATGATCCGGACCCAGATGCGATCAAGCATGTGACATCGGCAGCGCTTGATGCGGGCCTGATCCTCTTGTCCTGCGGTTATTACGCCAACACGATCCGGCTTCTGGCGCCGCTGACCATAGACGATTCGCATCTCGAAGAAGGTCTGAACATGCTGGAGACCGCGCTTCAGATGTGATGTGTTTTCGAACTGGGAAGGGGCCGGAGCGGGAGACCGTTTCGGCCCCTTCTATTTCAGGGACGCGGATGCAATTTTCGCCGCCAGATCGCGCAAGAGCCCGGCCTGTGCCGCGGCCAGAGAAACCGGATCGCCGGCCGTATAATTCGTGGTCAGATCAAAGCGCTGGGCGCTTTCCCTGACGTTTGAATTCACCCGCGCAACATAATATTGCCCTGCGATTTGAAAAATTCCGTTTGATCTCGGCAGAAACTGATCGAAGCGCACGATCAGGCGGACGTCGGGATATTGATCGAAGGGCCAAGGTTCCGCTGCAACTTTCGCGGACGTCAGATCCGCCAAGTTCGTCACCAGCGCCTGCGTGACCGCGCGCTTGGGATCGTCGGCCCACAGAAGGGCCTTGTCGCTTGTCAGGGTGCCATTGTCGGCGGCCACCGCGATTTCCTCGGATTCCGCGTAGAGTGGCAACGATACTTGCGTGACTTCAACAGAGCGAACGCTGACCTTGATCGATTGTGTCGTTTGAACGGGCGGCAAGGTGATGCGGGTCGGCGTCGCGCCGCAACCGGCGACCAGTGCTGCGATCGTTAGGGCGATTGCGGAAATTCTGTTCATTCTATCGTCCTATCAACAGGGAATTGGGGCGCCGTTCGATCGTTCGCGCAAGAGAATTGACTGCACTGGCTGCATCTCTGATTTCGCGCAAGGTGGCGCGGGTTTCAGTGGTCAGCGGGCCGTTTCGGTCAAGTCCGGCCAGCGTACTTTCGGCCTGGCCCAACAGGTCCTCGATCCTTGCGACGATTTCAGGAAGGCGGGTCGTGGCATCTGCAATGCTGCCCGCAGCAATGTTGGTCGCGTCGAGCGTCTTGTTCGCATTTTCAATAAGCCCGCCATCACGAAGTTCGGCCAGCGTACTGCTCAACTGGTCAAGGGCGGTGTTCAGCATTTCCGGAATGGCGCGCGCAGAATCCTGACTAGTGATGCCATCGATGGATTTTAGTAGGGCATCGGCATCATCCGCGAGTTCGGCAAGCGGAAGGTCAGAGGTCTTTTTGACAAAGGCGCTGGTGGTTTCCACCAGTTCGGGCAACCCCGCTACAGCCAGACTCGCATCGTCGGCTGCCTGGCGTATGGCTTCGACCGAGCGGCTGAGGTTGCCAATGACTTCTTGTTCTGCGATCGTGGCAGCGATACCGCGGAGGTCCCCGATCGCGGTGTTCAGATTCTCCATTGTCTCGGCGAACTGGTCTGGCAGGCCTTGGACTCCGTCTGAGCCAACGAATCTCCGTGCATCGCCCAACAGGGCGAGCGCTTCGTCCGGCGCTTCCTTGACCCCGTCGGTATTCAGCAACCTAGTCGCGCTGTCCATCATCGAAATGGTCGAATTCAGAACATCCTCGATCGGTAGGTTGTTGATCCGCTCAAAGACGCCCTCGGCGGTCGCGGAAACGTCGGCGATATCTGCATCTGTGCTGGGCAGCATCGGGAACGGGTCGGCATTTCGGTTTAGCTCCGCCGGCGGTGAGTCTGGCAATTCGACAAGAACAATCTTGAGCCCGCCGGTCAGCAGGCTGGCATTCGTCAACTGCGCCCGGAGGCCTTTCCGGACTTGTTCAGAAAGAAAGTCCAGAACATCTTCATCAATTGCGATCCCGAGACGGCCCGGATTGATTGTAATCGTCGTCAGAAGCCTGACACTTTGATCACCGAAGCGGTCCTCGTCAACGATGCCGGTCAGGGCGGTCACCTCGCCAATAGTGACCCCGCGCAGCTCGACCGTCGCGCCAACGGCAAGACCGCTGACGTCGCCTTCAAAGACGATCGAGAGCTGTTCACCGGCCCGAGTTGGCCCGGCGAAGACGTTGCTGCGGGCTTCGCCTTCGTTGGCATAGAGCTGGAACGCGGCACCCGAACCAACCTTGCGCCCGCCTGAAACGAGCGTGTCAAAGCTGATGCCTCCGGAAACCAGAGAGGCCAAGCTCGAGACGTTCAGTTTGGCGCCGGAAGGGCCGAAACTAAGATCGAAACCGGATGTGTCCCAGAATTTCGTTGAGGATGTTATGAGCCGGTCATTTGGGAAGGGCACGAAAGCATCGGCGATGATTGACTGCCCGTCACCTGCCAGACGCAGGTTGCCGATCCGGCCAATTTCACGGCCGCGGTACAGGATCGGTGCGTTATCGACCATTCCCTTTCCGTTGTCTGAAAACAACATGAACTGCAGTCCGAGTTCGCCGGCCAAGGCGAGAGGCCGACGTGGCAGGGCAGTAAAGATGTCCGGCTCTTGGGCAATTGTGGCGTCCCATGTGCCTTCGATAAAGACACCGGACAGGACGGTGTCCAGACCAGAGACGCCGCGAGTCGTTACCTCCGGACGGACCAGCCAAAACTGGCTGTCGGCATCAATGAAACGGGCAATCGATTTCTCGACCCTGACTTTGGCGATGACGGTTTTGAGATCCTCGCCAAATTCCAGCTTTTCGACCTGTCCGACGGTGACGTCCCGGTAGCGCAGTTCGGTCTCGTCAGTGCGGATGCCCGTGGCCTCCTGAAAAGCTATCTCGATCAGCGGGCCGCGGTCATTATAGGTCTTCCAGACCACGAAGAGCGAGATCGCCAAGGCGGAGATTGGAACGAGCCAGATCAGAGAATAGGCGAAGCTGCCTTTATCCTTAGGTCCGACGATCTTTGGTTCAGGAATGCTCAAGCTTGGTCCTCGCTATCCCAGATCAGCCGGGGGTCAAAACTCTGTGCCGAGAGCATCGTGAAGATGACAGACAACGCAAAAGTCATCGCGGCCGGGCCGGGATTGATGCTCGCCACATCCTGAAGCTGGATCAACGAGGACAGAATCGCCACGACGAATACGTCAACCATGGACCATCTTCCGACGAATTCGACAACCTCATATAGCTGATGTCTGCTGTGCTGCGACATGCGCCGCCGGTCACGGATGTTGAGCGCCAGATAGGCGATCGACAGGAATTTTATGACTGGGATCAGCACGCTGGCAATAAGAATGATTGCCGCCACGCCGTAAGAACCATGAGCTACAAGCTCGACCGCTCCGCCGATTATCGTGTTCTCCTGATACGCTAATAGCGTCTTTGTGCGCAGCATCGGGTAGATGTTGGCCGGTATGTAGCACAGCAATCCCGCGAACCACCATGCCCAGACCGGTTGCAGACCGCGCCTGTCCCGGTCAACGATCGGGCTGCCGCACCTGTCGCAGCGGGCCTGATCGTGCGGCCAGACACGGGCGCAGGTGGTGCAGGCGGCCAACCCGGCAGACTTTGCGGTTTCGATCATTTGTTTTCCAGGGCCTTCCAGATCGTCAGGCTGCAGGCGGCCCGGTCCTGCATCGTTGCGATCAGTGCCAGGGCGATAAACATCCAGAAGGCAGGTCCTGGGCTGACGTGAGCGAGTGCGTGAATCTTGACGAGCGCGACCGCGACGCCCAGCACGAAGATCTCTGCCATTGCCCAAGGCCGCAGCCTTTCGGAGATCCTGAAGGCAAGTGCGGCATGAGGCAATGGGGCCTTGTCCGCCAGAAGTGGGCCGAGAACGTACAGGGTCAGGAGGACCCTTAGCGCAGGGAGCAACAGGATCATCGCCGCGACCGCCAGGGTTAGAGGGATCATTTCGGTCGTGCTGAAGGACAAGACTACATCAAAGATAGAAGATGTGTGATGCAGCCCGGCCTTGCTGATAGAAATGAACGGGAACCACAAGGCAGCCACGATCAACACCAGAACCGTCAGGGCAAATGCAAAGACCTGAAGGAAGGAGCCTTCGCGGGGGGCATATAGCGTTGCGCTGCAGCGAGAACAGATCGCCCTGTGCTCGTCGTCCGGTTCGATGTCTCTGTAGAGCGCATCGCATTGCCGACACGCAATAAGGTCCTTGTTGGCTATGCCTTCGGCCGTCACTTCGTTCAACCCCACCCATGCGCCCATAATTGAGCATTGGTTATTATCGAGGAGCGGGGCAGCAGTGACAAGGGACATACGGTGTTGATACATCGGGGTTCTGTGTGTGGCATTGCCAACCGCTGCGTCCAATGACTAGGATTGTCTGGCAGGGCGCGGAATCCGGGTTTGCAGGAAGGTCTCCAACCATGAAACTTGACATGATGCACCGGGAAACATCCGCCCTGATCACAGGGGGCACTCAGGGGCTTGGCTTGGCAATTGCGCGGCAGTTGATTGACGAAGGCTGCCGCAAGCTGGTCATCGCCAGCAGGGATATGGATAGGGGCATGAAAGTTGCCGCTGACTTGTCGAAGGATGGTGTTGACGTTCGTTTTCTTGCTGTCGGGATGGGGGATGTTGCTGCGGTGCGTGCCATGGTCAATGAAGCGCATGACACGATGGGGCGAATTACAGCTTTTGTGAATGCCGCGGCCAATACCGATCGTGGATCAATACTGGATACGACACCAGAGAGATGGGATGCGATCATGGATGTGAATGCCAAGGGTGCATTTTTCGCGTTGCAACGCGTTGCGCAGCTTGCGGTTGAGGGCGGTCACCCGGCATCTGTTGTCAATATTCTATCCGTTGTCGTCCATTGCGGCCTGCCATTCCTTGCGCCGTACTCGGCGTCCAAGGCTGCACTTCTTAACATTACGAAAAATTCCGCACACGCACTCGCGGAACATAGAATTCGTGTGAACGGCATCAATGTAGGCTGGATGGACACGCCCGGCGAAGACGTCACACAGCGGAAGTGGCACGGCGCAGGTGACGATTGGCTTGCCCGGGCCGAAGCCCGGATGCCGTTCGGAATGCTGGTCAAACCGACCCATGTGGCAGGATTGGCAAGTTACTTGCTCGGCCCTGCTTCGGGCGTGATGACCGGGTCAGTGATTGACTTTGATCAGCAGGTCGTTGGCGCCTATCCGGACACGAACGAATGACCGTCGTGCCGGCGCAAGATGGTCCTTATGCGTCTTGTTCCGCCAGACGCTCCAGATCTTCGTCTGAATGCATATTGAACAGCGACCTGTAAGCCTCGTTCGTTTCGACCAGGTTATCGTGCGTGTCAAATGCGACCAGTCTACCTTCGTTAAGGTAAATCACCCGATCCACCCATTTCAGGGTCGAGGGGCGATGCGTGACGAAAAGCACCGTGCTATCCTTTGCATAGTCGATGGCCGAACCCATTATCATCCGCTCGTTGTCGCCATCGAGCGCGCTTGTGGCTTCGTCGTAGATATAGATAAGTGCATCCTTGACGAGCGCACGCGCAATGCCGACGCGCTGCTTCTGACCGCCCGAAAGGGCCGAGCCGTTGGGCCCGACCGAACTGTCTAACCCCTCAGGCATCCCGGAAGCGAAACCTGTCACAGCTGCCCGTTCGGCGGCGGCCTCTATTTGCTCGGATGTCGCGGAGGGGTTCCCATCGGCGATATTTTCCCGGATCGAACCTTCGAACAGGAACACATCTTGCGAGATGAGTGCGATCTTTGACCGCAGTTGGTCGCGCGCGATCGAACTGACGTTCTTTCCTCCGATCAGGATTGCACCCTCCGTTGGCGCATAGAAGCCCTGCACGAGGTCAATCAACGTGGTTTTACCGGCCCCGGATGGTCCGACGATGGCGATCCGTTCACCAGGCTTCGATTTGAAATTGATGTTCCGGAGCACCGGGGTGGATTTATTGAATGCAAAGGAAACCTCTTGAAACTCCAGATCAGAGGTGGCTGAAGTCAATACCTCGAGTTCCCCCTCATGCGTCGGAATGGGTTCGTCAAGAATCTGGTAGAGAGACTTCAGGTGAAATAGCTGGCGCTGCATTTCAACGATGCTCTTCGAAATCCTCTCTCCGGGCTGATAGGCGAGAAGAAACGCCGTAATAAAGGCGGTGAATTCACCCGGTGAGCGCCCCCCCTGAATCGTCTCAAAACTCGCATAAATGACAAAAAGCGCTATCGTGACGCCACCGATGACTTCCATGAGCGGCAGCATGAGCGACGTCGCCCGGCCAATCTTCAGGCCTCGTTCCTCCAGAGCCTTTACCGCTTCGGTGAACTTTGTGATGCTTTTCTCTTCCAAGCCGTAGGATTTGACGGTCTTGATCCCCTCGATAGCTTCGGTTCCGACGCCTTGCATTCCACCTTCGGCTTCGGTCTCGGCAGAAACGATCTGTTTGACGCGCCGCGTCAAGATATTGACGAGATAGAGAACGAGCGGGAACAGAACCGCAGCAATCAGTGAAAGGAAGGGGTCCTGGAAAACCATGACCGCAATGAGCGCGACGAGCGTCAATGCGTCCGTCAGGATCCTGTTTGAAACGTTCGTGACGATAGACCCGGCTGCGCGTCCGAATATGCGGATCTTTGCCATGTGTTTCGAAGCGTGCCGGCCCGCAAAATAGTTTACCTCGCTGCTCATGTATTTTGCAAATATCAGGACAAGGTATTCCGAGTTTATCGATCTGCTGAACCGCAGCGCGACCACGTTGTTCACATAGCCTGATACGCCCTTGCCGACGGATACAATGACCACGAGCAGGGCCACCCAATAGGCATTCGTCGCCTGTTTTTCGCTGAAGACGTCGTTCACAACAAGCTTGGTCGAATAAGCCAGCAGGCCGGTGAAGGCCGCGACGCTTATCATGCTGATGAGAGACAGGCTGTAGAGTTTCCAGCGTGGTAGCAGGGCCTCCCGGATCAACCGAGCGACGGCGCGATAGGAACTGAGTTCTTCGTCGTTCTGTCCTGCAGCAGTCTTAGCCATTTGGCCCTTCTTATACTTGTATCGCCCGAGAGGTAACCATTCGGTGTATGCCTTAGACAAAAAAGCATGACATTAAAACTCGCAATGACGAACTAAGCATCATCACGGTCAAACCCAAGTATGATCATTCGTTGGATGCGGTTCCTTGAGCAAAAAATCTGAGACGATATGAGTCAGGACGGCTAAGGAGACTATGAAAGCAAATCCAATCTTTGGTTTTGCTGCGAACAGGACAGGTTGGACATGCGGCGCAATGTCAAAAACATATTGTTCATCATGTATGACCAACTGAGGTGGGATTATCTCAGTTGCGCGGGTCATCCGCATCTTCGGACGCCGAACATGGATTGGCTGGCGGAGAACGGGGTTCGGTTTTCGCGCTGCTATGTGCAATCTCCGGTATGTGGTGCGTCGCGAATGAGCACCTATACCGGGCGCTACGTGCAAAGTCATGGTGCAGCGTGGAACAATGTGCCTCTGAAAGTCGGCGAGATGACACTTGGCGACCATCTAAGAAAGGCCGGCATGGAATGCTGGCTTGTGGGCAAGACCCATATGCGCGTAGACGAAGCAGGGATGGAGCGACTGGGCATCTCTCGTGGGGGCGTGATCGGCGCGCGGGTGTCTGAATGCGGATTCGATGTCCATGTGCGCGATGACGGGCTTTGGGCGGAAGGGCCGGACGGGTTCTACGACCAGCAGCGATCGCCTTATAACGCCTACCTGAATTTGCAAGGATATGATGGAACCAACCCCTGGCAGGACTATGCGAATGCCGGTGTCGACGAAGCGGGGGAGATGGCGTCCGGCTGGTTCATGAAGCACGCGGCCCGTCCGGCCAATATCCGCAACGAGGATTCCGAGACGCCTTGGCTGACCAGTCGTATGATCGACTTTCTGGATGACAGGGGGGCGAGCGACAAGCCATGGCT
Organism: Paracoccaceae bacterium; assembly: GCA_024642725.1. Lineage (GTDB taxonomy): Bacteria > Pseudomonadota > Alphaproteobacteria > Rhodobacterales > Rhodobacteraceae > JAHEAO01. Next base: position 55,501 of record JAHEAO010000009.1, on the reverse strand, counting down.
TGCGCATCTCTCTTACATCAAACCGCACTGGCCGTATATTGTCCCGGCGCCCTACCACGCGATGTTCGGCAAGCAACATGTTCCTCAGGCAAAACGTCGGGATTGCGAGCGCGCCAATCCGCATCCGGTCTATGCACAGTTCATGGCCAATCCGATTGGCCGCGCCTTTTCCCGCGATGAAGTCCGAGATGCGGTCATTCCCACCTATATGGGATTAATAAAGCAATGCGATGACGAGCTGGGTCGGCTGCTCGGGCATATGAGACAGTCCGGACGGATCGAAGATACGCTGATTGTCCTGACCTCGGATCATGGGGATTATCTGGGCGATCACTGGCTGGGCGAGAAGGACCTGTTTCACGATGCCTCGGCAAAGGTTCCGCTGATCATCTTTGATCCCTCTGCCAAGGCGGATGGCACGCGCGGGACGGTCTGCGACGAATTGGTGGAAGCGATCGATCTCTCGGCAACTTTTGTCGAGGTATCGGGTCAGGAGATTCCGGGGCACATCCTAGAGGGGCATTCCCTATTACCGTTCCTGAGGGGCGAAGCGCCGGCAAGTTGGAGAGAATTTGCTATCAGCGAATACGACTATTCCGCGACGGGGATGGCGGCCAGGCTTGGCGTTTCGCCACGTGACGCGCGCTTGTTCATGGTAGCCGACAAAAGCTGGAAGATGATGCATGCCGAAGGGGGATTCCGGCCGATGCTTTTCGATTTGCAGGCGGACCCTGACGAATACAATGACCTTGGGGCCAGCCCGGATCATGCCGATATTGTAGCGATGATGTATGATCGGCTCGCGACCTGGGGGCGGCGGATGTCGCAGCGGACGACACGTTCGGATGCCGAGATCCTGGCAAGTCGTGGGGGATCCGACCGCAAGGGCATTCTGCTTGGTGTGTTCGATCAAAGCGAAGTTTCTGCGGATGTGCGGGCCAAACTGACTGGCAAGGCTCGGCAGAACCATTTGGATTCGGCCGAGCCGGAGCCGGAAGGCAAGACGGAATGAGGGTTCGCCGATGACGCTCCGCATCTTTTCGGACCGCAACAGGCCGGTTCATCTGGGCCCCTATCCGTTGGAGCGGCTGGCACGCCGCAACTCGGCAGCGCAGATCGGGGACGTCCCGCCAATGCGCCGGCTGAGCTTTCACCGACCCGACAGTCCGCAATCCGTCGTGAATGCGATGGCAGAGTATCAGGCGATGATGGATGCGATCCGTGACGGGCTGGTTGCCAAGGTGCAATCAGAGTGTCCCGCCGATCCAACAGAGCGATCTAACCATCTGAAAGCATTTGGTTATTTTTCGGATGCGTCGATGGTTGGAACCTGCCTTCTGGATGAAGCGGACCGGCTGGCCGAGCCGATAAGGAACCCTGATATTGATCGGCTGGCAGAGGATCTTCGGACCCGGCAGACCAAGACCCTGGCATCCGGAATTGATGTGATCATGGCGGATCTCAAGGAGTCGATGGAGGCTCCTCCGGCAACGATCGCGGGCCACGGTCACGCGATCGTCTTTCTCTATGAGCATTACCGCGATCCGAAGCCCGAGGAACCGGGTGCCGACTGGATCATGGATGCCCAGGCGGAGCGGGCCTGCCTGCGGGCCACGGAAACGGCAGTGGTTATCGCAAATTACCTGCGCGTGCTGGGGTTTGACGCGAAAGCCCACAGCATGACGTCGAGCGATGTCGATCTGAACCGGCTTGCCGTTGCCTCGGGGCTGGCGACAGCCGAAGGCGGGGTGCTGGTTAACCCCTATTTGGGCATGAGGTTTGGCTTGGCGGGGGTGACGACGAATTTCGCGCTGACCCCCGACATGCCGCTTGCGCCGATGGCAAAGCAGTCCGCGATCCGGGTCAAGGGGTTGGCGTGGTGGCTCGGTAAGAATTCCGCGAAGAGCGCGCTGAGCCGCGATCCCTATGCGCGGCGCAGATATGCGGACGGGGGGCATCCGTTCGAGGCGCTCAAGCGGGTCGGTAAGCCGACTACTTATATCGACGAGGCGAATGTGGCGCGGGTCCCCAAGCGCGCCGACATGTTCGCTCGGGCACAGTTCGGTGACATGGGAAAGGCGCTGCAGGAGGGCGCGAAGGGCGGACATTATGCGCGAAAAGCAGCGCCTTCCATGGCGCAGCGGCGCGCTTTGGGGGCGTTTGTCCTTTTGCAGGATGGAGAATCCGCGCCGGCGAAAACGCTGCTGGACCCCAAGGGGGCGGCCGACCTGATCAAGGCTGCAAGCTATTTTCTGGGTGTGGATGCGGTCGGGATCTCGCGCTGTCCGGAGTGGGCGTGGTATTCGCATGACGCCACTGGCGAACCCATCACGCCGCCGCATGACAATGCCATCAGCATGATCATCGACCAGGGTTACGAGACCATGGAGGGTGCATCGGGTGATGACTGGATTTCGGTCGCGCAATCCATGCGCGCATATCTCAGATTCTCCTTACTTGGTGGCGTGATCGCAAAGCAAATCAGAAGGTTGGGATACAAAGCTAAAGCGCACAGCGTGATGGACGGAGAGGTTTTGCAGCCACCGTTGCTGTTGCTGTCCGGGCTTGGTGAGGTCAGTCGCATCGGTGAAGTGATCCTCAATCCTTACCTTGGACCGAGGTTGAAATCCGGCGTCGTGACGACCGACCTGCCTCTGGCCCATGACAAGCCGATTGATTTCGGGCTGCAGAATTTCTGCGAGTCTTGTAACAAATGCGCTCGGGAATGCCCTTCGGGGGCGATTACGGCCGGTCCAAAGCTGATGTTCAACGGCTACGAAATCTGGAAGTCGGACAGTCAGAAATGTGCGACCTACCGTATCACGACACCCGGCGGAGCGATGTGCGGGCGATGCATGAAGACCTGTCCGTGGAACCTGGAAGGGCTTTTCGCTGAGGCGCCTTTTCGGTGGGCTGCGATGAACATTCCGGCGGCCGCACCTGTGCTCGCGCGTCTGGACGACGCCGTGGGCAATGGCGGGCTGAACCCGGTCAAGAAATGGTGGTGGGATCTGGAACTGGATGCAGACGGCGCTTATCGGCCAACGAAACACGAGGTCAATGCGCGTGGATTGCAAAGGGAGCTGGACCTGAAATACGAGGACCAGACACTCGCGGTCTATCCTGCGCCACTTGCACCGCATCCATGGCCCTATCCTTTCCCGATGGACAGGGAGAAGGGCATCGAAGCCTATCAAGCGCTTGTAACGGCAGAGGAATATCAAGAGAGACTGGGGCGCGGCGAAGACCGGCTGGTGCATCGCTATCCCGGCTATGACGATGCGCCAGTGATCAGGGTCGAAGTCAGCAAGGCACAACGGATGACGCCGGATGTGACAAAATACGAATTTCGAGCCGTCGATGGTTCTGATCTGCCGGAATGGACGGCGGGCGCGCATCTCGACATTGTCGTCGCGCCGGAATTCCTGCGGCAGTATTCAATGTCGGGCGATCCCGCGGATCGGTCGAAATACCAGATCGGCGTATTGCGCGAAGATGTTGGCCGGGGCGGGTCGAAATTGATGCACCGGATCTTCTCGGAAGGCCGAAAGGTGTTTATTTCCAAGCCGATCAACCACTTTCCTCTTGTTGAAGCCGCATCTCGGACATTCCTGATGGGGGGTGGTATCGGCATCACGCCGATGATCGCCATGGCCCACCGCCTGCATAGGATCGGGGCGGAGTTCGAGTTGCATTACTCGGCCAGATCCCCCGAAACCGCAGGGTATCTGGACGACCTGAAGGCGGTTCCCTGGTCCGAACATGTGTTTCTGCATTTTTCGACCGACGGGTCTCGCGCAGATCTGGATCGGGTTCTCGCCGGTTGCCAGGAGGGCTGGCATGTCTATACATGCGGACCCGAAAGATACATGAACTCGGTCATTCAAGCTGCAGAAAAACAAGGTTTTCCAGAGGATGCACGGCACCTGGAATACTTCTCGGTGCCAGAGGTCCCGGACTGGGTTAACCACCCGTTCACGTTGCGGCTGGCGCGATCCGGGCGAGAGTTGATGGTGCCTGCGGACAGGACGGCGACGGATGTGCTCGCGGAGAACGGTATACATGTCGATGTGAAATGTTCGGATGGCATTTGCGGTGTCTGCAAATGCGGGCTGATCTCTGGCGAGGTGGAGCATCGCGACTTCGTGCTGTCGAAAAAGCAGCGTGAGACGGCGATCATCCTGTGCCAGAGTCGCGCGTTGAACGAGGGCGGTGTGGTCGAGGTCGATCTGTAGAAAACTCAGCGTTTACCGTAATATAGACCGACAACATGCTCGGCCTCTGCAAAGAACAGCCAGCGCGCGGCGAAGGCTCCGATCAGGTGCAGGATGAAGGCCAAAGCTGTTGTAAGCACCGAGGCGGGGGCAAGAAGCAGGATCAGCGCCGGAAGCACCACGGCAAGTGCCAGAGTGATCCAGCGCAGGCGCAGGGCGTGTTTTCGACCGACGACATAGATCATCTCTTTCATGAGATAATTGGACCCGGTGTGGGGTGGCGCAAGCAGCCTGACCTTGCCGATGCCGCCGAGTCCGGTGGCTGTCTCGATGGTGCTGCCCGAGGCGGAAAACCTCTTGTCGCCCGATAGCCAGTGCAGGATCAGGAGTACTCCCGTGACTGCCAGCGGCGCGACGGCGAGCCCGTTCTGGGCGGTCAGCATGGTCGCGGCGGACAGGGAGAAGGATAGGAATAACAATGGTGTAAGCCACTGGTTCCAACGGGGAACAGTCTTGAGCTGGGCGTAGATCATTGATGTAGCGAACACCGTCAGGAACGAAAGGTCTGCCCCCAGGATGCCAAGAACAGACAGGTGTTTGCCAAAGAAGATTGCGCCGATGGCGTAGAGTCCCATGACGGCAAGTGTCAGGACGGCCAGCCATGCCTCGCGGGAGAGCCAACTGGTTTGCCACTGGCTGAAGGCCTTCAGCGCATTGCGGGGATTGCCGAGATGAAGCGTCGAGGCGAGGAGGCCGCCGACAGCCATGGCAAAGGCGAGCGTAAAATAACTGAATGCAATCAATCCTGTAGGCGAGATAACGCCAAGGCCAAGGAAGCCGAGCAGACCGAATCCGGCGCCGGACAGAACCGTGAACAATATGACGGATGGAGCCGGATTCATCAGAGTTTTCCCAAGAGTTTGTCGAGCCATCCCGAGATTCCGGTCGCCTCGGGTTGGATGTCCAGGAGCGGAGAGAGAACATCAAGGTCGCCTTCGAAATCCTTGATGCGAGGGAATAAATACTGGTTTACTGGCTTCGTTCCAAGTTCGGGCATCAGGTCGAAACCGCCGCGATCAGCAACCGACTTGCTGACTGCGCTGGTCGGATCGGCAAGGTCGCCAAAGGCCCGCGCCCCGGTTGGGCAGGTACGAACACAGGCGGGTTCGCGGTCGGCCTCGGGGAGGTTTTCGTTGTATATACGGTCAACGCACAGCGTGCATTTCTTCATGATTCCAGCGGCTTGGTCCATTTCGCGGGCGCCGTAGGGGCAGGCCCATGCGCAAAGGCCGCAGCCGATGCAGGCGTCTTCGTTGACGAGGACAATGCCGTCCTCGGACCGCTTGTAGCTGGCGCCGGTGGGGCAGACGGTGACGCAAGGCGCATCGTCGCAATGCAGGCAGGATTTGGGGAAGTGGACGATCTGCGCAGGGCCATTTTCGGGTGTAATTTCAAAGCTGTGCACGCGATTCAGGAAGGTGCCCTCGGGTTCATCACCATAGGGTTTCTGGTCCGAGAGCGGCGCGCCATACCCTTGATCGTTCCAGCCTTTGCAGGCGGTGACGCAGGCGTGGCAGCCGACGCAGATGTCGAGGTCGATGACGAGGCCGAGCTTCTTTTCGGTATGGGTCGGCAAACTGGTCACGAATGGGCCTCTGTGAAGTTGGTACAACCGTAAAGGGACGTTTTGTACTTGGCTGGAAGCCCGTGTTTGTACGTTTCGACGGCGCAACGTTGAGTCATTTTTTTACCTCCGGTATCTTCCGGGCGCTGCCTTTACCGACGGGTGACTTGATCGGTGGCAGCACGGGGTGCGATTCGGTTGGGGCGGGGACCTTGCGGATTTTTACGCGAAGGTCGAACCACGCGGCCTGTCCGGTCACCGGGTCGGAATTGGTCCAGCGCAAGCCGTCGCCTTTCGGTGGCAGGAGTTCATGGATCAGGTGGTTCAGCAGGAACCCGCGCGTCGCCTCGGGCGCGGCGTCATCCAGAGCCCATGCGCCTTTGCGCTTGCCGATGGCGTTCCATGTCCAGACCGTTGACGGGTTGAGGGCCGCCATCAGCGCGACGGGGACCGTGATTGTGCCATGAGGCGAGGTGACCTCTGCCCAGTCGCCTTCGGTAAAGGCGTTGGCCTCCCAGATGTCTGTCGGGACATAGAGCGGGTTATGTCCGTGGATCTGGCGCAGCCAGGCGTTTTGCGAGCCCCATGAATGATACATTGCCATCGGGCGCTGGGTCAGGGCGTGGACCGGATATTCAACCGGGTCGGAGTGGCCATCCTCGAACGGCGGATACCAGATCGGCAGCGGATCGAGCGTCGCCTTGATCCGTTCGCGCAGATGTTCGGGCGGCTGGCGGCTGCCCTGACCTTCGGCGGCAAGTTGGAAGCGGCGCAGGGGTTCGGCGTAAAGCTGAAAAAGATAGGGCTGCGGCGCGTCGTAGAGGCCGATCTGCACGGCCCAATCCTGATAGGCCTTGTTCCACGGCTTGTAGAACTGCGCCGCCTGCGGGATATGGGCGACGGCAAAGCCGCCGTTCTCGATATACCGGTCGAGCTGGTCGGGATTGACCTCTCCGCGTCCGGTGGATTGGCCATCGGTGCCGCGCCAGCCGATCAGCGGGCCAACACCGGGGCGGCGCTGGTGGTTCACCATGTAATCGGCATAGTCCTTGAATTTCGCGCTGCCATCCTCGGCCACGAAACCCGGCAGGCGCAGCCGGTGGCCAAGATCGCAAAGCACCGACTGAAAGCCGCGCACATCGCGGTCGGGTTCGACGACCGGCCAGCGGATGGCATCGGCGGCGGCCTCTGCCTCGCAGATCGGGCGGTCGAGCAGGCTGATGCAGTCGTGGCGTTCGAGATAGGTCGTGTCGGGCAGGATCAGGTCGGCATAGGCGACCATTTCCGACGAATAGGCATCCGAGTAGATGATGCGCGGGATCACATAGTCGCCGTTGGCATCGGTGTCGGTCAGCATGTCGATGACGCCGCGCGTGTTCATCGAGGAATTCCACGCCATGTTTGCCATGTAGAGGAACAGGGTGTCGATCTTGTAGGGATCGCCCGCATGGGCGTTCGAGATGACCATATGCATCAGCCCATGCGCCGACATCGGGTTTTCCCAGGTAAACGCCTTGTCGATGCGGGCTGGCTGACCATCGGGTGTCAGGCAGAGGTCGTCGGGGCCTTGCGGGTAGCCCAGATGCGGGCCGTCGAGCGGCTTGCCGGGCGTGACCTTGCAATGCGGTTTGGGATGTGCCGTGGCGGGTTTGGGGTAGGGCGGTTTGAAGCGGAAGCCGCCGGGGGTTTCGACGCTGCCCAGCAGGATTTGCAGCATGTGCAGCGCGCGGGCGGTTTGGAAGCCGTTGGAATGGGCGGAAATGCCGCGCATGGCGTGAAAGCTGACGGGCCGGCCGGTCATCGTCTTGTGGGTTTCGCCGCGGAAATCAGTCCATTCCTGTTTTATTTCAATCGCCTGGTTAAAGGCGACATCGGCCAGTTCGGCAGCGATCCGTCTGATCCTGGCCGCCGGGATGCCGGTTTGTTCGGCGACGGCTTCGGGACCGTATTCGGGCAAGAGGTAGCGTTCGGCCATGCGCTGGAACACGGTGACATGGGTCACGCCCTTGGTGCGGTGCTTGCCGCCAAGGTCGGGCCGCACGCCTTTCTGGTCGAAGGGCGCGGGTTTGCCGGTCTTGCTGTCGATTACGAGGTCTTTTCCATCCCCGTCCCGCAACAACAACCCGTGGCGCGGCGATTTCGGATCGCAGTCGATCAGCACCGGCGCGTTGGTCCAGCGGGCAAGGTAGTCGAGGTCGATCTTGCCGGCCTTCAGGAGTTCGTGGACGAGGGCGAGGATGAACAGGCCATCGGTGCCCGGCGTGATACCCACCCAATCGTCGGCAACGGCGTTGTAGCCCGAGCGGATCGGGTTGACGCCGATGACTTTCGCGCCGCGCTTCTTCAGCTTGCCGAGTCCGATCTTGATCGGGTTCGAATCGTGATCCTCGGCGACGCCGAAGATCATGAAGAGCTTGGTGCGGTCCCAGTCGGGCTGGCCGAATTCCCAGAAGGCGCCGCCCATCGTGTAGATGCCGGCGGCGGCCATGTTGACGGAACAGAACCCGCCATGCGCGGCGTAATTCGGGGTGCCATAGGCCTGCGCCCACCAGCTTGTGAAGCTTTGGCTCTGGTCGCGGCCGGTGAAGAAGGCGAGCCTTTCAGGGGCGGTGTCGCGGATCGGCTTCAGCCATTCGGTGGCGAGGGTCAGCGCCTCTTCCCAGCTGATTTCCGTGAATTCTCCGGAGCCGCGGGGGCCGGTGCGTTTGAGCGGCGCGCGCAGCCGCGACGGCGCGTTGTGTTGCATGATGCCCGCCGAGCCCTTGGCGCAGAGCACGCCCTTGTTGACGGGATGGTCCCGGTTGCCCTCGATATAGCTGACCTCGCCGCCTTTGATGTGCACGTTGATGCCGCAGCGACAGGCGCACATGTAGCAGGTGGTCTGGCGGATCTCGTCGGAAACGGCGGGCGAGAGGTTGATCTTGGGCTGATTCATAGGGGCCTTTCTAGCAGCTTTCCGGCGAAAGCCGGTCACGGGCGAGCGGTATTTCCATGAGATGCGGCATCAGCGGTCCTTGATCGGCAGGTAGGCGCGCGGCGCCGGGCCGTTGTATTCGGTCAGCGGCCGGATCAGGATGTTCTGGCGCTGTTGTTCGATGCATTGAATGACCCAGCCCGGCGTGCGGCCGATGGCGAAGATCGGCACGTAGAGGTCTTCGGGAATGCCGTGCAACTGGTAGAGGACGCCGGAATAGAAGTCGACATTCACGTTCAGCCCGTGGCGGGCATAGGGCTGCATGGCTTCGGTGACGGCCTGCAGGATCTCGTACCATTCGGGCTGGCCCATCTCGCGGCCCAGAGCAGCGACGCCGTCGCGCATGTGGCGCGCGCGGGGATCTTCGGTGCGGTAGACGCGGTGGCCGAAGCCGGTGACGGCCTCGCGGTTGGCGCGCTTGGCCTTGACGTAGGCGGCGGCGTTTTCCGGCGTGCCGATGTCCTGCACCATTTTCATCACGTCTTCGGCAGCGCCGCCATGGGCGGGGCCCGAAAGCGTGGCGATGGCGGTGGTGATCGCGGCATGCAGGTTGGCTTCGGTCCCGACAGTGACGCGGGCGGCGAAGCTGGAGGCGTTCGAGCCATGCTCGGCATGCAGGATCAAGTCGGTATCGGCAAGGCGCGCGGTTTCGGTCGAGGGGATTTTGCCTTGCAGCATCCAGAGCCAGTTGGCGGCATGGCCAAGGTCGGGATCGGGGGCGATGGCGGCGAGGCCCTGCCGGATGCGGTGATGGGCGGCGACGATCATCGGAATCTGGCTGGTCAGGCGGATGCCGTTGGCAAGGAAGGCTTCCTCTCCCACTTGCTGGCTGGCCGGTTCTAGGGCGGCGAGGGCCGAGACGCAGGTGCGCAAGACATCCATCGGGTGGCCGGTCTTCGTGGCGTCGATGATCGTGGCAATCTCGGGCGGCAGGAAGCGGGCGGCCTTGAGACTGGCGTCGAAGGCGGCGAGTTCGGCGATGGTGGGCAGTTCGCCGTAGAGCAGGAGATAGGCGGTTTCCTCGAAGCTCGACCGGGTCGCAAGGTCGTGGATCGAATAGCCGCGATACGACAATGTACCGGCTGCGCCGTCGATCTCGCTGACGCCGGAGCGTTCGAAATAGACCCCTTTGAGGCCGCGGTTGATCTTGACGGGGTCAGTCATGGGCAAGGGCCGTTGGTTCGAGGGGATGGTCCGGAGTGGGGCGCTGCCCCACACCCCGGGATATTTGCGAACAGATGAGGGGGGCAGGGTTGACCTGCGCCCGGGCGGAGCGGAGAAATGGCCGGGCGGAGGGGCATGGCATGGCGGCATTGGAACGGGCGTTTGAACGGGCGCGGGCGCGGGCAGGACGGGTGGTCTTGCCCGAAGACGATCCCCGGATCAAGGCGGCGGCGGCTGAGCTTGAGGCCCGCAATCTGGCCGAGGTGGTGCCGGTCGCGGAGGTGTCCGATGAACTTGTCGCCGCGATGCTGTCCGTGCGGCCGATGAAAGAGGCGCTGGCGCGGAAGTTTCTGGAAAAGCCCCTGTACCGGGCCGCGGCGATGGTGACGGCGGGACTGGCGGATGCGATGGTCGCGGGGGCCGCGACTTCGACCCGGCGGGTGATCGAGGCCGCGAGTTTCGGCATCGGTCTGGCCGAAGGTGTCAGCGTGCCGTCATCCTTCTTCCTGATGGTCTTTCCCGACGGGCGCGAGATCATCTTTGCCGATTGCGCGCTGAACGTGGCACCCGATGCCAACGAGCTTGCGGCGATCGCGCGGGCTTCGGCGCGGTCGGCAGAGGCGCTTCTGGGCCGCGCGGAGGTGGCGATGCTGTCGTATTCGACCGGCGCATCTGGCGCTGGCCCAAGCGTCGATATGGTGCGCAGCGCGGCAGAGGCCGCGGGCTTTGCCGGGCCGGTGCAGGCGGATGCCGCGTTGAACGCGGGGATCGCCGCCAAGAAGGGCTTTGCCGGGGGAGAGGCGAATGTGCTGGTCTTCCCGTCGCTGGACGCGGGCAATATCGCGTACAAGCTTTGCCAGGAACTGGCCGGGGCACAGGCGGTCGGGCCGTGCCTGCAGGGGTTCCGGCATCCGGTGTCGGATCTGAGCCGGGGCGCCGATGCCGAGGATATCGTGGCCGTCGTCGCAGTGATGCTTGCCATGGTTTGAGGCCGGGGGGTCATGATTGCTCCTGCATCAGGTCCAGCGCATCGGCGGCGATCATCCGTTCTTCTTCGGCTGGCACGACCCAGATCGCAACGCGCGAGACATCGGCATGCAGGCGGGTGGCGCCCTTGACGTTGTAGTCGGGGTCCATCGCCACGCCGAGCCAGCCGAAAGCGCGCAGGATGCGGGCGCGCACGCCAAAGGCGTTTTCACCGATGCCGCCGGTGAAGGCGATGGCGTCCAGCCCTTCCATCGCGGCGATCAGCCCGCCGGCGTGACGAACCGTCCAGTAGACGAAATGTTCCACTGCGAAATCGCTGTCGGCGCTGTGTTCGAGCATCAGCTTGCGCATGTCCGAAGTGCCGCCCGACAGCCCCAGAAGCCCGCTTTCGTTGTTCAGGATCGCCTTGGTGCGGGCGACGCCGTAATCCTCGACCAGACGCAGGACCGCATTGGCGTCGATCCCGCCCGAGCGCGTGCCCATCGTCAGCCCGTCGAGCGGCGAGTAGCCCATCGTGGTCGCGATGCTTTCGCCGTTCCGGATGGCGCAGATCGAGGCGCCGTTGCCAAGGTGGAAGGCCAGCAGGCGGGAGGGCAGTTTCTGGCCCGATATCTCGGGCAGGTTGCGCACGAGGCTGGCATAGCTCAGGCCGTGGAAGCCGTAGCGCCGGATGCCGCGTGTCTCCATCGTCTTGGGGATGGCGTAGCGCGTGGCCACTTTCGGATTGGTGGCATGAAAGGAGGTGTCGAAGCTGGCGTATTGCGGCAGGTCGGGGGCGATATCGGCCAGCGCCTCGATCGCGGCGAGGTTATGGGGGTTGTGCAGGGGCGCCAGCGGAGAGCAGTTGGTGATCTCTGTCAGAACCTCGGGGGTGATGCGCACGGGCTTTGTCAGGTTCCGGCCGCCATGCACGACGCGGTGTGCGGCGGCGGCGAGCGTCTGGGTGTTGACGCCGTGGCCGGCCAGTGCGTTCAGGATCGCGGACAGCGCGGCCTTGTGGCTGGCGAAATGTTCCGAGGTGACCTTGCCGCCGATTTCGAGCTGTGACGCGCCGCCGATTTCGGTCGCGCTGCCGGAAAGTTTGCGCGCGAGGTCCGGCCCGAACACCGCGAACTTGATCGAGGAGGAGCCCGCGTTGAGAACCAGAATGTCGGTCCGGGCCGTCATGCCATCACCGCCCGGGCGATCCCGATGAGCGACAGGCAGAGCAGGAGCGTGACCGCGACGCGGCGGAACTGCTGCGGCGAGGCGGACAGAAACTGGCGGCCGCCGAGCCAGACCCCGAGGCCGAGGATCGGGAAGGCGAGGGCGGCGGCGAAGAGCGTTCCCATGTGCACAAGCCCGTTGGCCCACATCACCGGCATCGCCATCACGTCAATTCCGGTCAGGTAGGCGACCATCGTGGCGCGGAAGGTGGCCGCCGGGATCGGCTGTGCCGCCATGAAGGCCGCGACCGGCAGGCCGCCGACGCCGGCGCTGTTGGCCATGCCCGAGGCGACGCCGACCCCGACGTGGCCGGCGCGCCCGATCGGGCGTTTGAGCCGCCAGCCAGACAGGAGCAGCAGGCTGAGCGCAAGGATCAGGGTCGAGATCGTGAGGCGGGCGGTATCCTCGGACAGGCGGGCCATGACGTAGATCGAGGGGATCGTTGCCAGTGCGGCACCCGCCAGAAGCATCAGGGCGCGGGGCCAGTCGATATGCGGCCGGATGCCCCGGGCCTGAAAGGCGGTCATCGCGATTTCACACATGAAGACCACCGGGATCAGGGGGACCGGATTGATGAAGAGCGCGGCGAAGGCGATGAAGATCGCCGAGAAGCCAAAGCCCGAGTAGCCGCGCACATAGGCGGCGGCCAGAAGCGCCACCGCCAGCACCGCTGCCAGCCCGCCGGTCAGGCCGAATGGCAGCGTCATGGGTCATGCGCCTTTCTGCGGGCGCATGTCGGATTTGGAAATCCCGGCAACCGAGACCGGTTTCTTCATCGCGTCGCGGCGGAACGGTTCGCCCAGTTCCTGATTGATCATCGCTTCGATGAGTGTGGTCTTGCCATGCTTCATCTGGTCGTCGATGGCCTTGCGCAGGGCCTCGGTCAGGTCCTCCATCGTGCGGGCGATGACGCCCTGCAGGCCACAGGCCTTGGCAATCCCGGCATAACTGACGTCTTCGTCCAGTTCGGTGCCGACGAAATTGTCGTCATACCAGAGCGTCGAGTTGCGCTTTTCGGCCCCCCACTGGTAATTGCGGAAGACCACCTGCGTGATCGCGGGCCATTCCTTGCGCCCTATGGCGGTCAGTTCGGTGACTGCGATGCCGAAAGCCCCGTCGCCCGAAAAACCGACGACCGGCGTGTCGGGGCAGCCGATCTTGGCGCCGATGACGGCGGGCAGGCCATAGCCGCATGGCCCGAAGAGACCGGGGGCAAGGTATTTGCGCGGGCTTTCAAATGTCGGATAGGCGTTGCCGATGGCGCAGTTGTTGCCGATGTCCGAGGAAATGATCGCCTCTTTTGGCAAGGCCGCCTGGATTGCCCGCCACGCCATCCGGGGGCTCATCCAGTCGGGCTTATCCTTGCGGGCGCGTTCGTTCCAAGTGGTGCCCGGATCGTCATCCTCGTGGTCCATGCTGGACAGTTGCTGCGCCCATGCGGATTTGGTTTGGGCGATCTTGGCTTTGCGTTCGGCGCGGCCGGCATCGCCGGCGGTGCCCGAAAGCTTGTCGAGAATCGCGGTGGCGACTTTCTTTGCATCGCCGACGATGCCGACGGTGACCTTCTTGGTCAGCCCGATCCGGTCGGGGTTCAGGTCGACCTGAATGATCTTCGCGGTCTTGGGCCAATAGTCGATGCCATAGCCGGGCAGTGTCGAGAACGGGTTGAGCCTTGTGCCGAGGCAGAGAACGACGTCGGCTTGCGCAATCAGTTCCATGCCCGCCTTTGACCCGTTGTAGCCGAGGGGACCGGCGAACAGCGGATGCGAGCCGGGGAAGGCATCATTGTGCTGGTAGCCGCAGCAAACCGGCGCATCGAGCCGCTCGGCCAGTTTCGCCGAGGCAGGGATCGCGCCGGCAAGAACCACACCGGCTCCGTTCAGGATGACGGGAAACTTGGCCGAGGACAGCAGTCTTGCGGCCTCGGCGATGGCGTTATCGCCGCCCGAGGGGCGTTCGAACTCGACGACCGCGGGAAGGTCGATGTCGATCACCTGCGTCCAGTAATCGCGCGGCATGTTGATCTGAGCCGGGGCAGAGCGGCGATGCGCCTGCAGGATCACGCGGTTCAGCACCTCGGCGACGCGGGACGGGTCGCGGACCTCTTCCTGATAGGCGACCATGTCCTTGAAGAGCGCCATCTGTTCGACTTCCTGAAAGCCACCCTGGCCGATGGTCTTGTTGGCGGCCTGCGGCGTGACCAGCAGCAAGGGCGTGTGGTTCCAGTAGGCGGTTTTGACGGCAGTCACGAAATTGGTGATGCCGGGGCCGTTTTGCGCGATCATCATGCACATCTTGCCCGAAGCGCGGGTAAAGCCGTCGGCCATCATGCCGCCGGACCCCTCATGGGCGCAGTCCCAGAAGGTGATGCCCGCGGCCGGAAAATTGTCCGAGATCGGCATGAAGGCGGAACCGATGATGCCGAAGGCATGTTCGATCCCGTGCATCTGGAGCGTTTTTACGAAAGCTTCTTCGGTGGTCATTTTCATCGGGAAATCCTCGGATGGGCTGAACCGCGGCGGCGGAGTTGTCTGTGGCAAACTACGCCTTTGCCAAGCAGTTGGGTTAGGGCCAGTTCCTGTGTCTAGTTAGGTCCAGTTCGGGTCAGGGCCTTGGCAATCAATGCGATGCCGGCGGGGATTTTCGCAGCCGGGATCGAGGAATAGGCGAGCCGGTAGTAATTCGCCGGGCCGTCATGCTGGTCAAAGAAAATCCGCCCCGGTTCGATCAGAACCCCCTGATCGCGCAATTCCATCGTCAGCAGCGACGTGTTGACGTCATCGGGTGCGCGCATCCAGAAGCTGGAACCGCCGAAGCTGTCGCGTCCCGCCACGCTCAGCCCATGGTCGCGGATCGCCTGATCCATCACCGCCCGGCGGGTCTTGTAGGCCTGCCCGATCCGGTTGATCTGTGCATCGTAATGGCCGAGCGACAGGAAATAGGCGGCGGTGCGCTGGATATGGCCCGGCGGGTGGCGCAGGACCGTGGCGCGGAGCGCGCGGGCCTCGCGGATGAACGGTTCGGAACCGACCAGGTAGCCGAGGCGAAGGCCGGGAAACAGCGATTTCGAGAACGACCCGATATAGATCACCCTGCCGTGCTTATCGAGCGATTTGAGCGCCGGGGAGGGCGGAGACAGGAAGGACATCTCAAACTCATAGTCATCCTCGACCAGCAGGAAATCGTTCCTGTCGGCAAGATCGAGCAGGTGGCGGCGGCGTTCGACGGGAAGGGTGGCGTTGGTCGGGCAATGGTGGCTGGGCGTGGTGAAAACGACGTCGACACCATGCGGCAGGTCGTCGGGCGGCAGGCCGTCGTCATCGACATCGACGGAAATCAGGTTGCAACGGGTCTGGCTGAGGATATCGCGCAGGCCGGGATAGCTGGGGTTTTCCATCGCGGCGGTGCGGCGCTGGGTCAGCAGGATCTGTGCCGAGAGCCAAAGCGCGTTCTGGGCGCCCAGGGTCAGCAGGATTTCCTCGGGGCGGGCGTCGATACCGCGGCGGGGCAGGATATGGCGGGCGATGAATTCAACGAGCCTGGGGTCGTCGCGTTCGAAATAATCGGTGGTGAGCGCCTCGAAATCCCGCTGGCCAAGCGCCTGCAATGCGCATTGCCGCCAGTTCTGGTGGTCGAAGAGCGTGGCGTCGGCCTGCCCGTAGATGAAGGGATAGGGGTAGCGGCGCCAGTCCGGTGGCTTGCTGATCGAGGGCTGGCCGGAATAGCGCTGGCCGATGGCGCGGGCCCAGTCGACGGTGTCGGTGCGCGCGCTGCGGGTCACGTTGAAATCCGACGGTCGTGGGGCGGTGTCGGATACATAGTAACCGGAACGTCCACGGGCGGTCAGGTAATCCCCTGACAGCAATTCGGTATAGGCGAGGGTTACGGTGATCCGGCTGACACCAAGGTGCCGTGCCAGCCCGCGGCTGGAGGGCAGGCGCTGGCCGGGGCGGAAACGCCCGGCCAGAATACCCTCGCTCACCATGCGCTGGATCTGCTGTTGCAGGGTGCCGTCGAAGGTCGGGTCGAGGATGAAATTGGCCTCGGCGATCTGCATGAATTGGCCCTATCCGGCTTTGCAACTGGACTTATAGGTAAACGGAGACGCCTGCGGCGTCACGTCTTTTGTCACGCCACCCCGCGGGGCGGCTCGGGTAACGCCTCCGGCGGGGATATTTGAGGACGACTGATGTAATGGATTGTTAACCGCGACCTGATTGAGTGTTTGCACGGTACAGGCGGGGACGCCGATGACCGTGACGAGTGATGCACCCTGTCAGGAAACTGGCAGGGTGTCTTCATCAGTCGTCGCTAAATATCCCCGCCGGAGGCACCGCGACGCGGGCGCAGCCCGCGGCGCAAGACCTTTCAGCTGAAGACCCGGGTCAGCGCCTTGTCGACAGCATCGGTGATCTGGTCGATGTCATCGGGCGTCGCGATCAGCGCCGGCGAGAAGCACAGCGTGTTGTTGAGCCCCGGCAGCGACCGGTTGGTCATGCCGATGATGACGCCCTGCGCCATGCAGTCGGCGACGACAGCCTGGACCTTCTTTTCTTCGGCCGGTTCCTTGGTCGTCCGGTCGGCGACCAGTTCGGCACCGCAGAACAGGCCCTTGCCGCGGACATCGCCAACAACGCGGTGCTTGTCCATCAGCCCGTGGAGGTTCTTCATCATCCGCTCGCCCATTCTCAGCGTATTGTTCAGAAGGTCCTCATCCTCGATGATACGCATGTTCTCCAGCGCGGCAGCCGGACCGGAGGCGCAGCCGCCGAAGGTCGAGATGTCGCGGAAGTATGAAAGCTTGTCGTCGGGGGCGTCCTTGAACTGCTCGAACACGGCCTCGGTCGTGACCATGCAGGAAATCGCCGCATAGCCGGAGGCGACACCTTTGGCCATGGTGACGAAATCGGGCTGAACGCCGTAATTCTGGTAGCCGAACCATGTGCCGGTACGACCGACGCCGCAGACGACCTCGTCGATATGCAGCAGGATGTCGTATTTCCTGCAGATCTCCTGCACCCGGTCCCAGTAGCCTTCGGGCGGGGTGATGACGCCGCCGCCAGCGGTGACGGGTTCGAGGCAGAGCAGGCCGATCTCATCCGGGCCCTCGCGCAGGATCACCTCTTCGATCGCATCCGCAGCGCGGCGCCCGTAATCCTCGACGTCCCATTGCTTGCGGTATTCAAGGCAGTGCGGGACTTCGATGAAGCCCGGTGTGAAGGGGCCGTAAAGCGCGTTGCGTTCGGGCTGGCCGCCCGCAGACAGGCAGGTGATCGTGGTGCCGTGGTAATCGCGTTCGCGATACAGGATCTTGGTCTTCTTGCCGCCATGGTGACGATGGCCGATCTGGCGGACCATCTTGAAGACCTTCTCATTCGCTTCCGAACCCGAGTTGGCATAGTAGACGCGGCTGAGGCCCGGCATCTTCGATGTCAGGCGCTTGGCGAAGTTCGAGCCGGGGATCGAGCCTGCGGACTGTGCGAAGTAGTTCATCTTGATCAGCTGGTCGCGCACGGCATTGGCGATCGACTCGCGCCCGTAGCCGACATTGACCGTCCAGACCGCGCCCGAAACGGCGTCGAGATGTTCCTTGCCTGTCGCGTCCCAGACCCGCATGCCCTTGCCTTCGACGATGATGCGCGGATCGTTTGTCTCCAGCGGCTTGTGTTGCATCAGGTGGTGCCACAGATGCGCGCGGTCCGATTCGATGACCTCGGTCAGATCGTTTGCCTGAATGCTGCTGTTCATTGTTCCGGTTTCCTTATGATCGGGTCCTTCGGACGGCGCAAAAAGCGGCATCGGAGCCGAAGGGATGTACAGTTGTGGAATCTGCCCCAGACGCGGTTGCGCGAATAGGGCCAGAATGCGTCATGCGATAAGGCCAGTGTAGCAGGACCGTTGTCAGGTGCGCTGTGCCATCCTTATGCTTTTGCACATCAAGGGATGGGCGAAAACAATCCTATGCGCAAGGTCCGAAGCGGATCATAATGAACAAGGGTTCACGTCCGGGATCACCCGGACGCCGAAATGAAACCAACAAGGGGTAAAATTCATGAGACTTAAGACCAAACTTGCCGGAGCTGCAGCAGGGCTTGCCCTGATGACCGGCGCGATGCCGGCTGCCGCGCTGGACGAGATCACCGTGGCCTATTTCCTCGAATGGCCGATGCCGTTCGAATATGCGAAGGTGATGGGCACCTACGAAGAGGAGATGGGCGTCAAGATCAACTGGCGTTCGTTCGACACCGGCACAGCGATGTCGGCAGCGATGGCCTCGGGCGATGTGCAGATCTCTGTGAGCCAAGGCGTGCCGCCCTTCGTGGTTGCGACTTCGGCAGGGCAGGACCTTCAGGTTGTGGACGTCGCTGTGAGCTACGCCGACAACGACAACTGCGTGGTCCGTTCCGATCTGGAGATCGACAAGAACAGCGCCGGTGAACTTGCGGGCAAGAAGGTCGGCGTGCCGATCGGAACCGCCGCGCATTATGGATTCCTGCGCCAGATGGATCACTTCGGCGTCGATATCTCGACGATGGAAATCGTTGACATGGCGCCACCCGATGGCGCGGCCGCTTTCGCGCAGGGCAACCTTGACATGGTTTGCGGCTGGGGCGGGGCGCTGCGCCGGATGAAAGAGAACGGCAACGTTCTGCTGACCGGTGCCGAGAAGGAAGAGCTGGGCATTCTGGTGTTTGACGTGACCTCGGTTCCCGCCAGCTTTGCCGCCGAAGAATCCGAGCTTCTGGCGAAATTCCTGAAGGTGACGGCAGATGCCAACGCCATGTGGAACGCCGGTGGTGACGGTGCCGCCGCGATGATCCCGGTGATCGCCAAGGACGCCGGTATGGATGAAGCGGCGACCGCCGATACGCTGGCAACCTTTGTTTTCCCGTCCGTCGAAGATCAGCTTGGCCAGAAATGGCTGGGCGGCGGCGCGCAGGATTTCATGAAGGGTGTGGCACAGGTGTTCGTCGATGCCGGCAGCATTCCCGCCGCGCGTGATTCCTATGCGGATGCGGTCAACACCGGGCCGCTGACGGCCGCCAGCGGGATGTAACGGCCACTCACGCCACTGGGGGCGGCGCGAAAGCCGCCCCCGCTTTTGCCACGACATTTCGGGGGCTGCGGCGCTATGACCGGACTTTCCATCCAGAATATCTCTATGCGGTTCGACCTGCCCAATGGCACGTCGGTACAGGCACTCAAGAACGTGTCGCTCGACCTAAAGGAAGGCGAGTTGATGAGCGTGCTGGGGCCGTCGGGCTGCGGCAAGACGACCTTACTGAACATCCTTGCCGGGTTCCTGGCCCCGACGGAGGGCAAGATCGTGCTGAACGGCGAAACGGTGCGGGGGCCGGGGCCGGACCGGGGAATGGTGTTCCAGCAAGGTGCGCTGTTCGAGTGGATGAGCGTGCGGCACAACGTAGAGTTCGGCCCGAAGATGAAAGGGATGCCCAAGACAGAGCGCGACATCGTGACCGATTCCCTGCTTGAGACGGTAGGTCTGGGCGCATTCAAGGACAAGGCGGTCTACGAATTGTCGGGCGGCATGCAGCAGCGGGTTGCGCTTGCGCGGTGCCTTGCGAACGATCCCGATGTGATCCTGATGGACGAGCCGCTGGGCGCGCTTGACGCGCTGACCCGCGAAAAGATGCAGGGGCTGGTTCTGAAGCTTTGGAAAGAGACCGGCAAGACGGTGATTCTGATCACCCATTCGGTGGAAGAGGCGCTGTTGCTGGGAGAGCGGCTGGTTGTGATGGCGCCACGACCGGGACGCATTCACAAGGAATACCGGCTGCCATTTGCCGAACGCGGCGTCGCGGCGGATCTGCGAGCGGTCAAGAAATCCGAAGGCTTTTCCGAGACCCGCGACGAAATCCTGTCGATGATTTGGGAAATGGAAGAAGAAATCATGGGCCGGTCGGAGGCAGCGGTATGACGGGTCTTGTAATCCTTCTGGTCTATATCGCGATCTTTGCCGTTTCGGCATGGGCGGTCAAAATCTTCGTTCAGCGACGGCAGGACAAGCATGACTTCACCAGCCTCAAGACGGTCACTTTTGGCGATGAAAGCGCTGTGACGCCGAACCGGATCGCCTCGGTCGTGTCGATCGTGACGATCTTTCTGATCTGGGGCGCATTCACCGGTTCCAAACTGGTGCCATTCCATGTGCCGGGGCCGTTCATCGGGGACACCAGTTTCACCTATACCGCCAAGAATGCCGCCGGGCAGGAAGATGCCGCGACCGCCTATGTGACGGTGCACCGGATCGAAGATCAGGCAACGGTGCCCGAGATTGCCCCCGGTGAGGGCTTTGCCAAGGACATTGGCGCAAAGGTAGGCGCGTGGCGCAGCGGATTGATCAAGGTGCAGTCCAATGACGAGGGCGGCAACGACGACGGCTACCAGGTTGTCGCCGTCGATGGACAGCCGATCTTGCCGGGCGGCGAAGTCAGTGTGGCCGATGGCAGGGTTTCGATGACCGACAAGGGGACGTTGAATTTTACCCCGAAGAAGGGCCTGCAGATGGAGCCGATCTGGATGCCGTCGCCCGAGGCGGTCTGGAACCGGTTCTGGGAGATTGCCAAGAACGGATACCAGAACTTCAGCCTTGCCCAGCATCTGGGATCGTCGCTGATGCGGGTCTTCGCGGGCTTCATCGCCGGGTCGGTTGTGGGCATTCCGCTGGGCTATGCGATGGGGCTGTCGGGCTGGTTCCGCGGCTGGTTCGACCCGATTGTCGAGTTCATGCGCCCGGTGCCGCCGCTGGCCCTGATCCCGCTGGTGATCATCTGGTTCGGAATCTGGGAGACCGGCAAGATCATCCTGCTGTTCCTGGCCGCACTCTGGATCATGACGATCGCGGCGCGGGCCGGTGTTTCGGGGGTCAATATCACCAAGATTCACGCGGCCTATTCGCTGGGCGCCTCGAAGTGGCAGATCATGCGGCATGTCATCATTCCGAACTCGCTGCCCGAGATTTTCACGGGCGCGCGGGTGGCGATGGGGGTGTGCTGGGGCACGGTTGTTGCCGCCGAACTGGTGGCCGCGCAGAAGGGCGCGGGGATGATGATCATCGCAGCCTCGAAGTTCCAGCTGACCGATATCGTGATCATGGGGATCGTGCTGATCGGAGTGATCGGTTACGGCATCGATATCCTCATGCGCATTGCCGAGAAATGGCTGGTGCCGTGGAAGGGCCGCAGCTGAGCGGGGTTTTCGGCCAGTACTCTTGCGGGGGGCAGTGACGCAGATCCGTCGCTGCCCCTTTGCCTTGCGTCATATCAAGGCGCTGTTCGTCGCCCCGGTGTATAATTTTCAAGTTATTTCACCAATCCAAGGGGGCCCAAGGATATGACCGAGAAATCGAAAACGACTGAAGATCCGATGCAATCCGCGGCTGCGGCCTTTGCCGAATGGCAGAAAGCCGGGTTCGGGCCGATGGCCTGGATGGGAACCGGGTGGATCACCGGTCTTGGCGATATGAGTGGCGAGGTGATGCGCTTCGTCGCGGACCGGATCAAGGAGGACGTCAAGACCCAGCACGAGATTCTGCATGCCAAGGACATCACCGAGGTCCAGGGCATTCAGACCCGGTTCCTGCGCGATGCCTTGGATCAATATGCCGCCGAGAGCGGCAAGCTGATCGAGATGGGAAATGACCTGTTCTCGAAAGGGTCCGACACGGCCTGAGGGACAGCAGCGGGCCTGTCTTCAACGCGAGTGCGCTGCAGGCGGGCAGCTTGACAGCAGGTTGATCTGAGACCAGTCGAAGCCCGAGGCGATGCCGTGCTGTGAGAGATAGGCATCCTGAAGCCGATAGGCTTCGAGTTCTGTTGCGGCAAGGCAGTCGAAGTCCCGATTGCCGAGTTGGACATGGTGAACGAGTTCGTGCAGCAGGATCGACTGGTCGCGCGTATCGGTCACATCCCAGGGCCGGATCAGCACGATCCGTGCGTTGTGCCTGTCGTAGGCGCCATTCAGTGTCTCTCCGACGATGACGGTCCCGGTTTCATAGGGGATGCAATCGCCGGTCTCGCAGAAAACGATCTCTGGGGGCGGCAGGGCCGGGGCGTAGTCGGTCGAAGCCACGATCCAGTCGAGCAGCTCGGCGACGAGTTCGGTGGTGCGGAAGGTTCGGTCGGGACGCAGTTCCACCGGGGTCGCGCCCTTTTTCACTGGCAGGGATTCGGCGAGAATATGTGGTGTCGCGGGTTGCGCGGCCATCAGCGCAAGAGCGATGCTGGCGAGATGAAGGTGTTTTGCCATTGTCTCAGCCTATCAGAACAGCAAGCCGGACGATTGATCGGTGTCAAGCCCGATGGCGCTGGATGGCGGATGGGCCGTTTGCAGCCGGAAAGGGGGGCCGTTTCCCCGCAGACGCCGGCCCTTTGCAAAAATAACCGGGCACGCAGCTTGTAGCCCGGTGCCGGCGGGTCTAAATCTGGACAGGCTTCCGCCACAGGATTTTTCTTCATGCTCGATACGACGGTCCGATACCTGAAGTGGCCGATCTTCGTAACCGTGGTGGGCTTGGTTCTGAGTTTTGTCTTGGGCTGGTACTACACCAGCGCCTTGGGCGGCGCACTTTCCTTTCTGTTGACTGGCGCGGTTCTGGCGGTTCTGGAAATCTCCCTGTCCTTCGACAATGCCATCGTCAATGCCAACAAGCTGCAGCAGATGGATCCGGTCTGGCAGCGGCGGTTCCTGACATGGGGTATCATCATCGCGGTCTTCGGCATGCGGATCATCTTTCCGCTGGCTGTGGTTGCCTTCGCGGCGCATCTCGGCCCCTGGGCGACGCTGAAACTGGCGGCAAGCCATCCGCAGGAATATGCAGAGATCATGGAAGGCGCGGATGTCAGCATCGGCGCTTTCGGTGGCGCTTTCCTGATGATGGTGGCGCTGACCTATTTCATTGACGAGGCCAAGGAAGTTGACTGGATCCGGATCCTGGAGTGCCGGCTGCGACAACTGGCGAATATCAGGGGGTTGCAGATCACTCTGGTTCTGGTGGTCGTTCTGGGGTTTGCCACCATGATCCCGGACGCGGTTGTCGCCGAATTCCTGTTCTCGGCACTGTTCGGACTGGTGGTTTTCACCCTGGTCGAGATCATCGGGCGGCTTCTGGATCGTCAGGACGAGGCGTCGCGAGTGACCCGGATGGGGGGGCTGGGAGCGTTTCTTTATCTTGAGGTCCTTGACGCGAGCTTTTCGTTTGACGGGGTGATCGGTGCCTTTGCCCTGACGCAGAACCTTTTTCTGATTGCCATCGGTCTGGGTATCGGCGCGATGTATGTGCGGTCGATGACGATCATGATCGTGGAGAAAAAGACGCTGGCCGAGTTCAGGTATCTGGAACATGGCGCGTTCTATTCGATACTTGCCCTGTCGGTGATCATGTTCGCCCAGACCATGTGGGTCATTCCCGAAATGGTGACCGGTCTGATCGGCGCCGCCTTGATCGGCATCGCGTTGTGGTCGTCCATTAGCTACAACCGCGCCAAATGCGAGGACGCCTCGGATCTCATCGTGAAGTGATCGCGGATTGAAAGTCGCGCGGCTTCGGTATACCAAATACCGCGAATGCCGACCCCGCTTCGGGGACGGAACTGGGGGCGGGCGTGAGTTCTGATCATTCGGCAAAGCGACGCAAGGCCTATGCCGATCTTCGGTCGGCCCGCTGGTTTGCGCCGGATGATTTCCGGTCCTTCGGGCACCGGTCGCGGTTCGTTCAGATGGGGTATGACAACCAGGACTGGGACGGGCGCCCCGCGATCGCGATCATCAACACATGGTCAGAGATCAATCCCTGCCACGTTCATCTGCGCGAGCGCGCCGACTGGGTGAAGCGGGGCATTCTGCAGGCCGGAGGGCTGCCGCTGGAACTGCCGGCGATGTCGCTGGCCGAGATGTTCGTCAAGCCGACGACCATGCTCTACCGCAACATGCTGGCGATGGAGGTCGAGGAACTGCTGCGCAGCCATCCGGTGGACGGCGCGGTCTTGATGGGAGGCTGCGACAAGACCACGCCGGCGCTGGTGATGGGGGCCGTGAGTGCCGGGCTGCCGTTCATCTACCTGCCCGCCGGCCCGATGCTGCGTGGCAATTATGCCGGGCGGACACTTGGATCTGGAACGGATGCGTTCAAGTACTGGGACGAGCGGCGCGCCGGCACGATCGACGCCAAGGAATGGTTCGGTATCGAAGCCGGTATCGCGCGCAGCTACGGCCATTGCATGACGATGGGCACCGCAAGCACCATGACCGCGATCGCCGAGGCGATGGGGCTGTGCCTGCCGGGGGCGTCCTCGATCCCGGCGGCGGACAGTGGGCATCAGCGGATGTCGGCGGCCTGCGGGCGACGCATCGTGGATATGGTCTGGGAGGACCTGACCCCGGACCGGATCATCACCCCGAGCGCGGTCAGGAATGCCGTTACGGTGGCGATGGCGACGGGCTGTTCGACTAATGCCATCATTCACCTGATCGCAATGGCGCGGCGGGCGGGCGTGCCATTGGAACTGGAAGACCTCGACCGGATCGGGCGCGTGACCCCGGTTCTGGCCAATGTGCGGCCGTCGGGCAAGGACTACCTGATGGAGGATTTCTTCTACGCAGGCGGCCTGCGCGCGCTGATGAAGCAGTTGGGAGACCGGCTGGACGGGGCAGCACTGACCGTGGCGGGGGTCGGGATTGGCGAGGGTCTGGAGCAGATCACCGTTTACAATGAAGATGTTATACGGCCACTTTCACGTCCGGTTTACCACGAGGGGTCGCTGGCGGTTCTCAAGGGCAATCTGGCGCCTGACGGTGCGGTGATCAAACCTGCGGCCTGCGACCCGAGGTTCCATGTCCATGCCGGCCCCGCACTGGTGGCCGACAGCTATCCCGAACTCAAGGCCATCATTGACGACCCCGACTATCCGATGACGCCTGACACCGTGCTCGTCCTGCGCAATGCCGGGCCGCAGGGCGGGCCGGGAATGCCGGAATGGGGCATGATCCCGATGCCCAAGGCGCTGCTCAAGCTGGGCCAGCGCGACATGCTGCGGCTGTCGGACGCGCGGATGTCGGGCACGGCGTTCGGCGCCTGCGTTCTGCATGTCGCGCCGGAAAGCTTCGTCGGCGGGCCGCTGGCGTTGCTCAGGACCGGCGATATCGTTGAAATCGACGTGCCGAACCGCAGTCTGAACATGCGTGTGCCAGAGGCGGAGTTGGCAGAGCGCCGCGCAGCCTGGGTTGCGCCGGCGCCGATCTACGAGCGGGGGTATGGCCAGATGTTTTCTTCTCATATCGAGCAGGCCGACAAGGGGTGCGATTTCGATTTCCTGAGGACGGATTACGGCGCGCCGGTTTCGGAACCGGTGATCTTCTAGAAAAGATGAGAGATGGATCGTAAAGTCATGAAATAAATAAGTAATGCCTCCGGCGGGGATATTTGGGACGAATGATGCCGAAGGTCGTGTCGAAATGTCCGCAGCGGCGGACGCGAAGGAAAACCGGGCCCTTGGGGCCATGAGACAGAGGATCGGACAATGTTGGATAAATCAGTATTCACACCCCACGGAAAGCATTTGATCGCCGGGGAATGGGTCGCGGGTGAGGCGCGGTTTGCAAATGAGCCTGCACATGGCGGAGCCCATGAGTTTTCCGTCGGCACGCCAGAGCATGTCAACGCGGCGGTGGAGGCGGCTGAACAGGCCTTCTGGAGCTACGGCTATTCCTCGCGCGCTGAAAGGGCCGCTTTCCTGAACGCCATCGCCGACGAGATCGAGGCGCGGGCGGCGGCGATCACCGAGATCGGCTGTGCGGAAACGGGGCTGCCGGAGGCCCGATTGCAGGGGGAGCGGGGGCGCACCACGGGACAGCTGCGGCTGTTTGCGAGCCATATCCTGAAGGGCGACTATCTGGACCGGCGGCATGATGAAGCCTTGCCGGACCGCCAGCCGTTGCCGCGACCGGATCTGAAGCTGATGCAGCGTCCGATCGGGCCGGTGGCGGTATTCGGCGCTTCCAACTTTCCGCTGGCTTTTTCGACGGCCGGAGGAGACACGGCGGCGGCACTGGCCGCTGGTTGCCCGGTGGTCGTCAAGGGCCATTCGGCGCATCCCGGCACCGGCGAGATCGTCGCCGAGGCGATTCTGGCGGCGATAAGGTCGTGCGGTATGCCGGCCGGTGTCTTTTCGTTGATTCAGGGGGGCACGCGGGCGACCGGGACGACGCTTGTGCAGCATCCGCTGATCAAGGCGGTTGGTTTCACCGGGTCGCTTGGAGGCGGCCGGGCGCTGTTCGATCTGTGCGCCGCACGGCCTGAGCCGATTCCGTTCTTTGGTGAACTGGGCAGCGTCAATCCGATGTTCCTTCTGCCGGGCGCGCTTCAGGCGCGCGGTGGCGAGATTGCCAAGGGTTGGTCCGGATCGCTGACGATGGGGGCAGGGCAGTTCTGCACCAATCCAGGGATCGCGGTGCTGATCGACGGTCCCGATGCCGATGCTTTCGTCGCGGCGGCCAAGGGGGCGGTTGCAGGTATCGGTTCGCAGGTGATGCTGACCGATGGAATCGCCGAGGCCTACCGCAAGGGTCGTGATCGGGTGGCCGGATCGAAAGGCGTGCAAGAGGTTCTGACGAGCGTTTGCAACCTTCGCAACGCCACGCCGTATCTATATGAAACAACGGGAAAAAACTGGCTGGACAATCACGAGTTGGGCGAAGAGGTATTCGGGCCTTTGGGGCTGATCGTGCGTGTGTCGGATGCCGAGGAGATGCAGAGGATTGCCCGGTCCCTGCAGGGGCAGCTGACCTGCACCCTGCATCTGGACAAGGGCGACACGGCGCTGGCGCGCCAGTTGATGCCGGTTCTGGAACGCAAGGCCGGCCGGGTGCTGGCGAACGGCTTTCCCACGGGCGTCGAGGTCGCGGATGCGATGGTGCATGGCGGGCCCTATCCGGCCTCGACCAATTTCGGCGCGACCAGCGTGGGCACTTTGTCGATCCGCCGCTTTCTGCGCCCGGTCTGCTATCAGAACATGCCGGACGGTATTCTGCCCGACGATCTGGTCTGAGGACGGGCGCCGTGCCGTTGGGGCAGGGACGCGGATCGCGACCTGCCCTTGCAGCCCCCGGGACGCAATACTAAGACTCTCGAAAGAGTTTTGCGGCAAACCTACCACCCAGCAGCGTGAGGCACGGACATGAGAGACCCAGTATCAGCCCTTCAGGGCTTCATTATTCCGACGGTTGAAGAGACCACCTCGCGCGGGTCGATTCGATACGACATCTTTTCGCGCCTTCTGAAAGAACGGATCATCTTCGTCTCGGGCCCGGTCCATGATGAGATGGCCACCGTGATCGTGGCGCAGCTTCTGTTCCTTGAGGCGGAAAATCCCAACAAGGAAATCGCGATGTACATCAACAGCCCGGGCGGTGTCGTGACCTCCGGCCTGTCGATCTACGACACGATGCAATATATCAAGCCGAAGGTTTCGACGGTCTGCATCGGGCAGGCGGCCTCGATGGGTTCGCTGCTGCTGGCGGCGGGCGAACCGGGGATGCGGTTCTCTTTGCCCAACAGCCGGATCATGGTTCACCAGCCGTCGGGCGGCTATCAGGGTCAGGCGACGGACATCATGATCCATGCCCAGGAGACCCAGAAGCTGAAGGATCGGCTGAACCAGATTTACGTGAGCCATACCGGACAGAAGCTGAAGACGGTGGAATCGGCACTGGAGCGTGACAATTTCATGGACCCGGCCGCAGCGAAGGAATGGGGTCTGATCGACGAGATTGTTGACAGCCGCGACAAGGTCAAACCGGCAGAGAAGTAAGGTTGAAGCGGTTCGTGGCGAACGCGCCACAGGGGACCATTTTGGCGTTGTGAACATGAATCGGCTGCCCTAGACTTATCGTCAGGGGCAGACCAACCGGGCCGGTGCGGCCTGTTGACCAGGCGATTGGCCGTAAGGGAATGCGATGGCAAACAACTCCAGCGACAGCAAGAACACGCTCTACTGCTCTTTCTGCGGTAAGAGTCAGCATGAAGTGCGCAAGCTTATCGCTGGCCCGACCGTGTTTATCTGCGACGAATGCGTCGAGCTTTGCATGGATATCATTCGTGAGGAAACCAAATCCGCGGGGCTGAAATCCGCAGATGGCGTTCCGACACCGAAGGACATCTGCGATGTGCTGGACGACTATGTCATCGGTCAAGCGCATGCGAAAAAGGTGCTCTCTGTCGCGGTTCATAACCATTACAAGCGCCTGAACCATGTCGCCAAGACGAATGATATCGAACTTGCCAAGTCGAATATTCTGCTGATCGGGCCGACGGGTTGCGGCAAGACGCTGCTGGCGCAGACATTGGCGCGAATCCTTGATGTGCCCTTCACCATGGCCGATGCAACGACGCTGACCGAAGCGGGCTATGTCGGTGAGGATGTCGAAAACATCATCCTGAAGCTCTTGCAGGCGTCGGAATACAATGTCGAACGCGCGCAGCGCGGCATCGTCTACATCGATGAGGTCGACAAGATTACCCGCAAGTCCGACAACCCGTCGATCACCCGTGACGTATCGGGCGAGGGCGTGCAGCAGGCGCTTTTGAAGATCATGGAGGGCACCGTCGCTTCGGTGCCGCCGCAGGGGGGGCGGAAGCATCCGCAGCAGGAATTCCTGCAGGTCGACACGACCAACATCCTGTTCATCTGCGGCGGGGCGTTCTCGGGTCTGGAAAAGATCATTGCGCAGCGCGGCAAGGGCAGCGCCATGGGCTTTGGCGCGGACGTCAAGGATAACGACAGCCGTGGCGTCGGAGAGTTGTTCACCGAGCTTGAACCGGAAGACCTGCTGAAATTCGGGCTGATCCCGGAATTCGTTGGACGTCTGCCGGTGATTGCGACCCTGGAAGACCTTGATGAGGCTGCGCTTGTCACGATCCTGACCAAGCCCAAGAACGCACTGGTCAAGCAATACCAGCGCCTGTTCGAACTGGAAAACGTCGAGCTGTCATTCACCGAGGATGCGCTGATCGCGATTGCCAAGCGTGCGATCATTCGCAAGACCGGCGCCCGCGGATTGCGGTCGATCATGGAAGACATCCTGCTT
Organism: Paracoccaceae bacterium; assembly: GCA_024642725.1. Taxonomy (GTDB): domain Bacteria; phylum Pseudomonadota; class Alphaproteobacteria; order Rhodobacterales; family Rhodobacteraceae; genus JAHEAO01. The sequence continues at coordinate 26,229 of JAHEAO010000009.1, read as the reverse complement.
GATACGATGTTCGATCTGCCCGGAATGTCGAGCGTCGAAGAAGTCGTTGTCAACGAAGAGGCAGTGACCGCCGGGACCGCTCCGCTGATGATCCATGCAGACAGCAAGAAAGAATCCGCGACCGCCGGGTAGGAACCGTATGGGCCAGCGTCACATTTCTTCTGGCTCTCCCTTCGAAGCTGATATCGGCTATTCCCGCGCTGTCGTCGCGGATGGCTGGATTTTCGTCTCCGGCACGACTGGTTATGACTATTCGACGATGCGGATGCCCGATGGCGTCGAGGACCAGTGCCGCAATGTACTGGCCACCATCGACAAGGCGCTGGCCGAGGCCGGGGCGGGGCTGAACGACGTTGTCCGGGTCCGCTACATCCTGCCCGATGCTTCGGAGTTCCGAAAATGCTGGCCGATCCTGAGCGCTGCGTTCGGCGAGGCGCGGCCGGCGGCGACGATGATCCAGGCCGGGCTGATGGAACCTGAGATGAAGATCGAGATCGAGGTCACGGCGCGCGTGCCCAAGACGGCCCCGGGCGTTTGACCCGGCGTCGGCGACATGGCGTAGTCCGGCGCATCGCGCGGGTGGCGCTGCTTTTCGCCGGTTTGCTGATTTCCTTGCCGGCGCTGGCCTATTTCGGTCTGCATATCTGGATCGCTGTATTCAGCAATCCAAACTACGCTTCCGAGGTTTTTGACGGGGTGGTTCGCTATGCCGGGGTTCTGGCCAGCAAGAAGTGGAACAGCATCGGCGATGAGGCTGAAGCCTGCACCTATGCCGTGGTCGATCTTGGGCTGGACCCCGAAGCCGAGCCGCCACGAGGGGAGGCGTCTGACTGGCGGTTTGTCTATGCCGGAGACTGGTTGCCAACGCCCGACGGCACGCTGAGTGCCGGCAATCGGAACCCGGTCGGGGTTTGCAAGGGTGAATGGACAGAGGAAACCGCTGCCCGGGTGACAGGGGCATTGTCACGGCCCGGGTCCTGGTATTGGCGAGATGCCGAAGGGGAAGCGGTGTTCATATACTCGGTGCCCGAACTTATTGCCGCGCGGATTCGCTGGGGTGACTGAGAGAGGGCCTTGCCACTGGACCTTGGGCGCGGCTTGGTCCATATCTGGGCCGAACAAAACCGGAGGCAGCCGATGGGCATTCTGAGATCGATCTTGCGCGTTTTCACCTGGTGGGACGGTCAGACGCTCAACACCCAGTTCTTCACCTGGCGCAAGGGCGTCAAGGTCGGGGAGGATGCTGAAGGAAACATCTATTACACGACCAAGGACGGTTCTCGCCGCTGGGTGATCTTCAACGGGGAAGCCGAGGCGAGCCGGGTGTCACCGGACTGGCACGGCTGGCTGCACCAGACCTTCAAGGAACCGCCGAGCAAATCGCCCCTGCCGCACAAGTCATGGGAAAAGCCGCATGTCGAGAACTTGACCGGCACGGCGATGGCCTATGCCCCGCCGGGGTCCATCCGGCGTCCGCAACCGGCGGACCGGAGCGACTACGAGGCATGGCAGCCAGAATAGGCAGTTCCAATGGCGGAAAGCACGACAGAGGTTCTGGTGGGGGGCGCGGTGCTGGCCGCGGCGGTCGGATTCGTCATTTATGCTGGCCAGCTGACGGGCTATTCCACCGGTGCCGGAGCACATGAATTCTCGGCCTCGTTCCGGTCGATAGAGGGCGTGTCCGTGGGGACCGATGTGCGGATGTCGGGCGTCAAGGTCGGGACTGTCACATCTCTTGACCTCAATCCCGAGACCTTCCGCGCGGATGCAAGGTTCACGGTCGCCGATCGGATCGCCTTGCCCGACGATTCCGCGATCGTTGTCTCTTCGGAGGGGCTTCTGGGCGGCAATTTCGTCGAGATTCTGCCCGGTGGATCGCTGTTCAATCTGGAACCGGGGGCCGAGATTGTGGACACTCAAGGCTCTGTCAGCATCGTGTCGCTTCTGTTGAAATTCGTCACCGGCGACCAGAGCGCGGAATGACGTTCGCTCGGGTTCTTGCCGCGGTCGGGCTGATCTTGGCTTTTTCACCTGCAGTCGCGCAACAGGCGCTTACCGCACCGGGCGGCGTCTTGCTGCGGGCGATGGACAAGGTATCCGGCGAGGTCGTCGATTTCGATCTGACCCCCGGCCAGACCAAGCAATTGGGACGCATACAGGTGACGCTTGGCGAATGCCGCTATCCGGCGGGCAACCCCAATGGCGATGCCTATGCGTATCTGGTCATCCGGAATGCGGGCGATCAGACGCCGAGTTTCACCGGATGGATGATCGCCTCGAGCCCGGCGCTCGATGCGCTGGACCACCCGCGTTACGACGTCTGGGTATTGCGCTGTATAACGCCCTGAGGCGTTTGCGGTTCCTTGAGGTGGCGGATATTGGCGCGGACCTGCAAGGCGCGTTCCAGCCGGTCGAGATAGTCGTGGCGGTCGATCTCTTGCCCGCCGAGGCTTTTCAGATGCGGCGTAATGAATTGCGTGTCAAACAGGATGAAACCGGTTTGGTTCAGCCGGTCGACCAGATAGGCCAGCGCGACTTTCGAAGCATCGGTGCGGCGTGAGAACATGCTTTCACCGAAGAACGCGCCGCCTATTGCCACGCCGTAGACCCCGCCGACCAGTTCCTTGTCCTGCCAGATTTCCTGCGAATGGGCGTGGCCCATCGCGTGAAGGTCCTGATAGAGGCGGAAGATCGTGTCGTTGATCCAGGTCTCGGGTCGTTGCGCGCAGCCTTGCACGGTCGCGGCGAAATCACTGTCAAAACGCGGTTCGAACCGGCCTGACAGAATGGTGCGGCGGAGGCTGCGTGAGATGTGAAACGCGTCGAGTGGCAGGATGCCGCGGCGGCTCGGGTCGACCCAGAAGACCTCTGGATCGTCCTGACTTTCGGCCATCGGGAATATCCCAGATGCATAAGCCCGCAACAGCAGTCTTGGGGTCAGCTCTGGTTCATCCATCGCCCGACATCGGCGATATCAGGGCTTCGGAGGCAGGTTGCGGTCCAGCCACTTTTCCAGCCAGTGAATGTTGTAGCTGCCGGATTGAATATCAGCTTCTGCGAGCAATTGGTGAAAGAGCGGGATCGTGGTGTCCACACCGTCGACGATCAGTTCGCCGAGCGCCCGGTTGAGCCGGGCCAAGGCTTCGTTCCGGTCGCGACCATGAACGATCAGCTTGCCGATCAGACTGTCGTAATAGGGCGGGATCGAATACCCGTCGTAAAGCGCGGAATCCATCCGGACGCCAAGGCCGCCCGGCGCGTGGTACTGGCTGATCCGGCCCGGTGAGGGCGCGAAATTCGGCAGTTTTTCAGCGTTGATCCTGACCTCGATCGCATGGCCGTTGATGACCAGATCGTCTTGGGTGAAGGACATCGGCAGGCCCTCGGCAACGCGAATCTGCTCGCGCACAAGGTCGATGCCGAAGATGGCCTCGGTCACCGGATGTTCGACCTGAAGGCGGGTGTTCATCTCGATGAAGTAGAACTCACCATCTTCAAAGAGGAATTCGATGGTTCCAGCGCCGATATAGTTGATCGAAGCCACGGCATCGGCGCAGATCTTGCCAATCCGGGCGCGTTGTTCAGGAGTGATGACAGGGCCGGGGGCCTCTTCCAGCACCTTCTGGTGGCGGCGTTGCAGCGAACAGTCGCGCTCTGCCAGATGGACGGCGTTGCCCTTGCCGTCGCCAAAGACCTGAATCTCGATGTGGCGCGGGGTCTGCAGATATTTCTCGATATAGACCTCGTCATTGCCGAACGCCGATTTCGCCTCTGACCGCGCGGTGCGGAAGGCGTTTTCGATTTCGGTGTCATTGCGGGCCTGTTTCATGCCGCGCCCACCGCCGCCTGCCGTGGCCTTGATGATCACGGGATAGCCGATTTCGGCGGCCACCTTGCGGGCGTCTTCGACGGTGGCGACGCCACCATCAGAGCCGGGGACGCAAGGGATTCCTAGCCGCTTTGCAGTGTCCTTGGCAGTGATCTTGTCGCCCATGATGCGGATATGTTCCGCCGTCGGGCCGATGAAGGTCAGGTCGTGATCTTCGACGATCTGCACGAAATTGGCGTTTTCGGACAGGAAGCCGTAGCCGGGATGGATGGCCTGCGCGCCGGTGATCTCGCAGGCCGAAATGATGGCGGGAAACGAAAGATAGCTTTGCGACGAGGGCGGGGGGCCGATACAGACGGCTTCATCCGCCATACGGACATGCATCGCGTCGCTGTCGGCGGTGGAATGCACCGCGACCGACTGGATGCCCATTTCACGGCAGGCGCGGATGACGCGGAGGGCGATTTCGCCGCGATTGGCGATCAGGATTTTTTCGAACATGGGCGACCCCTATTCGACGATCATCAGCGGCGCGCCATATTCGACGGGATCGCCATCCGCAACGAGGATCCGCTTGACGGTACCGCCGCGCGGGGCATGGATGTGGTTCATCGTCTTCATCGCTTCGACAATCAGCAAAGTGTCGCCTTCGGCAACCTTGTCACCGACCTTGACGAAAGCCGGGGTGCCGGGTTCGGCCTGCAGGTAGACGGTGCCGACCATTGGCGAGGTCACCGCGCCGGGGTGCTTCGCCGGGTCGTCATTGCCTTCCGGGGCGAGTGTGGCGCTTGCTGGCGCAGCAGCGGGCGCCGCGGCGGCCGGGGCGACGGGCATGTGAACAGCGGCTTGCTGGATCACCTGTTTGGCGCGGCTCACCCGGACATTCAGCCTGTCGGCCTCGCCGAATTCCCGTTTGACCTCAAGTTCGGTCAGGTCGTTTTCATTCAGAAGCTCGGCCAGAGCCTTGATGAAATCCACGTCTGCGTTGGTGTTCTGTTTAGCCATGCCATCCTCGACCGGTTCCATGCCTGTCTGCTGCAGGCTTTCTCTGCCGGTGCTTATACGCGACCGGGCAGGGGGTGAAAAGCGGGGATGGGCAGATTTGTTTGATGGGCTGTTCGTCCGGGATTGCTTTGGCGGGACCGTTGAAGGCGCCCTTCGCGGGTAAAAATTTACCAGTTGATAAAATTTATGGCTGTGGCAAGCTATCCTGAAATGAACTGCGATCAGGGAGACCTCCATGGCGAACAGCCAGATGACGCGGGGCATCGTTTCCGGGCGGTTGCCGGCAGAAACGATTGCACGGAATTTTTCAGACCTTCATGCGCCGCTTGACGCACACGAGGCGGCAGTAGCGTCGGACCGGTGCTATTTCTGTCATGATGCGCCCTGCATGACGGCCTGCCCGACCTCAATCGATATTCCGCTGTTCATTCGCCAGATCCAGACCGGCACACCGGAAGCCGCGGCGAGGACGATCTTTGAGCAGAATATCCTTGGCGGCATGTGCGCGCGCGTTTGTCCGACAGAGACGCTCTGCGAGGAGGTATGTGTGCGCGAGGTGGCCGAGGGAAAGCCGGTCGAGATCGGGCGGCTGCAGAGATTCGCGACCGACACGCTCATGGCTCAAGGGGCGCATCCGTTTGCGCGCGGTGCCTCCACGGGCAAGCGGGTTGCTGTCGTGGGGGGCGGACCTGCCGGGCTGTCCTGCGCGCATCGGCTGGCGATGAAGGGGCATGACGTCGTGGTTTACGATGCCGGACCCAAGGCCGGCGGTCTGAACGAGTTCGGGATCGCCAGCTACAAGTCGGTGGGCGGTTTCGCGCAGGCCGAGGTGGAGTGGCTGTTGCAGATCGGCGGCATCGACGTGAGGCTGGGCGAGGCGCTGGGAAGCGGTCTGACGCTAGAGGCGCTGCGCAAGGACTTCGATGCGGTCTTTCTCGGGATCGGTCTTGCCGGCGTCAATGCGCTGCGGGCGGAGGGCGAAGACCGTGGCGGGGTCAGGGATGCGGTGGATTTCATTGCCGAGCTTCGCCAGTCCAAGGACCTGACGACGCTTCCGATTGGGCGCAATGTCGTGGTTATCGGCGGCGGTATGACGGCCGTCGATGCAGCGGTGCAGTCGAAGCTGCTGGGCGCCGAAAATGTCACCATCGTCTACCGGCGCGGCCGCGAGCGGATGGGTGCGTCGGAATTCGAGCAGGATCTGGCAGCGTCCAAGGGTGTCCGGATCCTCTACAACGCGATGCCGGTCGCCGTGCATGACGGAGAGATCGAGTTGGAGTATACTGTCGAGACAGCCGGCAGTCTGAAAGGGACCGGGGAACGGTTTCGTCTGGCCGCGGATCAGGTCTTCAAGGCGATCGGCCAGGTTCTGGCCGGGGCGCCATCCGGGGTCAGGATCGAAGGCGGCAAGATCTCGGTTTCCGGGGACGGCAGGACATCGGTCGATGGCGTTTGGGCAGGCGGCGACTGTGCCAGCGGTGGCGATGACCTGACAGTGACCGCAGTGGCCGAAGGGCGTGACGCGGCCGAGGATATTCACCGAGCGCTGATCGGCTGACACGGTCGTCGGCGCGGCATCCGGGAGGGAGCCCAATGAGTTACGTGATGGCATATGTCGCAGCCGTTCCGACGGACAGGAAGGACGACTACGTCCGGCTCGCTTCGGCCATGGCCGAGGTCTTTAAGGAATACGGGGCGACTCGCGTTGTTGAATGCTGGGGCGCGGATGTTCCGCCGGGGAAGCTGACCTCTTTTCCTTTGGCCGTGAAAGCCGAAGCGGGCGAAACGGTCGTCAGTGGCTGGCAGGAATGGCCGGACAAGGCCGCGCAAGAGGCCGGCATGCAAAAGGCGATGCAGGATCCGCGCATGGCAATCATGCAAGACGTGCCGCTTGACGGAAAGCGGATGATCTTTGCCGGGTTTGACGCGGTTGTGGACGTATAGGGGAACCAACAATGGCTGATCTTTCATCGAATTTCGTGGGTATCAAATCTCCCAACCCGTTCTGGCTGGCGTCGGCGCCGCCAACGGACAAGGAATATAACGTCCGCCGCGCCTTCGAGGCAGGCTGGGGCGGGGTGGTCTGGAAGACCTTGGGCGAAGAGGGTCCGCCGATCGTCAACGTCAACGGGCCGCGTTATGGCGCGATCTGGGGGGCGGACCGGCGGCTTTTGGGGCTGAACAATATCGAACTGATCACCGACCGGCCCCTGGAGGTGAACCTGCGCGAGATCAAGGCGGTGAAGCGCGACTATCCCGACCGCGCGGTGGTGGTCAGCATCATGGTGCCTTGCGAGGAGGCGGCGTGGAAGGCGATCCTGCCGCGCGTCGAGGAAACCGGCGCGGACGGCATCGAGTTGAACTTCGGTTGTCCGCACGGGATGAGCGAGCGCGGCATGGGCGCGGCGGTCGGGCAGGTGCCCGAATATATCGAGATGGTCGCGCGCTGGTGCAAGGCCAACACCCGGATGCCGGTGATCGTCAAGCTGACGCCCAATATCACCGATATCCGCAAGCCGGCACGTGCCGCCAAGGCGGGCGGGGCCGATGCCGTCAGCCTGATCAACACGATCTCCTCGATCACGGGTGTTGACCTGGACAGTTTCAGCCCCTTGCCCTCGATTGACGGCAAGGGCAGCCACGGCGGGTATTGTGGCCCGGCGGTCAAGCCGATTGCACTGAACATGGTGGCCGAGATCGCGCGAGATTCAGAGACCGCCGGACTGCCGATCTCGGGCATCGGCGGGGTCACGACATGGCGCGACGCGGCAGAGTTCCTGGCGCTTGGCGCGGGCAATGTGCAGGTCTGCACGGCGGCGATGACCTATGGTTTCAAGATCGTGCAGGAAATGATCTCGGGCCTGTCGCAATGGATGGATGAGAGAGGCCATGACAGCGTGGCCGGTATCGTGGGGCGGGCGGTGCCCAACGTCACGGACTGGCAATATCTGAACCTGAACTATGTCACCAAGGCGCGGATCGACCAAGAGGCCTGCATCAAGTGCGGCCGGTGCTTTGCCGCCTGCGAGGATACCAGCCATCAGGCGATCACGATGTCGCCGGACCGAGTTTTCGAGGTTCAGGACGACGAATGCGTGGCCTGCAATCTGTGCGTCGATGTTTGCCCCGTCGAGGGCTGCATCACCATGGAACAGCTCGAACCAGGCGTGGTGGACCCGCGCACCGGTCGCACGGTGTCGGCGGATTATGCCAACTGGACGACCCACCCGAACAACCCGATGGCAAGGGCGGCAGAGTGAGCCATGTGCTCGTCACCGGAGGGTCGAGCGGGATAGGAGCGGCGCTGGCGGCGCGCCTGGATGAACGCGGAGATGAGGTGACCGTCCTGTCACGCAGCCGCCCGGCGGTGGGCCGCTGGGTGGCCTGTGACCTGTCCCGGCCGCAAGAGATAGCCGAGGCCGCTTTGCAGGTGGGCCCGGTGGACGCGGTCGTGCATTCGGCCGGAATCTGGGAAGCGGCGGCATTTACGCCCGATTACGACTTTGCCCAAAGCCCGCCGGCAGAAATCGCGCGGATCATCGCGGTCAACCTGACAGCACCCATCCTGTTGACGCAGGCCCTGCTGCCCGCGCTGGCTCGGGGCGGCCGGATCGTGCTGATCGGCTCGACCTCGGGGCTGGATCGCAACGGGTCGCCCGAAGTGGCCTACGGCGCTTCGAAGGCGGGGCTGCGCGGCATGGCCGACGCTCTGACCCGCGCGCTGGGTGGCCGCCATCCGGTGACGCTCGTCAATCCGGGCGATGTCGCCACCGGGGCCGACGGGCCCGGCCTTATTCCTGTTGCAGACGTGGTCGATACAATTGTGCTGGCGCTGGCCTTGTCACCGGCCAGCCGCATCAGCGAACTGACCATCGAACCCATGGAGGCGAGTTGATGCCCGGTTGCTGACCGGGCTCCGCGTCAGGGTTCCGGCTTGACCTCGGGCTGCGCGGTGCCGGTGGCCGGCTTCAGCGCGTCCTCGGCGATCCCGCGGTCCCGTTCTGCCTGCATCCGCTTGATCACGGTCAAAACGTCCGTATCGACGTCAAGCAGGCTGGCCGAGAACGCTGGCGGCGGACCGGGATGATCGTCAAGGCGAGGGGGCCGATGCGCTGGCACAGGGTCGAGGTTCGCAATGGGCTGGTCGATGCCGCCGCCCGATGTCTTGCTTGCCGCAGTCGCGATCTGGGGGCCCAACCCCAGGCGGAGTGGCCGGGCAGACAGCGCGGTTGTGGCTGCGATGTTCGAGCCAATGATTTCCGACATTTCATGCTCCAGAATCGGAGCCCCCACAGGCGGTAGAATGGGCCACCTTGGTTTGGATTTCGTTAATGTTATAGAAGACTTAGTCTCTTGGCTAACGAGGCGTTAACGTCCGTCGGTAGAGCGCTTCCAGAAATTGCGCGGCATCATTGAAATGCGCGTCCCCTTCGGGGCGCAGAATACCGCGGACCTGAACGTCGAAATCGGCATAGTGCTGGGTTGTCGACCAGATCGAGAAGATCAGGTGATGCGGGTCCACCTCGGCCAATTCTCCGGCGGCGATCCAACCCCGGATCACCTCTGCCTTCTCGTTTACGAGGTCGCGCAGCGGACCTTCGATCTGGTCGAGGATGCGGGGCGCGCCCTGCACGATCTCGTTGGCGAAAAGCCGGCTTTCGCGCGGGTAATCGCGGGACATTTCGAGCTTGCGCAGAACATAGGCGACGATTTCCTCGACCGGGTGGCCATCTTCTCCGATGTGGCGCAAGGGATCGACCCACGTATCCATCAGTTCCATCAGCAGCGCGTCGTGGATCGCCTCTTTGGACGGGAAATAGTAAAGCAGATTTGGTTTGGACAGTCCTGCCGCCTGCGCGATCTGGTCGAGCGTCGTGCCGCGAAATCCGTGCTGCGAGAAGACGTCGAGGGCGGCGTCGAGGATCGTCCGGGTGTTCTTTTGCTGGATACGTGTCTTCGGGCGTTCCATTTTCATTAACTGGGTCCTCGTGACTCTTACACGATGAAATAGAGTGCACCGGTGGCGTATCAATCCGGTCAGGCGTGGCATTTAGACGGGGGCGGCTTGAAGTTCTTGACTGCCCCTTTTGCTCTGCTAGCGTGTTCCTGACCGTTTGGTCAAACTCTTTTGGTGCCGGAGCTGTGGCATGGCACGGCCGGCAGAATCAGAAAGGCCCGGAATGACACGCGCCGCAGCGGTTGCCACTCAAGTGATCGATGATGACAGGGTGCGCGTGACCCGCTTTGATTTTGCCCCGGGGGCGGAAACAGGCTGGCATCGGCACAGTTTTGACTATGTTATCACGACGCTGACCGATTGCCTTATGCTGCTGGAAGAGCCCGGAGGCGGGACGCGCGAGGTTCTTGTGCCCGCCGGGGCGGCCTATCGCCGGACCGAGGGGGTTGAGCACAACGTGGTAAATGGCGGGGACAAGGTGATGTCCTTCGTCGAGGTTGAACTGAAATAGGAGACCCATCATGGCAGCGCCCGGAGAGAACCTCAAAGTCAACGGCGACAGGCTGTGGTCCAGTCTCATGGAGATGGCCAAGATCGGTCCCGGTGTCGCGGGCGGCAACAACCGCCAGACACTGACGGATGCCGATGGCGCGGGCCGGCACCTGTTCAAGCGGTGGTGCGACGAGGCCGGGTTGACGATGGGTGTCGACCAGATGGGGACGATGTTCGCGCGGCGCGAAGGGACCGACCCGGACGCCTTGCCGGTCTATGTTGGATCGCATCTGGATACCCAGCCGACCGGGGGCAAGTATGACGGTGTGCTGGGTGTTCTTGGCGGGTTGGAGATCATCCGGACGCTGAACGATCTTGGGATCAAGACCAAGCACCCGATCGTGGTGACCAACTGGACCAATGAGGAAGGCACACGTTTTGCGCCGGCCATGCTGGCCTCGGGTGTGTTCGCAGGAATGCACGAGCAGGACTGGGCCTACGGTCGCAAGGATGCCGAGGGCATCGCCTTTGGCGACGAACTTGCGCGGATCGGCTGGAAGGGTGATGAAGAAGTCGGCGCGCGCAAGATGCACGCCTTTTTCGAGCTGCACATCGAACAGGGCCCGATCCTCGAGGCCGAAGGCAAGGATATCGGCGTCGTCACCCATGGGCAGGGCCTGTGGTGGCTCGAGGTCCGGCTGACGGGCAAGGATGCGCACACCGGGTCAACGCCGATGAACATGCGGGTCAATGCTGGCCTTGGAATGGCGCGGATTACCGAAGCGGTGCATGAAATCGCGATGGCCCATCAGCCGAACGCGGTCGGCGCCGTGGGGCAGGCCAATGTCTATCCCAACTCGCGCAACGTCATTCCGGGCCGGGCTGTGTTCACCATAGACATCCGGTCCCCGGAACTGACCAAGCTCACATCAATGCGGGTTCAGATCGAGCTTGCCGCGCAGCAGATCGCCCGCGATCTGGGCCTTGGCATCGAGATTGAGCCGACCGGTCATTTCGACCCGGTGACTTTCGATCCGAAATGTGTCGCCGCGGTCCGGAATGCGGCCGAGCGGCTGGGCTATTCACATCTGGATATCGTGTCCGGCGCCGGTCACGACGCCTGCTGGATCAACCGCGTGGCGCCGACCGCGATGGTCATGTGCCCGTGTGTGGATGGCCTCAGCCACAACGAGGCCGAGGAGATTTCCAAGGAATGGGCGACGGCGGGGGCCGATGTGCTGATGCATGCGGTGGTGGAAACGGCGGGGGTGGTGGGGTGAGATTTCTTTTGGTCTCGGCAATTTCCGGCGCGCTGATCTTGCCCGGGGGCGTCATGGCAGCCGATGCCTGCAGCGACATGCAACTCACTTTGGACACGCTCGCAGAGCAATATTCGAACCTGATGGGAGATGGCGGCAAGCGGATGCTGGCGTCGGCCATGATTGCGATGCGGGCGACGCAGGCAAAGGCGTCTTCCGAAGGGGCGGGCTGGGAGGCTGAGCTTACGGAAGCTTTCGCCACACTTCAGAATGTCCCGGCTTACCACAACAATGGCAAGGATCGCTTCGAGGATGTCGTTCCTCCCATGGTCATTTCCAGTGTGAACACGATAAATGAACTCGGGCCGGGGCATTGCGAGGGCATTGTGGTCCCCGACCTGCCAGACATGAGCAACTGAATGCTACAGGAGGCCCAGCCATGAGCACTGTGATAAAGAATGGCACCATCGTCACTGCCGATCTGACCTATAAAGCGGATGTGCTGGTCGAGGGTGGCCGGATCGTGGAGATCGGGCAAGGGCTGAAGGGCGATGAAAGCCTTGATGCGACCGGCTGCTATGTCATGCCGGGCGGGATCGATCCGCATACGCATCTGGAAATGCCCTTTATGGGCACGTATTCCTCGGACGATTTCGAAAGCGGCACGCGGGCGGCCCTTGCGGGCGGCACCACGATGGTGGTCGATTTTGCGCTGCCGGGGCAGGGACAGGGGCTGCACGATGCGCTGGCCATGTGGCACAACAAGTCGGGCCGCGCGAACTGCGATTATTCCTATCACATGGCGATCACCTGGTGGGGCGAGCAGGTGTTTGACGAGATGAAGACCATCATCGAGCAGGAAGGCATCACCACCTTCAAGCATTTCATGGCCTACAAGGGCGCGCTGATGGTCAATGACGACGAGATGTATGCCTCGTTCAAACGGCTCGGCGAGTTGGGCGGCATCGCGCTGGTTCATGCCGAGAACGGCGACGTGGTGGCGGAGCTGTCGGCGAAACTGCTGGCCGAGGGCAATACCGGGCCGGAGGCGCATGCCTATTCCCGCCCGCCGCAGGTCGAGGGCGAGGCCACCAACCGTGCCATCATGATCGCCGACATGGCGGGTGTGCCGCTCTATGTCGTGCATACGTCCTGCGAGGACAGCCACGAGGCGATCCGGCGGGCGCGGATGCAGGGCAAACGCGTCTGGGGCGAGCCGCTGATCCAGCATCTGACCTTGGACGAGAGCGAATATTTCAACACCGACTGGGACCATGCTGCGCGCCGCGTGATGTCACCGCCGTTCCGGAACAAGCAGCATCAGGATTCGCTCTGGGCCGGGTTGCAATCGGGCTCGCTGTCGGTCGTCGCGACGGACCACTGCGCCTTTACCACCGAACAAAAGCGGTTCGGGGTCGGCGATTTCACCAAGATCCCCAATGGCACCGGTGGTTTGGAAGACCGGATGCCGATGCTGTGGACGCATGGCGTCAACACCGGGCGGCTGACGCCGAACGAATTCGTCGCCGTAACCTCAACCAATATCGCCAAGATATTGAATTGCTATCCGAAAAAGGGCGCGGTTCTGGTGGGCGCGGATGCCGATCTGGTGGTCTGGGATCCGGAGAAGGAAAAGACGATTTCCGCCAAGTCGCAGCAATCGGCCATCGACTACAACGTGTTCGAGGGCCACAAGGTCAAGGGCCTGCCGCGCTTCACGCTGACACGCGGGCATGTGGCGGTGCATGATGGCGAGATACGGACCAAGGAGGGTCATGGTGAGTTTGTGAAGCGGCAGCCGAATACATCGGTGAACAAGGCGCTTTCCGCATGGAAGGACCTGACCGCACCGCGTCCCGTGACGCGGACGGGAATACCGGCGAGCGGGGTTTAGGACGACTGGGGAACCTTCGGAACTGTCCGGGGTGGAAGGGGCTAAGTGAGCGAAACGATCATCGAGGCGCGGAACCTTGACCTTACGTTCGAGACGAACGATGGGCCAGTCCATGCGCTGAAAGACGTCAACCTGTCGATCGAGAAGGGCGACTTTGTATCGTTCATCGGGCCGTCGGGCTGTGGCAAGACGACGTTCCTGCGCGTCGTCGCGGGGCTCGAACAGGCCACTGGCGGAAGCGTCACGGTGAATGGGTTGAGCCCCGACGAAGCGCGGCGGGCGCGGGCCTATGGTTACGTGTTCCAGGCGGCAGGGCTGTACCCGTGGAGAACGATCGCGGGCAATGTGAAACTGCCGCTGGAGATCATGGGGTTCGACCGCGCCGAACAGGACCGGCGGGTGAGGAATGTGCTGGATCTTGTTGATCTGGCTGGGTTCGAGAAGAAATACCCGTGGCAATTGTCGGGCGGGATGCAGCAGCGCGCCTCGATCGCGCGGGCGCTGGCGTTTGACGCCGATATCCTGCTGATGGACGAGCCGTTCGGCGCCTTGGACGAGATCGTGCGCGACCATCTGAACGAGCAATTGCTGAAGCTCTGGGCCTCGACCGGCAAGACCATCGGATTCGTTACACATTCGATCCCCGAGGCGGTGTATCTGTCGACCAAGATCGTGGTGATGAGCCCGCGTCCGGGACGGATCACCGACGTGATCGAAAGCCCGCTGCCGCAGGAGCGCCCGCTGGATATCCGGGACAGCAAGGAGTTCATCGAGGTTGCGCACCGGGTGCGTGAGGGGCTTCGGGCGGGGCATTCCTATGACTAGGCCCGCTGATCCTGACAGAGAGACCGGGACGCGATGAGATCGCTGCTGCCAATCCTGACCGTTGTCGCCGCGATCGTCGCGATCTGGTATGCGGCGGCGGTCTGGCTGAACAGTCAATGGACCTATGATCAGGCGGCGCGTGCGGGCGTCGAGATCGGGTTTTCCGAGGTCGTGGCGGATGCATGGGTGCAGGAGCGCCCGGTTCTGCCCGCACCGCATCAGGTTGCGGTCGAGCTTTATGACACCGTCATCGACAAATCGGTGACCTCAAAGCGCAGCCTTGTCTATCATGGCTGGATCACGGTTTCGGCGACGCTGCTCGGCTTTGTCTTCGGGACCGTGCTGGGGATCCTTCTTGCGGTCGGCATCGTGCATAACCGGGCGATGGATATGAGCGTGATGCCATGGGCCATCGCCAGCCAGACGATCCCGATACTGGCGATTGCGCCGATGATCATCGTGGTTCTGAATTCTGTCGGCGTGCAGGGGCTGGTGCCAAAGGCGATCATCTCTGCCTATCTGTCGTTCTTTCCGGTCGTGGTCGGAATGGTGGCGGGGTTGCGAAGCCCCGATGCGATGCAGCTTGACCTGATGCGAACCTATAACGCGAGCCGGGCCGAGACCTTCTGGAAGCTGCGGCTGCCAGCGTCGATGCCTTATCTCTTCACCTCGCTGAAGGTCGGGATCGCGGCCTCGCTGGTCGGGGCCATCGTGGGCGAATTGCCAACCGGTGCGGTCGCCGGTCTGGGTGCGCGACTTTTGTCGGGATCCTATTACGGGCAGACGGTGCAGATATGGGCGGCGCTCTTTGCGGCGGCGGCGGTGGCGGCGGGGCTGGTGGGCGTCATCGGGTTCCTGCAACGGGTCACCTTGCGGCGGATGGGGATGCAATCATGAGAGGGTTTGCGCCTGCGGCGCCCGGGCGGGGGGCTGTCCGCCCCCCCTTCGGCCCGGGGGCCGAATTCCCCCCCGAGGATATTTCCAAACAGAAGAACCGGGAGCGCGCTGCATGGGCTGGCTGATCTTTGTGCTGCTCTTCTGGGCCGGGGCCTGGTGGTTGAACACGAGGTTGTCGACCTCGTCACTGGCGAGCACGCGGGGCGTGAAGTTGTTGGTTCCCGCAATTTTCGGTGTCACGATCCTTGTGGTCTGGGAGGGGCTTGTCCGCGGTCTGGAGGTTCCCAGCGTGATCTTGCCGGCGCCGACAGCGATTGCATCGAAGATCGGTGCCAGTGGTCCGGTGCTTTGGGAGGACTTCGTGCAGACCTTCGTCAAGGGGGCTTTGTCGGGCTATGTGATCGGATGCGCGACGGCGGTTCTGACGGCGATCCTGATCGATCGGTCCAGTTTCCTGCAGCGCGGCCTGTTGCCTGTGTCCAGCTTCATTGCCGCCCTTCCGATCATCGGCACCGCCCCGATCATGGTGATGTGGTTCGGATTCGACTGGCAGTCGAAGGCGGCGGTCGTCGTCGTGATGGTCTTTTTCCCGATGCTGGTGAATACCGTGCAGGGGCTGGCGAGTTCCGAGGCGATGCAGAGAGACCTGATGCAGACTTATGGCGCCAGCTACTGGCAGACGCTGTTCAAGCTGCGCCTGCCGGCGGCGATGCCGTTCATCTTCAACGGGCTCAAGATCGCGACAACGCTGGCGCTGATCGGGGCAATCGTGGCGGAATTCTTCGGATCGCCCATTCGCGGCATGGGGTTTCGCATTTCGACCGAGGTCGGTCGGTTGGGGCTTGATATGGTTTGGGCAGAGATTACCGTGGCCGCGATTGCGGGGTCTGCCTTTTACGGAATCGTGGCGCTGATTGAGAAAGCAGTCACGTTTTGGCACCCGTCGCAACGGGTTGCCTGAGACGATAAGTTCAACACTGGAGGTTAAGATGAAAAAGATACTGACAACGGCGCTGGCGGCGGGTTTTCTGGCCAGTGCGGCCTCGGCCGCGGATGACCTGACGCTGCAGTTGAAGTGGGTCACGCAGGCCCAGTTCGCTGGCTATTACGTGGCCAAGGATCAGGGTTTCTACGAGGAAGAGGGGCTGAACGTCACGATCAAGCCGGGTGGCCCCGATATTGCGCCGGTGCAGGTGCTGATGGGCGGTGGCGCGGATGTTATGGTTGATTGGCTGCCATCAGCGCTGGCCGCGCGGGAGCAGGGCGCGCCGATCGTCAACATCGCGCAGCCGTTCAAGTCTTCGGGCCTGATGCTGACCTGCCTGAAAGAGCATGGCATCAACAGCCCCGCAGATTTTCCGGGCCACACCCTGGGGACCTGGTTCTTCGGCAATGAGATTCCGCTGTTCTCGTGGATGGGTAAGCTCGGTCTTGCAACCGATGGGTCGGAAGGTGGCGTGACCATTCAGAAGATCAACTTCAACGTCGATCCGCTGCTGCAAAAGCAGGTCGAATGCGCCACGACGATGACCTACAACGAATACTGGCAGGTGATCGACGCCGGGCTGACGCCGGATGATCTGGTTGTGTTTAAATACCAGGACGAAGGCATCGCCACGCTGGAAGACGGGCTTTACGCCACCGAGGCCAGTCTGGCGGATCCGGCCATGGCCGACAAGCTGACGCGCTTCGTGCGGGCCTCGATGAAGGGCTGGAAATGGGCCGAGGAAAACCCGGATGCCGCCGCAGACATCGTGCTTGAAAACGACGAGACCGGCGCACAGACCGAAAAGCACCAGCGACGCATGATGGGCGAAATCGCCAAGTTGACGGCGGGATCGAACGGTGCGCTGGACCCGGCCGATTTCGATCGGACCGTCGAGGTGCTGCTGTCGTCGGGTGCCGATCCGGTCATCAGCAAGGCACCCGAAGGGGCCTGGACCCATGCCATCACGGATGCGGCGCTGCAATAAGTCTTCATAGCAAACCGAGGAAGGGCGCACCGTCAGGTGCGCCCTTTCGTTTGAATGTCTTGATTCCGGTCAATCCTTCCGGTGCCAACAACTGCTAGCGTCCTTGGCAGCCATTTCGGGGATGGAAGGAGGTATATCAATGAAGAATCATGGTGTTATCAAACTGCTGATGGCCTTGATTGCCGCGGCGACGCTGACTGCATGTGCTGACGCGATTCAGGAAGATATCGGGGAATGTGAGCCGGGTGTCGGATCTTTGAGCCGCACAATCGATTCGGCTCCGCCTGCGGCTTGCTAGGAGCGCGTTGAGGGCTTGCCCGACCTGGATGCCTTGTGCTGCAATCGCGCGGCGGTAGGGGGGAGGTTGCATGAACATTGGCAGTTGGTTGTCGAGGACGGCCCAGATCTCGGCAAGCCGTCCGGCGCTGTTTCTGGGGCAACGGGAAGTTGCGCGCTACGGTCAGTTCCACGAAGCCGCCGCCCGGCTGGCGCGGTCCCTGGTTTCAATGGGCGTCGGGCCGGGGGATCGGGTTGCGATCTTCATGAAGAACGTTCCGGACTACCTGATCGTGCAATATGCGATCTGGTATGCCGGGGCCGCCGCCGTCCCTGTAAATTCCAAATTGCATAGCCGTGAACTGGCATGGATCGCGGAGAATGCCGGTGCGTCCTTGGTCTTTGCGACGCCGGAACTGGCCGGGGACCTTGATGGCGCAGGGCTTCGCTGCCCGGTGATCGTCGTCGGCGGCAGGGATTACACCACGATGTGCGAAGCCGAACCTCTGACGGAGGTGACGCACCGCGACGACAATGATCTGGCATGGCTGTTCTATACCTCGGGCACGACCGGCAAGCCGAAAGGGGTCATGATCACGCATGGTATGCTGCTTGGCATGTCGCTGGCGTATCAGGCCGATGCGGACCTAGTGCGGCAGACGGATGCGGCCCTGTATGCCGCACCGCTCAGTCATGGGGCGGGGATTTACAACATGATGCATGTACGTGCCGGGGCGCGGCATGTCTTTCCGGTCTCCGGCGGGTTCGACCCGAGGGAAATCTTCGGGCTGGCGCAACAATTCGGCTCGGTTCACATGTTTGCCGCCCCGACGATGGTCAAGCGGATGACCGAGACCGCGAAGCTGACAGGTGAGACCGGGGAGGGCCTGCGCACAGTCGTCTACGCCGGCGGACCGATGTATCTGGCCGACATCGTGGATGCGGTCGAGGTCTTCGGGCCGATCTTTGTCCAGATCTACGGCCAAGGCGAATGCCCGATGTCGATCACGGCGCTGAGCCGGGATGACATTGCGGATCGGACTGCGCCGCGCTGGCGGGAAAGGCTGGCGTCTGTCGGCCGGGCGCAATCGGTCGTCGAGGTCCGGATTGGCGACGAGAAAGGCGCCCCGCTGCCGGCCGGGGAAGTGGGGGAGATCATGGTGCGCGGTCAAACGGTGATGCCGGGTTATTGGCAAAACCCGGACGCGACCGAGAAGACCATCGTCGACGGCTGGCTCTGGACTGGGGATGTCGGGTTCATGGACGGCGAGGGCTATGTCACCATGCAGGACAGGTCCAAGGACCTGATCATCTCTGGCGGGGCCAATATTTACCCGCGCGAAGTCGAAGAGGCGCTGATGACGCATGCCGGGGTGGCCGAGGTTTCCGTCGTTGGAAAGCCGAACGCGGAATGGGGTGAGGATGTCGTGGCCTTCATCGTGCGGGCGGCCGGATCAGCAGTGACAGGGGCCGAACTGGACGCGCACTGTCTTGCGCAAATCGCGCGTTTCAAACGCCCAAAGGTCTATTATTGGGTGCCGGACTTGCCGAAAAACAACTATGGCAAGGTTCTGAAGACGGATTTGCGCGCGCGTCTGGCCTCTGCCTAGAGGAACGCCTCAGAGATACTTTGCGGTCCCGCATATCAGAACACCGTGACGGGTGTCCCGATGGGCACGCGGTCATAAAGGTCGATGACGTGCGAGTTAAGCATCCGGATGCAACCATTCGAAACCGATCGGCCAATCGATTTGGGTTCGGTGGTTCCGTGGATTCGATAGAACGTGTCATACCCGTCCTTGAACAGGTAGAGCGCGCGTGCGCCAAGCGGGTTTGTCGGGCCGCCGGGCATACCATCCTTGTAGCGAAGGTAGTTTTGCGGTGAGCGTTCGATCATTTCGTCGGTCGGGCGCCAGCTTGGCCACTCTTTCTTCACCTGAATGATCGCGGAGCCCTGGAAATCCAGACCGGCCTTGCCGACGCCTACGGCGTACCGGATCGCCTTGTTCTTGTCGGTTATCAAATAGAGGAAATGGGTTTGCGGTACGATCAGGATCTGGCCCGGTGTATAGTCGCCCTTCACGCGCACGTATTGCGGTTCGAATTCTGGTGGAAGCACGAAGGGGGTGTCGGTCTGAGCGTAGGCGGGTGTAACGACAAGCACCGATGCGGCGCTGGCAATCAAGCGTCGTCTTGTAAACATGATCTGGTCCCACGCATGGAATGGTTGTGAGGCCTAGACTAGCCCAATCCGTGCAAAAATCCAGATGCCGGAAATGCGCCCCATCGGTTTTGGCCGATGGGGCTGTTTGGTTACTTCATCCGGTTCTTGATCAGATCGTCGACCACGGCAGGATCGGCCAGCGTCGACGTGTCGCCAAGCGCGCCGTAGTCGTTCTCGGCAATCTTGCGCAGGATGCGGCGCATGATCTTGCCGGACCGGGTCTTTGGCAGGCCCGGCGCCCACTGGATATGGTCCGGCGATGCGATGGGGCCGATTTCTTTGCGGACCCAGTTGCGCAGCTCGGTCTTGAGCTCATCGGCATAATCCCAGCCGTCCATCAAAGTGACGTAGCAGTAGATGCCCTGACCCTTGATGTCGTGCGGAAAGCCGACGACCGCGGCTTCGGACACGGCAGCGTGGGCGACGAGCGCGCTTTCCACTTCGGCGGTGCCCATCCGGTGACCCGATACGTTGATGACATCGTCGACGCGACCGGTAATCCAGTAATAGCCGTCTTCGTCCCGACGGCAGCCGTCGCCAGAGAAATAGGTGCCCTTGTAGTCGGAAAAATAGGTGGCCACGAAGCGTTCATGGTCACGGTAGACCGTGCGCATCTGTCCCGGCCAACTGTCTTTGATACAAAGAACACCCTCGGCGGCAGTTTCGGTGATTTCCTTGCCGGTGGTCGCGTCAAGGACAACGGGCTGCACGCCGAAGAAGGGCAGGGTCGCCGATCCGGGCTTGGTCGCGGTGGCCCCGGGAAGCGGGGTCAGCAGGTGGCCGCCGGTTTCAGTTTGCCACCAGGTGTCGACAATCGGCACTTTACCTTTGCCGACGACATTGTTGTACCAGTTCCAGGCTTCCGGGTTGATCGGCTCTCCGACCGTGCCCAGCAGCTTGAGCGACGAGAGGTCATAAGGTTTTACCGGATCATCCCCATACTGCATCAGCGAGCGGATCGCGGTCGGTGCGGTATAGAACTGGTTGACCTTGTGCTTTTCGCAGACGGCCCAGAACCGGCCCACGTCGGGGTAGGTGGGGACGCCTTCGAACATCAGGGTGGTTGCGCCGTTGGCCAGCGGTCCGTAGACGATGTAGCTGTGCCCGGTGACCCAGCCCACATCGGCGGTGCACCAGAAGATGTCGCCGTCATGGTAATCGAACGTGTACTGGTGCGTCATTGCCGCAAAGACGAGGTAGCCGCCCGTGGTATGGACAACCCCCTTGGGTTTCCCTGTGGAGCCGGATGTGTAGAGGATGAACAGCGGGTCTTCGGCGTTCATCGCCTCGGGCGGGCAGTCGGCGGAGGCCTTTGCCATGAGCGCGGTATAGGAGTGATCCCGCGACGCATCCATCGGCACGTCGCCGCCGGTGTGTTCGACCACCAGGGTCGGGACATGGCCGCAATATTCCATCGCCGCATCGACGTTCTTCTTGAGCGGAACTGCCTTGCCGGCCCGCAGGCCCTGATCGGCGGTAACGATCAGCTTGGCGCCGCAGTCGTCCACCCGTGAGGCGAGCGCTTCGGGGGAGAAGCCCCCGAAAACGATGGAATGGACCGCTCCGATGCGGGTGCAGGCCAGCATTGCGTAGGTCGCTTCCGGGATCATCGGCAGATAAAGCACCACGCGGTCGCCGCGATGGACGCCGAGACCCTTCATCACGTTCGCCAGCTTGTTCACCTTCTCCGAAAGTTCGGCATAGGTGATGTGCTTGTCGTTCGCGGGATCGTCGCCTTCCCAGATGATCGCGGTTTGATTGGCGCGGGTTGCAAGATGTCGGTCGATGCAGTTGGCCGAGACGTTCAGCTGGCCGTCCTCGAACCACTTGATCGAGACATCGGGGTATTCGAATGTGGTGTTCTTGACCTTGGTGTAGGGCTTGATCCAGTCCAGACGCTTGCCTTCCCGACCCCAAAATGCCTCGGGGTCATTTACCGACTCGGCATACATCTCTTGGTATTTTGCCTTGTCCGCATGGGCGGAGGCGGCGAATTCGGGAGAAGGTGGGAAAACGTTCTTGTCTGTCATGGTGTCTACTTTCCGTATCTTGCTGAAATGCCGCCGGAGCCCGGCGGAACCATAGCGTCAGATCGCGAGGTATTCGGCGCGGAGCTTGTCGTTGTCCAGCACCTCCTGCGCGGTGCCATCAAAGACCACGTGCCCTGTGTCCAGAATCACCGACCGGTCGGCAAGCGCCAGCGCCCGGAGCGCGTTTTGTTCAACGATGACCGTCGTGATGCCTTGCTGCTTGATCAGGTTCAGGGTCTTTTCGATCTCGTCCACGATGACGGGGGCAAGACCTTCATAGGGCTCATCAAGGAGCAGCAGCTTGATGTCGCGGGCCAGCGCGCGGGCAATCGCCAGCATCTGCTGTTCACCGCCCGAAAGCGTCACGCCTTCCTGTTTGCGGCGCTCTCCGAGCCGCGGGAAGAGTTCGTAGATCCGTTCCAGGGACCAGCCTATTGGCGGAGCGATCTGGGCGAGCTGCAGGTTTTCCTCGACGGTCAGTCCGGAGATGATGCGCCGGTCCTCGGGCACGAGCGCGACGCCTTGCTGACTTGCTTCAAATGAGGACATCTTGTGCAGGGGTTTGTGGTCCAGCCATACTTCGCCGCCGCGCAGTTGCGGCGAGTCGAGCCGTGCGATGGCGCGCAGGGTGGACGTCTTGCCAGCGCCGTTGCGGCCGAGCAGGGCGAGGATCTCGCCCTCGTGGATATTGAAGCTGACCCCTTGCACGATATAGCTTTCGCCATAGTACGCATGGATGTCCCAAGCGGAAAAGAAGGCCGGGGCGGTCGCGGCCACATTGGCGTTCTTGGAAAAATCGGGTTTCTGGTCCATCTCTCTGAATCCCTATCCGTGCGCCTGACCAAGATACGCTTCCTGTACCTTGGGGTGGCCTTTGATGTTTTCCGGCGAGTCTTCGACAAGCGGGGTTCCTTGGGCGAGAACGGTGATCCGTTCGGCCAGGCTGAAGACGACGTGCATGTCATGCTCGATGATCGCCATGGTGATGTCGCGCTTGGCCTTGATCTCTTTGAGCAGGTCGATGGTGTTGTTGGTATCTGCCCGCGCCATGCCTGCGGTCGGCTCGTCCAGAAGCAGCAGACGCGGTTCCTGAACAAGACACATTGCCATTTCCAGACGCCGCTTGTCGCCGCGCGACATCGATGCAGCATGCATCTTGCGCTTGTCGATCATCTTGACGTCGATGAGCATCTGTTCTGCTTTCTCGATAAGGTCCTTTTCGTTCGGGACACTTTCGAAAGCATGCATGCGGAAGGAACCATCACGCTTGGCAAAGCAGGGGATCAGCACGTTTTCCATGACGTTCAGATCGCCGAAAATCTCGGGTGTCTGGAAAACGCGAGAAATGCCCATCTGGTTGATTTCATGCGGTTTTCGACCGAGTACCGACTGCCCGTCGAACATGACCGATCCGGTGTCAGGGATCAGTTTTCCGACCAGCACGTTCAGGAGTGTTGATTTGCCCGCGCCGTTTGGCCCGATGATCGCGTGAACGGTGTTTTCCTGTATCGACAGGTTTACATTGCCCAGCGCTTGCAGACCGCCGAAGCGTTTGTTGACGCCTTTGACTTCGAGGATACCCATGTTCCCCTCCTATTCCGCTGGTTTCACATCGGCGGTGGTTTCGTCTTCAGCCGCTTTGCGGCTAAAGAGGCGACCGATCCGCTGGCCAAGTTCGACAAGTCCGCCTGGCAGGAAGATGACGACTGCCATGAAGAGCAGGCCGAGTGTCAGGTGCCATCCCTTGCCCACGAAGGGGTGAATGACAGCCACCACGAAATCTTCAAGCCCGTCCGGCAGGAATGAGAACCAGCCATGCAGGACGTTGTCGTTGATCTTGGAGAAAATGTTTTCGAAGTACTTGATGAAACCCGCACCCAAAACCGGACCAAGAAGTGTGCCCGCGCCCCCAAGGATCGTCATGAGCACGACTTCGCCCGAGGCTGTCCACTGCATCCGTTCGGCCCCGGCCAGCGGGTCCATCGAGGCAAGCAGACCGCCGGCAAGACCGGCATACATGCCAGAGATCACGAAAGCCGCAAGCGTGTAGGGGCGTGGGCTGAGGCCGGTGTAGCTCATCCGTTGCTGGTTTGATTTCACCGCGCGCAACATCATGCCAAAGGGCGACCGGAAGATCCGCATGCTGATATAGAATGCGATGATCGCGATGATTGCGCAGAAATAGTAGCCGTTGTTGAAGGTGAACTGCCAACCGCCGATGTTCGGCTGCCAGAAGTTGTCGCGCATCACGATACCGAAGAAATGCGGGCTGTTAGGTTCGGTTGCCCCCATGAGGATCTGCTTGTCGCTGGTGTAGACCTGCAAACCGGTTTCACCGTTGGTCAGGGGCGTCAGCACCGAATAGGCCAGCGCAAAGCTCATCTGAGCGAAAGCCAGCGTCAGGATCGAGAAATAGATCCCCGAGCGTCGCAGGCTGATATAGCCGATCCCGAGCGCGAAGATTCCTGACATGATCACAGCCAGCGGCAGGCCCCAGATCACGTTGTAGTCCAGCAGCTTGTACATCCAGACGACCGAGTAGGAGCCGATCCCGAGGAAGGCGGCGTGGCCGAAGGACAGGTAGCCGGTCAGGCCGAAGAGGATGTTGAAACCGATGGCGAAGATGCCAAAGATCGCGAACCGCTGCATCAGGTCGGGGTAGCCCGCGTTGAACTGGGCCAGAGCGGAGCCTTCCGGAAAGGGCTGCAGAAGGACCGGTGTGGCCAAGGTCAGGAAGATAACGATCCAGAGGAACTTCGTGTCGCGTTTATCAAGTCCAAGCATGTCTTATTCCTCCATCACGCCCTTGCGGCCCATGAGCCCACGCGGGCGGGTCAGCAAGATGACAATGGCAATCAGGTAGATGATGATTTGGTCGATGCCCGGGATCAGCGATTTGATCTCGTTCATCGAGGCGAAGCTTTCCAGGATGCCCAGCAGGAATCCGGCCAGCACAGCGCCCGATAGCGAGCCCATTCCGCCAACGACAACCACCACGAAGGACAGCACGAGGAAGTCCATGCCCATGTGGTAGTTGGGCGAGTTGATCGGTGCATACATGACGCCGGCGAGGCCAGCGACGGCTGCTGCTATGCCGAACATGATGGTGAAGCGCTTGTTGATATTGATGCCGAGAAGTCCGACGGTTTCGCGGTCCGCCATCCCTGCGCGCACGACCATGCCGAAGGTGGTCAGCTGAAGGAAGGCGAAGACGGCACCGATGATGATCAGCGAGAAGATGAAATAGACCAGACGCCACAGCGGATAGATGATCGCGTTGGGTTCAAATCCGAGCCAGACTCCGAAGTCGAATGAGCCGGTAAAATGAGCGGGGGCGGGGGTCGGGATCGGGTTCGCGCCGTAGAAATACTTGATGATTTCCTGCAGGACGATCGCCAGACCGAAGGTCACAAGGATCTGGTCGGCATGCGGTCGCTTGTAGAAATGCTTGATCAGACCGCGCTCCATGGCAAAACCAATTGCGATCATCACCGGGATCGCCAGAAGGATTGCAAGGGGAACGGACCAGTCGATGATCGCACTGCCGAGATCGGGGCCGAACCAATCGACCGCATATGGCGTTTCGACTTTGAGCGGATTGCCCAGGAAGTCTGTTTTGGTGTCGTCGATCGTGACCTTGGAAATGGTCAGGATCCGTTGCATCGTCACCGAGCAGAAGGCACCGATCATGAACAGCGCGCCGTGCGCGAAGTTCACCACGCCGAGCGTGCCGAAAATCAGTGTCAGCCCCAATGCGATCAGCGCATAGGCAGAGCCCTTGTCGAGCCCGTTCAGGATTTGCAGAAGGATTGCGTCCATGGTCCCCACCTGGAATTTACATGTGGTGGTGCCGTTCAGCGCCTCTTGCGCGGAATTCGGCAGCGGGCCAGCCGCGCGTTCAGCGCGCGACTGGCTATTTTCTAGGAAAGCGCCTTATGCGCCGTCGTTGCACGCGCCCAGGTCGCCGCCGGCGAACATCGGGTGATCGGGTGCATATTCGACCTGTGCACGGGGCGTTATTTCCACGATCTCAAGTGCGTCATACTCGTTCTCAGGGTCTGTCTTGCCCTTCATCACGAGCACGTCCTTGAAGCACTGGTGGTCTTCAGCGCGGTACAGCGTCGGGCCGTTGCCCAGACCGTCGAACTCAAAGCCTTCCAGGGCTTCGACGACGGCGCAGGGGTTGAACGCGCCGGCACGTGCTACGGCATCCGCATAGAGCAGCGTTTGCGCGTAGCAGGTCTGAGCGGCGTTCGACGGCGGGAAGCCGTATTTGGTGCCGAACGACTTGACGAATGCCTTGGTGCCTTCGTCTTCCAGTTTCCACGACCAGTTGGTCGAACCGAACACGCCTTCGATGTTCTTGCCGGCACCCTTTGCCATAAGCTCGGAGTACAGCGGAACGACGATCTCGAACTGCTTGCCGTTGACTTGCTTGTCGCGAAGACCGAACTGAACGGCCTGGGTCAGCGAGTTGACCATGTTTCCGCCGTAGTGGTTCAGAACCAGAACATCTGCACCGGAGTTCAGGACCGGGGCGATGTAGGACGAGAAGTCCGTCGACGCCA
>JAHEAO010000008.1:48507-73558 GCA_024642725.1 Paracoccaceae bacterium | reverse complement strand
ACCTGGTCCGTTTCAAAGAAGGCACGGTCACGTGTACTGGGATCGAAACCCGTCGGGAACCAGCGCCCGGTGGTTTCCTGAAGACCCGCAAACGGAGCCCAGTAATCCCATGCGCCTTTCAACAGCAGCAGGGCGTAGATGATACATATGGCGGCGGAAAGGATGCCGAAGATGCGGCGGGTCTTCGGCGCCACAATATTCAGTATCGCGTCGACGCCAAGATGCATCGTCACCTTGAAGCCGTAGGCAACTCCAAAAAGCACGAGCCAGGCGAAGAGCATCGAGACCACCTCAAGGCTCCAGATATTGAGCGAGTTGAAGACATACCGCAGGATGACGTTGGTAAAAGTCAGCATCGTCATAGTGCCAAGCATGATGGCAATGACGTTTTCTTCGAAGCTGTGAATTATCCGGCCCAAAGCCGATCGCGGCACGTAGCGTGACGATGCGCTCATTGTCCCCTCCCCAGTCCCTGTTACGGGCGTGCCGGCCCCGATTTTCGGAGCCGGCGGTCTTGCAGTCGATGATTACATCGAGTCGTTGATAGCCTGAGCAGCGGCGATGTTTTCGGCACCGACCTCAGCTTCGAACTGCGTCCACACCGGCTTCATCGCATCGACCCAAGCGGCGCGCTGTTCAGCGGTCAGTTCGCGCACAACGCCACCGGCGGCGATGATAGCCTGCTTTGCCTCTTCGTTGACCTTGCTCGATTCCGCGTTCCGCGCTGCGGTCACTTCATCGATGATGGTTTTCAGCTGGTCGCGCACGTCAGCATCAAGCCCGTCCCACCAGTCAGCCGAAGTTACGAGCATGTAATCGATGATGCCGTGGTTGGTTTCGGTGATGCCGTCCTGCACTTCGAAGAACTTCTGGCCATAGATGTTCGACCATGTGTTTTCCTGACCGTCCACAACGCCGGTTTGCAGGGCACCGTAAACCTCTGCGAATGCCATCGGCTGCGCCGTTGCGCCAAGCGCGTTCATTTGGGCGACCAATACGTCGGACGGCTGCACACGGAATTTCAGCCCGTTAGCCTCGGTCGGCAGAAGAAGCGGTTTGTTGGCCGAGATCTGCTTCATACCATTGTGCCAGAAGCCCAATCCAAGGACACCGCGGCGGGTCATTGAGGCCAGCATCGTCTGTCCGGTCTCAGAAGACTGGAATGCGTCGACCGCAGCGATGTTCTTGAACATGAACGGCAGGTCGAACAGGCGGAAGGCCTTGGTGATCGGTTCGAACAACGACAGTGAGGGTGCGGCCATCTGGACGTCGCCCTGAAGCATCGCCTCAAGCACCTTTTCGTCGGTGTAGAGCGTCGAGTTCGGGAAAACCTCCATGCAGGCCTTGCCGTTCATCTCTTCGTTCACCCGCTCCATCAGCAGGTTTGCGGCAATGCCCTTGGGGTGCTTGTCGGTGTTGGTGACGTGGCTGAACTTGATAATAATCTCGCCATCATCGCATTGCGCAAAGGCCGTGTTGGCGGTGAACGCGAGCGCAGCCGCGGCCGCAACGGTCGTCATGAATTTCATTGATGTATCCTCCCATGGATCGACAGAAGTGAGTGTGCCCCCGGACGGGGGACTGACGTTAGAGAAACCGGACAGCAGCCTTGCGGCAAGAAAAAGATTCCCGTCGCGCAAAGAGACTGATTTAATCATTTACTTTCATAGCCTTGAAGGCAGAAGCGAAGCGAAGAAGCGGACCACCAAAAACCCGCCCGTGCGAGGTTTCACACATCAGTTTGCGCTAACTGTGCGAAAATCCGCACACTATCCGCGGTGGTCCTCTGCTCGAATCCCGTGCCGCGCGAGCTTGTCGTAGAAGGTCTTGCGCGGCAACTTGAGGACGCGCGCCGCCCCTGTTGCGTTGCCCTGATTGCGGTCAAGCGCCGCGACCAGCAAAGAGCGCTCGAACCGGGCAAGCTGTTCAGCGAGGCCAGGATCTACATCCTCTGCCAATCCCGGTTCTGACACGCCCATCGCGAACCGCATGGCCGTGTTCATCAGTGAGCGGGCGTTGCCGGGCCAGTCCTGGGCCAGAAGCCGGGCGACGACTTCAGGGCCGATATCCGGCATCGGCAACGCGGCTTGATCGCAAGCGATCGAAACATAATGCCGGAAGAGAATAGGAATATCTTCGGCCCGCTCCCGCAGGCTGGGGATATGAACGCGCATCACATCTAGCTTGTAGAAAAGGTCGGGATTGAATTTCCCCTCAAGGGCCAGCGTCGCGATATCGGTATATGTTCCGGCGATGATGCGGGTCCCGGTTCCGGATTCTAGCCGTTCGAGGAGTGCCAGTTGCGTTGCGGGCGCAAGGGCCGCGACTTCGTCAAGGAAAAGCGTGCCGCCTTCGGCATGGGCGAAAGCATCGGCGAGCGCTTCGGGCGTAAGGGCGGCAGCCGCGACCTTGTGAAAGGGGCGCATCGCGGCGCCCGACAGCTGGTGGATAACCTCTGCGACTTTCGCGGTCCCCGTCCCGGGTTCACCGGTCACCAGCACCTCAGCCGAGGCGCGGGCGACGCTTCTAACCCGCTCCCGAAGATCGCCGGCGAGCTGAGAATGACCGAAGAGAAGCCGCGCGGCGGCGTCCCCCCGTTCAAGCTGCAGCTTGAGCGTGCGGTTTTCGAGAACCATCGCGCGGGTTCGCAACGCCTTTTCAACGACCGCCAACAGATCTTTCGGAGCGCAGGGTTTTTCCAAGAATCCGAAAGCGCCTGAGGATATTCCCTTGACCGCCATCGGGATATCGCCCTCTCCGGTCAGCAGTATCACCGGCAGGTCAGGGTCAACCCTCTGAGAATGCTCCAGCAGGGCAAACCCATCCTTACCCGGCATGCGAATATCAGAAACGATGACGCCTTCGAAGTCCGTCGCGATATGATCCTTCGCCTCTATGAAAGAGCCGACCAGTGTCGGCTTCAGGTCCGCCAGTTCCAGTGTCTGACCCAGCGCCTCACGCACCGCTGCATCGTCATCAACCAGAAGTACGCGGGCGATCACGCGGCCTGCTCCAGACCGGAAGCCGTCAGGTCCATGGTGAAGATCGCCCCCCCGTCGGGGTGGTTCCGGCCCTGAATTGCGCCGCCAAAGCTTTGAACGATACCGTAGGAAATAGACAGGCCGAGCCCCATACCCTCGGACTGACCCACCTCTTTCGTTGAATAGAATGGATCGAAGATCTTAGCCGGGTCGGCAATTCCGGCCCCGGTATCGCGCACAGTAAGGCGAACCAGCGCCCCAGCGGGCTCAATGGCCAGGACCAGGCTTCTTTGGTCGGCATCCAACATCGCATCGAGGGCATTCGAGACAAGATTCATGACGACCTGTTGTAGCCTGACCTCTCCGCCGCGCACGATCATCGGAATATCCGGTCTTTGCCAAACCAACGTCACTTCTTCGGCGCGAATCCGGGTTTCGGCCAGTTCAAGGACGACATCGACGACTCCGACCAGATCGACATCGCCGATGGCTTCTTTTTCCTGCCGCGAGAAGGCACGGAGGTTCTTGATGATGCGCCCCATCCGGCGCGCCAGATCGGATATCCGCGACAGGTTTTCCGCAGCCACCTCGGGCTTGCCACGGGTCAAGAACTCTTCGGCATTCTCAGCAAAGGATCGAATGGCCATCAGCGGCTGGTTCAGCTCGTGGCTGATGCCGGCCGACATCTGGCCAAGAGCCGAAAGCTTGCCTGCCTGAACCAGATCGGCCTGGGCCTTGCGCAGCGCTGCTTCGGCCTCTTGCCGTTCACCCACCTCGCGACGAAGGCTTTTGTTGGCTGCCGACAAGTCCCTGGTTCTGGCCTGAACGCGCGCTTCAAGCTCGGCGTTAGCAGCCGCCTCGACGGCCAGCCTGTCGCTCAGCGCGCGACGACGTTCTGTGGCCAGAAAAAGCAACGCACCAAATGCCAGACATAGTGCCGCTGCAACGGCAGACTGCAGGAATGCGATGCGGCTGACCGGGCTGAGATCAACCAGAATTTCGCCGGTCATGTTGATGACGGGCAAGGGCTGGGTCAGATGCAGCGCACGGCGGGGAAGATAAGGGCCGGCATCCCAAATCCAAAGGCTGTGAGTATCGATCAGTCTTTCTTCGAAATGCGGAAACAGCGGGGGGCGACCTGCTGTCGGTTCGTTGGGCGTATGGCTGCGATCCGTCAACGTAAGTTCGGATCGGTTGGTGACGAAGACAACGCCATTTTCATCGGTGAAAAAGACGGGCGACGGGTCGTTTGGCCAATTTGCTTCGATCGTTTCGATATCGACGGACACAAGGACCGCCCCTTGCGATGGCCCGAAGGGCTGAAAGACCGGTGAGGCGAAACTGAAGATCCGCCGGCCCTGATCGTCAACGAAAAGCGCCGCGCCGAGCGCGCCGTCAAGTGCGCGTTCATAGGCCGCGACGGCACCCGTCTTCAGCACGCCGCTGCCGGCGCTGGCCAGCAGCAACCGATCTTCGCCGAAAAGTTGGATGTTCAGGGATCCAGTCTTGTCCGCCATACCAAGCAGCAATTCCGACGCGCCTTTTTCTGCTCCACCCTGCCCCAGAACCAGCGGGACCAAGGTTGGATGATCCGACAGCAATACAGCCACATCGCGGAACCTCTGCAACTGGCCGCCGAGTCTGTCAGAAGACAGTGCAAGATCGGCGCGACCGCGTTCGTCAAGCTGGGTCAGCGCCGCAGTAAAAGCGAACCACCAGACGCCCGCCGCGATCAGCGCGACAGCGATCAGGAAGAGCGCGATTGCAAGCGCGCGTCGGGACAGGCTTCCACTCATGGAGGCGAAGTCTAGCAAACGACGGCTTGCAAAGGCCAGAACCATTTGGGATCACTTCCTACGCCGCGCAACTCGGGACCGAACAGTGCTGAAACTGAGCCAGTCACCCACAGACGATGCCTTTGTTCAGGACCCATACACGTTCTATGAACGGGCGCGCGGCGAAGCAGGCGCGATGTTTCATTGGGCGGAGTATGACCTCCCTTGCGCCGTTTCCTATGCGGCCGTCTGGGCGATCCTGCGGGACCGGCGCTTTGGCCGGGAGGTTCCTGCCGAGAAACAGGGACCAAAACCAGAGCATCAGGCGGCGTTCTGGGCGGTCGAAGATCATTCGATGCTGGAGCTTGAACCGCCGCGCCACACGCGGCTGCGCGGATTGGTTTTGCGGGCGTTTACCTCGCGCCGGATCGCAGCGCTGGGGCCGGAGATTGCTGCCCTGTCGCACCAGTTCATTGACGCTTTCGAAGATGATCGACTGGACCTGTTGCCGGCATTCGCTCAGAAATTGCCGGTGATCGTGATCGCCCGGCTTCTGGGCGTGCCAGAGAACCGCGCTGATGACCTGCTGGGCTGGTCAAATGCAATGGTCGGCATGTACCAGGCCCGCCGCACCCGTGCTGAGGAGACGGCGGCGGCGGCGGCGGCGGCGGCTTTTTCGGATTTCATGCGCGACTATGTCAATTTTCGCAGAGGGCGGCCCGCTGACGACCTTATCACACATCTGATTGCGGCAGAGGAAGATGGTGAACGCCTGACCACGGATGAATTGATCGCGACCTGTATCCTCTTGCTGAATGCCGGGCATGAAGCGACGGTTCATACGCTTGGGAACGGGATAAAAGCCCTGCTCGAGGCGGGTGGGACCCGAGACTCGCTGACGGGACCCCAAATTGAAGCCACGGTGGAAGAGATTCTGCGCTATGACGCCCCGCTTCATATGTTCACGCGATGGGCCTATGAGGATATTCAGATCGGGCGGCACGTGATCCCGAAGGGAGGCCGCGTCGCCTGCCTGCTTGGAGCCGCGAACCGCGATCCGTCACGCTGGGAGGCCGCAGGCCATTTTGATCCGGCACGGACAGTGCAGACCAACGTCAGTTTCGGAGCGGGGGTGCATTTTTGTCTCGGTGCGCCGCTTGCGCGTCTGGAATTGCAGCTTTCGCTGCCCGTTCTTTTTGAACGTTGCCCAAACCTGCGGCTGGACGGGCAATCCCGCTACGCCAACCTCTATCATTTTCACGGGCTCGAGACATTGAACGTCGCACTTTGACTCCGATCAGACGGGCAGCATCGTTGTGGACTTGATCTCTTCCATCGATAGCAGCGCCGTGACGTTGTATATGCGGACCTCGGATATGAGCGCCTGGTAGAAGGTATCATAGGCCCGGGCATTGGCGACGCGGACTTTGAGAATATAATCGATTTCCCCCGCAAGGCGGTGCGCCTCCAGCACCTCGGGCCGGTCAAGAAGGGCCTTCAGGAAGCGGTGCTGCCAGTCAGCCTCATGTTCGGACGTTCGGATCAGGACGAAGAAGCAAGCCTCAAGCCCAAGCGCCTCTGCATCAAGCAGAACGGTCTGCTGCCGGATCACACCGGAGTCGCGCAACTTGCGGATACGATTCCAGACGGGCGTCTTGGATGAACCGACATTCTTGGCGATTTCATCCAGAGACTGGCTTGCGTCGCGCTGCAGCTCTCCAAGAATTTTCCGGTCAATCGCGTCAAGTCGGACAGACATTCCTGTTACTCCCTTTCGATAGGAAATTCGTATTCAATGGCAGGTTTTGCAGAACGTTTTTCCTTATTACTCCCAACTCCTCGTAAATATCCAGAACAATGTTCTATATTCAAGGAAGAAATTCAGAGGCCAAGATGCAGCATTTCCCGATCTTCTTGAATGTTCATGACACCCGCATCGTCCTTTCAGGAGGCGGTGAGGCGGCCTTGGCCAAGCTTCGCCTGCTTCTCAAGACCGAAGCGAACATCGACGTCTTTGCGGCCACTCCGGCACAGGAGATCGTTCGGTGGGCCGAAGACGGCCGGTTACGTCTTTTCCGTCGGGCGGTTAACAACGGTGACATTTCAGGCACTGCCTTGTTTTACGCCGCCGACGAAAACGCCGCCGAGGACGCCCGCACCGCCGCAATTGCGCGTCGCGAAGGTGCTCTGGTAAATATCGTGGATAATCTGCAGGACAGCGTTTTCATTACGCCGGCGATCGTTGACCGAGATCCCGTGATGATCGCGATTGGCACCGAAGGCGCAGCTCCCGTTCTGGCGCGGGCGATCAAAGCAGATTTGGAAGCGCGCCTGTCGCCCTCTCTTGGGATACTTGCCCGCATCGGCAAAGCATTCCGTCCAGTGGCCGAACGGCTACCGAGCGGCCTCAAGCGCCGCAACTTCTGGTCGGATTTCTATTTCGGGGCCGGACCCCGAGCCCTTGAGGCCGCAGGGGTTGAGGGGGTTGAAGCAGCACTTGATGACCTCTTGGCCAGTCATTTGGCGCTTGAACCACGGCAGGGCCGCGTCGATTTTGTTGGCGCGGGACCGGGCGACCCGGAGCTTCTGACACTGAAGGCGCGCAAGGCGCTGGATCAGGCCGATGTCATCATTCACGACCGTCTCGTAAGCCGCGAGGTTCTGGAACTGGCGCGGCGTGAGGCAGTGTTTTTCGATGTTGGGAAAGAGGGATTTGGCCCCTCGACCTCGCAGGAAGCCATCAATGCGCTGATCGTGGAACACGCCGCAAACGGCGCCCATGTTGTCCGGCTGAAATCCGGCGACCCGACGGTGTTCGGGCGTCTTGATGAAGAGATCGAGGCGGTTGCCGCTGCCGGGGTCGACTGGCGCATCGTGCCGGGCATAACGGCGGCATCCGCGGCGGTCGCGGCGATTGGCCAAAGCCTGACGCAGCGGGGACGGAACAGTTCGTTCCGCATCCTGACCGGCCATGACGTGCAGGGATTTGCCGAACACGACTGGTCGGGGCTGGCACGTCAGGGCGCAGTGACCGCCATCTACATGGGAAAGAAATCCGCCCGTTTCGTTCAAGGTCGCTTGATGATGTATGGCGCTGCCGCCGATGCGCCGGTCACAATCGTCGAGAATGCCAGCCAGCCGGGTCAGCGGGTTTACGCCACCGATCTGGACGGCCTTGCGCTGGCCATG
This sequence comes from Paracoccaceae bacterium, assembly GCA_024642725.1. Classification (GTDB taxonomy): domain Bacteria; phylum Pseudomonadota; class Alphaproteobacteria; order Rhodobacterales; family Rhodobacteraceae; genus JAHEAO01. The sequence goes on along the minus strand of JAHEAO010000008.1, from coordinate 65,613 downwards.
GCCGACGTAAGCGGTCCGGCGCTGACCTTCATCGGACTGTCGCCGAGACGTGCAATGGTTGCGGTTGAGAACCTCAACCCAAAGGAGATCGCACTATGACCCGTGCATTCACCCCGAAGATCGTTACTGCCAATGCCCTGCTGGAGGGCGACGTGATCTATCTGACCGCCGATGACCGCTGGTCGCGAAACTTGTCAGAGGCGGAACTGATCGATGACGAGGCGGTCGCCCAATTGCGACTTCTGGATGCCGAGCGGCAAGGAGGCGTTGTTGGCGCCTATCTCGCAGACGCGATTGCTGGCAGCCGCGGGCCGAAGCCCGCCCATTTCCGAGAGGCGTTCCGGGCAAAGGGTCCGTCGAATTATGCCCATGGCAAGCAGGAAGATCGAAAACATGTATGATTATAATGACTTCGACGAACAGTTCGTGCGGGAACGCGTGGCCCAGTTTCGCGGTCAGGTTGAACGCCGGATCGACGGATCGCTGACCGAAGATGAGTTTCGTCCGCTTCGGCTGATGAACGGGCTCTACTTGCAATTGCACGCCTACATGCTGCGGGTGGCAATCCCCTACGGCACGCTGACGGGCGCGCGGATGCGTCAACTGGCGATGATCGCGGACCGCTGGGACAAGGGCTACGGTCATTTCACGACCCGGCAAAACATTCAGTTCAACTGGCCGGAATTGCGCGATGTGCCAGAGATTCTCGAGGCGCTGGCCGATGTCGGCATGCATGCAATCCAGACGAGTGGAAACACGATCCGCAATGTGACCGCCGATCACTTCGCCGGTGCCGCGGCGGATGAGATCGAAGACCCCCGTCCGGTCGCCGAACTGCTCCGGCAGTGGTCGACAGACCACCCGGAGTTCCAGTTCTTGCCGCGCAAGTTCAAGATTGCGATCACCGGCGCGCCGCGCGACCGGGCAGTAACACGTGCGCATGACATCGGGCTGCGTATGATAGTGCGGGACGGAGAACCGGGTTTCGAGGTTGTTGTAGGTGGCGGCCTTGGACGGACTCCGATGGTCGGACAGGTCGTTCGCGATTTCCTGCCGAAGGCCGACCTGCTGCCCTATGTCGAAGCCGTCGTCAGCGTCTATAACCTGCTGGGTCGCCGGGACAACAAGTACAAGGCCCGGATCAAGATCACGGTCCATGAGAACGGGATCGACAGGATCCGCGAACTTGTGGAGGCACGTTTCGAACAAATTCGACCCATGTTCGGTGGCGCCGACCAGCAGCTACTTGCACAACTCGAACAAAGTTTCTCTGCGCCTGATTTTCTGCGCAAGTCGACCGATGCCTATTACAGCGCCCGCAATGCTGACCCGGTTTTCCGGTCCTGGGCCGATACCAATCTCGCCGAACATCGCGATCCTGACTACGCTATCGTATCAATCTCGCTCAAGGCACACGGGGCGACGCCCGGCGACGCGACAAGCGATCAGATGCGAGTGATGGCCGATCTCGCCGAGCGCTTCGGGCATAATGAATTGCGCATCAGCCATGAACAGAACGTGATCCTTCCGCATGTCCACAAGGCCGATATTCCCGCCGTTCATGCGGCGCTAAAATCGTCTGGGCTGGGGACCGCTAACATCGGGCTGATCTCTGACATCATCGCCTGCCCGGGCATGGATTATTGCGCATTGGCAACCGCGCGGTCGATCCCGGTGGCGCAAGAGATTGCGACCCGGTTCGAGGAGCTGAATCTAGAGCATGAAATCGGTCCGATGAAGATCAAGATTTCAGGTTGCATCAATGCCTGCGGCCACCACCATGTCGGGCATATCGGAATTCTGGGCCTCGACCGTGCCGGGGTCGAGAACTACCAGATCACACTCGGCGGCGACGGAACTGAAGACACGGTGATCGGCGAACGCGCGGGCCCCGGATTTGCCTATGATGAGATCGTCAATGCAGTGGAACGTATTGTGCGCGCCTATCTGTCCTTGCGCTCAGACGCATCCGAAACCTTCCTGATGGCTTATCGGCGGCTTGGGGCGCAGCCCTTCAAGGACGCGCTCTATCCTAAAGAGGACGAAGCCGATGCCGCTTGAAGCACCCCTGCCCGGCGCTGCGGACCGTGCGCGACAATTGAACGACCGCTATCGCCACCACGGCGCAACGGCCGTGCTTGAACGCGCCTTGACCGACCCGCAGGTGGGCCGCATCTCACTCGTATCGTCCTTCGGTGCGGAATCGGTCGTGCTTCTGCATATGCTGTCGGTCATGGATCGCAGCACGCCAGTGCTATTCCTTGATACCGAGATGTTGTTCAGCGAGACACTGACCTACCAAACCGACGTCGCCGATCACCTTGGTTTGACAGCCGTGCAGGTCATCAAGCCGGATCGAGAACGCACCTTTCTGCGGGACCCCGAGGGGCAATTGCACCGAAGTGATCCGGATGCGTGCTGTGCGCTGCGCAAGACCGAACCACTGCAGCAGGCACTGACGGGCTATGATGCATGGATCACGGGTCGGAAGCGTTTTCAGGGTAAAATGCGTACCGCCCTCGAATTCTTCGAAGCCGAGGGCGATCTGCGGATCAAGGTGAACCCTCTGGTGCATTGGACGCGCGACGATGTGCAGGAATACATGGTCAACAACCGCCTGCCCCGGCATCCGCTGGTATCGCGCGGCTATCCATCAATCGGTTGCGCCCCCTGCACGTCGGTCGTGGCGCCTGGCGAAGAACCCCGCGCCGGACGCTGGCGGGGCCGCGACAAGGAAGAATGCGGCATTCATTTCGTCAACGGCAGATTGGTACGAACCCGCGTGCCAGTAGGAGCGGAAATATGAGCGTAGTCGTCACAGATACAGGGTTCGCCGCCGACGACTGGCTAGGCGATTTCGTCACACCGGCTCAATTGCCCGCAAATGACTGCGATTCCGTCGCCCTTGATCTTGGAGCTGAAGCGGAAACGGAACAACTGGCGGGCAAACTGGGGGCTCTGGCGCTGATCCGCGTTACCATCCCCAGCTTCGCCGACGGCCGGGGCTTCACAATCGCCCGTCAGTTGCGCCTGATGGGGTATGTCGGTCGCCTACGCTTGGCCGGTCCCGTGATTGCCGATCAATATGCGATGGCGCGCCGGTCCGGATTCGATGAGGTCGAGATCTCTGACGAGCTTGCGGCGCGTCAGACAGAGAATCAATGGCTGCGCCGGGCGGATTGGCGCGCCCATGACTATCAGTCGCGGCTCAGAGGCGTCTGAAGGGCTTCTAATATTCCGAAATTTGAATTAGACAGGAGCCGGGTGCCCGCCCGGTATTTTAACATGAATGAACCGAGACCCGTGAACGACGTATCCGCCACCAAGTTGCCCACCCTGCCCGATGCACAGACCGTCACCGAGGTCCGCCACTGGACAGACCGTCTGTTCTCTTTCCGTGTGACACGCCCGCAATCCTTGCGTTTTCGTTCTGGCGAATTCGTCATGATCGGCCTGCTGGGGGATAATGGCAAACCGCTCTTGCGGGCCTATTCCATTGCGTCGCCAAGCTGGGACGAGGAACTGGAGTTCTATTCGATCAAGGTGCAGAACGGACCGCTGACCTCGAAGCTTCAACATATCAAGCCCGGCGACCAGATCATCTTGCGGCCGAAACCCGTTGGCACCTTGGTGCTTGACGCGCTTCTGCCGGGAAAACGTCTGTGGTTCTTTGCGACCGGCACGGGAATTGCACCTTTCGCGTCGCTGATGCGCGACCCGGAAACCTACGAACGCTATGATGAAGTGATCATGATGCACACCTGCCGAGATGTGGCGGAACTGGAATACGGACGCCAGCTGATTGCAGGCCTGCCAGATGATCCGCTGATCGGCGAATTCGTTGGCGGAAAATTGCGTTATTACCCGACGACCACACGCGAAGAGAGTTCGAATATGGGCCGGATCACGGATAACCTTAAGTCAGGCAAGGCTTTTGCTGATCTTGACGTGCCCGGCATCGACCCTGATCACGATCGGGGCATGGTCTGCGGATCGCTTGGATTCAATACGGACATGAAGTCGGTGCTGGAAGGCTTCGGTCTGCGCGAAGGCGCGAATTCCGAGCCTGCGGAATACGTGGTCGAAAAGGCCTTTGTCGGCTGACGCACAGAATCGGAAAGCCCTTAAATCAAATGAATCGGGCCCTTCCTTGGAAGGGCCCGTTCGTATTCTAGCGCATCGAAAACCCTAGTGGTTGAACTTCTTGATCTCGCCAGACTTCAGTCGAGTCTGATAGCTGATCAGTTCTTTCTTGACGATTGGCATCAGAAAGTAGAGGGCTGTGATGTTGACAACTGCCATGGCAAAGATCGCAGCATCCGAGAAATCGATGACCGGACCAAGGCTGGCTGCAGCGCCAATCACCACGAAGACGCAGAAGATGATCTTGAAGACCAGTTCGGTCGTCTTGCCTTCCCCGAACAGGTAGGTCCAGGCTTTCAGGCCGTAGTAGGACCACGAGATCATCGTCGAGAAGGCGAAAAGGATCACCGCGACCGCCAACACATATGGGAACCACGAGAAACCCGTGGCAAAGGCTGCCGAGGTCAGCGCCACGCCCTGAACGTCACCCGTCGTGGCAATCATACCGTTGTCTGCCAGTATGAACCGCCCGGTCTCGGGATCCATGATCTGCACACCCGAGATGGTGATGACCAGCGCGGTCATGGTGCAGATAACGACTGTGTCGATGAAGGGCTCAAGGAGCGAGACAAAGCCCTCAGTGATCGGTTCTTTGGTTCTGACGGCCGAGTGAGCGATGGCGGCAGAGCCGACACCTGCTTCGTTCGAGAACGCGGCTCTTTTGAAGCCCTGGATCAGCGCACCGACCAGTCCGCCTGCCACACCGAGCCCAGTGAAGGCACCTGCGAAGATCTGACCGAAGGCCCAGCCGATATGCTCGATGTTCATCAGTATGATGATCAGTGCGGTACCGACATAAAGGACGCCCATGAATGGAACGACCTTTTCCGTTACGCGGGCGATGGACTTGATGCCACCGACGATTACGGCAAAGACTACTGTGGCAAAGACCAAGCCGGTGATCCATCCCGGATAGTCACCCAGAATTCCCGAAATCTGTGCATGCGCCTGATTGGCCTGGAACATATTTCCACCGCCAAGCGCCCCCAAGATACAGAAGACGGAGAATGCCACCGCGAGGGCTTTGCCGCCAGGCACATTGCGTTCGGCGAAGCCTTTGGACATGTAATACATCGGGCCGCCGGACACTGTACCGTCTGGATATTCGTTCCGATATTTCACACCCAGCGTACATTCCGTGAACTTGGACGCCATGCCCAGAAGTCCCGCCAGGATCATCCAGAATGTCGCACCCGGACCACCGATTCCGACCGCGACGGCGACCCCGGCAATATTTCCCAGCCCGACCGTACCAGACAACGCAGTTGCAAGTGCTTGGAAGTGGCTGACCTCACCCGCATCATTCGGGTCGGAGTAATCGCCCTTCACCAGTTCAATCGAATGCCTGAACGCACGAAACTGAATGAAGCCGAAATAGAGCGTAAAGATCGATGCTGCGACGACCAGCCAGAGCACGATCCAGGGAAAGCTCGTTCCCGGCAGCGGAGCAAATATCAGATTTACGAAGGGGCCAGTCGCCTTGGCAAAGACCTCGTTTACGGTCTGGTCGATGGATTTGGCTTCTTGTGCGACAGCTGAGGTTGCAACAAAAGCCAGGCCGCTCGCGGCCATGAAAGTTCTTGTTTTCATTGGATTACCCTCAAGCTACGACTGTAACGGGGACGCTGGCGTGCATCACGAGATTGGCTGTCGACGACCCGAAGATCCGGTTTGCGATACCTGCTTCGGACGTCCGCCCGACAACGATCTGGTCGGCCTTCTCTTCTGTCGCTATGCGATCGAGAGTTTCTGCCACGTGGCCGTGCTTGACCATGCCACGGACTTTCACACCATCAGCCTTCAGCGCCTTAACGGCGGGGCTTACAACCCGTGTCTCCGCCGCTTCTATTTCCAATTCACGACGCTTGTGGCGTTCAGCATTCTCTTCCGGCGTCTGAAAGGAGAACGGCGACCATTCGATCACATAAACCACAATCAACTCGGCCCCTCCCATGAGTTTGGCGAGTTTCTTGGCATATTCGACGGCGCGGCCACCTGAGCCGCCTCCATCTAGTCCCACTATGAGTTTTGCTGTCATCTTTGTCCCTGTTTCTTTGTCGGAAGAATTGTTGCGCATTCTTCGGTTTATTCTGCCCAAAACGACTTATTTTTGGGCAAGTAGGAACAGTAAGCCGGTCCAAAACCCCTACGTCAATGAAAACTACATCATCAGTTTCCCCGCAAACTGCGGAAACCCAGTTCGCGAAGATGGTTGATGGCACAGACATTCTCACATCAAAATATGACGCAAAGATCAAATTTGCACAGAGGATTCACAAATCGAATAGCCCGCTGTTTTCAGTGCGAGCGATCATTCGGAATACAGACGGTATCTCGATTACAGCTCCATGATGATCTGCGGCATGCGTTCCTAAAAATGAAGAGGCCGCGCAGATTTCTCCGCGCGGCCAAATTTTTCGGCGACCTTAGAATCTATTGATTCAGGACGGCTTTGACGCGGTCGAGGACGGCGGACAACAGTTCGGGGCTGTCTTTTGCCCGTTCGAGCGCGGTCTTGATTGTCGTCTTTTCTTGATCCGTCAGGCTTGTACCATCAACGAGGGCAGAGACTTTCTCGAGATCAAAGTTCTCTGGCTTCAGAAGTTCCTCGGGGGACAGCTCCTCGACAGCAGCGGCAACGGCGTCAGCTGCTGCATCAGTTGCTGCACCGGCTTCTTCGGCGGCCTTCGCAGCGGCTTCTTCAGCGGCCTTGGCAGCTGCTTCAGCTTCGGCTTTGGCTGCTTCTTCAGCGGCCTTTGCTTCTTCAGCGGCCTTCGCAGCGGCTTCTTCAACGGCCTTTGCGGCAGCTTCGGCTTCGGCCTTGGCAGCCTCTTCCGCGGCCTTGGCTTCTTCCGCGGCCTTCGCAGCGGCGGCTTCAGCCTCGGCCTTCGCGGCGGCTTCTACAGCGGCGGCTTGTTCAAGAGCAGCCTGCTGTTGCTGATTGTAATAGTAATAGCCACCAGCCGCGACGGCCAGCAGCACCAATCCGATGATCCAGTTCTTGTTCATCTTAACGTCCTCAGTGGTGACGGTAATCAGGGTTACCTCGGGGGCGCATATGGCAGAGGCGCGGGTCAAAGTGAAGGGGCGGTTCGCTTGCGCAGCAACTATCTGTCATGCAGGACCAACTATCCGGTTGAAAGACCCAGCATCTGCCCCTATTTTTCGCGGCCAAACCGCTTAACAACCAAAGGAATAGCGCTATAGCCCGCAGACCCCACAATGCCCCGCCGGTCAGAGACACCGGCCCCAAGATCAATGATCGCATTCGTTCGCCGGAAATCCGGCTGATTGGCGCGGATGGAGAAAACGTTGGTGTCGTGACACCCGCACGCGCGATGGAGATGGCTGCAGAAGCCGGACTCGACCTTGTCGAGATTTCACCGAATGCGGAGCCCCCGGTCTGCAAGATCATGGATTTCGGCAAATACAAATACGAAACCCAGAAGAAAGAGGCCGAGGCGCGCAAGAAGCAGAAGATCATCGAGATCAAAGAGATCAAGTTTCGTCCGGGCACTGACACGCATGATTACGATGTCAAGATGCGGAGCGTCGTCAAGTTTCTCGAGAACGGCGACAAGGTGAAGATCACGCTTCGCTTCCGCGGTCGCGAAATGGCTCATATGGAATTGGGACGAGAACTGCTGCAGCGGATATCCTCCGATCTTGAAGATATCGGCAAGGTCGAATCGATGCCGAAACTCGAGGGCCGCCAGATGGTGATGATGGTCGGTCCCGCAAAATAGCAGCGGCACTTGCTTGTATATGTCGTCAAAGCCCCCGATCCGGGGGCTTTTTCATTCGTGACCAGCGGCAAGCCGTTCCTTGCCGGTTCGCGCCGTCAGGCGCTGTGGCCCTGCCTTAATATCTGGGTGATTTCGGCCATGATTGCGATGGCGATCTCGGCAGGTGACTTCGCACCGATTGCTAGACCAACAGGCCCATGAATCCGGGCAATCTGGGCGTCGGTGAATCCCGCCTCTTGCAGCCGAGTGACGCGCTTTGCGTGGGTGCGGGTCGATCCCAGGCAGCCCAGGTAGAAGACGCCCGATTTCAAGGCGGTCACGATAGCCGGGTCATCGATCTTGGGGTCATGGGTCAGCGTGACAACAGCGGTTCGCGGACCCAGACCATGCGCCAAGAGAGCCTCATCGGGCCAATCGTTTACGATAGTCTCTCCGGGAAACCGTTCGGCCGCTCCGAAGGCCTCGCGCGGGTCGACAAGAACAGCCGCGTAGCCTGCGAGTCGCGCCATCTGCATCAGCGGTTGCGCCACGTGAACCGCCCCAACCACCACCATCTGCAGCGGCGGGTTGTGAATCGCAATGAAGTCGTCCTTCTCGAATCCCGACAGGTCGGACCGGAACCGGGCAGCAATCGCCTTACCAAGCGCCGGATCATCAACATTGGCCAGTCGCCTGTCCCAGCTTTGGATGTTCACGACATAGGCCAGCGCTTCGCGCGCGGTGCGAGCTTTGCAGATCTGCGCCAACATCGCTTCGCTCAGCCCCGGGCCTACGGGTTCGACAAGCACGCGAATTGTCCCACCGCAGGCAAGTCCCACGGCGAATGCTTCGTCATCTGCCACGCCGTAGGTAAGTAGTCTGGGTTGGCCGTCCTGAAGCGCGTCGAGCGCCTCGATCACGACCGCCCCTTCAACGCAACCACCGGAAACCGAACCGGCAAGCTCTGCATCGCCCGAAATCGCCAGCTGGCTGCCGACGGGTCGCGGTGCCGAGCCCCAAGTCTCGACCACGGTTGCGAGCGCCGCACCCTTTCCGGCCCGATGCCAGAAAAGCGCGGTTTCGGAGATGTCATCAAAACCTGGTCTGGTCTCGGTGGTCATGCCGCGAGGGTGATCCTTGTCAGAAAGCAGTTGTTGCGGGACGAACGCACGTCAACATAGGCTACTTCGGCGCGACGAAGAAGGGTCTTGGCATAACTTTCAAGTTTATCGCGCGGCGTGATCCGGCCGGAACCGCTGACGATCCTGTTGTCTGCCGAATACCCCTTGAGCAAGTAATCTGGACTGCTTTGCAGTACCGGCGGCACACCGTTTCCCTGCCATGGCATGCAGTCTTCGGCGCATAGAAAGATTGGACCGGTCTCGGCATAGGGTTGCAGGGTCCGAAAGGGCCGCGCAGCGACTACCAGCATCGCAGCCCCTTTAGGGATCTGGAACAGGCAAGCCCGGCAGGGGTTGCCTTCTCCATCCGAAACGCTGCGTTCGGCCGGCAAACCGTTGGAATCCGGGCCACCCTTGCGGACCGAAGCAACGAAACTGGCGTCATAGGGGACAAACAAAAGGGGCATTTTGGAACTCCGCTGGTCTTCCTTCGGGCTCTTTCATGCCGTGAGAACCGATCATCCGGCGAGCCGTTTCTTGCGGTAAATCGGCGCCCCGCTATCACTCCGCGCGCATAAAAGCACTTGCGTGCGTCTCAACCCCATGTCTTTAGGACTTTCATGGCAATCTTGTCGCGCGCACGGATCAAAACGCTTCTCGCCGCCTGTCTTGGCACGGCAGTCTTCCTCTTCGCCGGTCTGCCGCTGCCGCTATTGCTGGGGCCGATGATCGGGTGCCTAGCCTTCGCCATCGTCGGATCGGCCCTTGAGGGGATGGGAACGGTCGGAACGTTTTTTCGAACATTTCTGGGCGTTGCCATAGGATCGACCGTGACACCCGAGATGGTTGCGACCCTTCCAAGCCATGGCCCAACTCTGGCGCTGGTGCCGGTGTTCGTTCTTCTTATCGGCGCGGTTGGGTATCCGTTCTTTCGCAAGATCATGGGCTACGACCACGCGACGGCCTTCTACTCTGCCATGCCCGGCGGGTTGCAGGACATGCTGATCTTTGGCGAGGAGGCAGGCGGCAACGTTCGCACGATGTCACTCATTCACGCAACCCGGGTGCTGGCGATCGTCACCGTCGCGCCCGTTCTGCTGACCTATGTCTACGATCTTGACCTCACTCGCGCACCGGGGGCCCCCGCCAGCAGCTACCCGATCTGGGAAATTGCGCTGATGATTGTCGCGGGCGTAGCAGGTTGGAAGGGTGGCGAGCGGATCGGGCTCTTCGGTGCCTCGATCCTCGGACCCCTGATTGCCACTGCAGCCCTGTCGCTGGCCGGAGTGATCCACAGCCGCCCACCAGCCGAGATGATCTGGGTTGCCCAGTTTTTCATCGGAATCTCCGTCGGAGCCAAATATACTGGCATAACCGGGCGCGAACTGCGCCACGATGTCCTTGCCGGGTTGGCCTATGCGATAATACTGGCGCTGCTGTCATTCCTGATCATCGAACTTGCTCTGCATCTAAGCGATGCTGGAACACTGGACGTATGGCTTGCGTTCCTGCCCGGCGGACAGGCGGAAATGGCGGTCGTGGCTCTTGTCGCGGGGGCCGACGTCGCCTTTGTGGTGGCGCATCATCTTTTGCGAATCTTCGTCGTGATCATGGCCGCGCCGATTGTAGCCCGTTGGTTCGGTGGCTGATTTCACGCAAGTTTAGCGCAACCATACAGCATGGCACGATTGCCCTTCCTCTGCCTCTGTTCTATGCCGGATACAACCAATCTGCGGGAGAAAAAGCCATGAACATCGCCCCGAAACTTTCCGCCAAGGACGCACCAGACCTGTCGCGCTTCGATTGGGAAGATGCGTTTCGTCTTGAAGACCAGTTGAGCGAGGACGAGCGGATGCTCCGCGATGCGGCCCGCAGCTTTGCGCAGGATGCACTGGCGCCGCGGATCATCGACGCCTATCGTGAAGCCAGCGTTGAGCCGGGTATCTTCCGCGAAATGGGCGAAGCCGGTCTGCTGGGCGTCACCGTTCCCGAGGAATACGGCGGATTGGGTGCCGGCTATGTCACCTACGGGCTCATCGCGCGAGAAGTTGAGCGGGTCGATAGCGGCTATCGCTCAATGATGTCGGTGCAGTCGTCACTGGTCATCTATCCGATCTACGCCTACGGGTCAGAGGAGCAGCGGCGGAAATACCTGCCGGGACTGACTTCCGGAGAATCGATCGGCTGTTTTGGCCTGACCGAGCCCGATGCGGGAAGCGACCCAGGCGGGATGAAGACCCGCGCCGAAAAAACGGCGACCGGTTACAAGCTGACCGGGACAAAGATGTGGATTTCAAACGCCCCGATCGCTGACGTATTCGTTGTCTGGGCCAAGTCCGAACCCCATGGCGGCAAGATCCGGGGCTTCATTCTGGAAAAGGGCATGAAGGGCCTGTCCGCACCGAAGATTGCCGGCAAGCTGTCGCTGCGCGCCTCTGTGACCGGCGAGATTGTCATGGATGGCGTCGAAGTGGGCGAGGATGCCCTGCTGCCCAATGTAGAAGGGCTGAAGGGTCCGTTCGGTTGCCTTAACCGTGCGCGTTATGGCATCAGTTGGGGCGTTCTGGGAGCCGCTGAGTTCTGCTGGCATGCGGCGCGGCAGTATGGCCTCGACCGCAAGCAGTTCGATCGCCCAATCGCGCAGACGCAGCTTTTCCAGAAGAAGCTGGCCGATATGCAAACGGAGATTACGCTGGGTCTCCAGGGATCGCTTCGAGTCGGGCGGCTGATGGAAGAAGGTCGGGCCGCGCCGGAAATGATCAGCCTGATGAAACGCAACAATTGCGGCAAGGCGCTGGATGTGGCGCGGATGGCGCGGGACATGCATGGCGGCAACGGCATTTCCGAGGAGTTCCAGGTTATGCGCCACATGGTCAACCTCGAAACGGTGAATACCTATGAAGGAACTCACGACGTGCACGCGCTGATACTTGGCCGCGCGCAGACCGGGTTGCAGGCTTTCTTTTAGGCGTGCGCTTCCTCGCCGTCCTAACCGTCCGCAACGAGGCCGCGTTTCTTCTTGAATGGTTGGCACATCACCGGGCTGTCGGGTTCACCGATTTTCTGGTGTTTTCGAATGACTGCGGGGACGGCACGGACGTTATGCTGGATCGGCTGGCGGAGATGGGGCTACTGACCCATGTGCCAAATCCCGGCCCGCATGATGGTGGGGTTCAGTTCGCCGCACTCAAGAAAGCCGACAAACACTCTCTGGTCCAGGCATCTGACTGGATCATGGCGTTCGACATTGACGAGTTCGTCAATATTCATGTCGGCGACAGCAGACTGCCTTCGCTTCTTTCGGCCCTGCCCGACGCTACAGCGATCCCGCTGACCTGGAGGCTATTCGGCAACGATGGCGTTGTCCGATATGAAGATCTGCCGATTACCGCGCAGTTCACGATGGCCGCACCAAAGGTTCTGCATTGGCCGTGGCGCGCAGCCATGGTCAAGACCCTCTTTCGCAACGACGGGACCTACCGGAAACTGGGCGTGCATCGCCCGCGGAGTCCGGATCCCGGCCGCCTGGCATCTGCGCGCTGGTTTGACGGCGCTGGGCGTGATGTCACCCAAGCTTTCCATGACCAACGGGTCTTTTCCCCATTTGGAAGGGACAACTACGCCTTGGCGCAGCTCAACCACTACCCGCTCGGGTCCATGGAGAGCTACATCGTCAAGCGTGACCGGGGCCGGGTGAATCGAAGCGACAGCGACACAGGCATGTCCTATTGGACCGAGCGCAATTGGTGCGTCGAACAAGACCGTTCAATTGACGCCCTATCGTCCCAACGGCAGGCTGAATTTACCCGGCTCATGGCTGATGCGCGACTTCACGAACTGCATCAGAATGCCGTGCGATGGCGCCACGACCGATTCGCCGTGCTGATGCAGGAAGAGGCCAACAGGGGGCTCTTTGGGCGCCTCTTGATGACGCCAAGCGCCCGGCCAATACCCGCCAAAGGTGTGGAGCTCTTGTACAAATTCGCACAAAGCGGTTCTGCCAGCCCGGACTAACCCGAGGGTGGAAACAATAGCATAAATCAAACCTGTTCAACCCCGGCAAACCATTGCGCCGCGCCATTTCGGGCGGGTAAACATTACAGACCCCGTGAAAATGGGGGAAGGGTGTTAGGGGCCAAGTCTAGAATGTCTGACGTTCCGCTGAGCGAGCTGATCGATCCGGCGAACAATCTGTCCGATGAGGATTGGTTGGAGCGGATCGAAGACGTGGCGGAAGAGCTTGGCTTTTTTGAACCGCTCGGACCAGATCACTCTGCGCTCTTCGTTGATCGCTCGCACAAGTTGCTTGTGACCTTCGAAACCATCGAAACCGCCCGAAGCCGGTCGAACAATGATGTCCCACTTGGCTGGGAGATGGCAGAGGATCATGGCTGGTCACAACTCTGCCTCCTGTCACACCGCGATACGTGGTTCCGACACCGCGCGGTCTATATGTTCTTCGACCGGCTCGTCGATGACGGTTTCTTCGACGAATACGATCAAGTTGTGTTCTACGGATCGGGGTCGTGCGGCTACGGCGCGGCAAGTTATTCTGTCGCCTCCCCGGGGGCCACGGTGATCGCTGTGCAACCGCAAGCGACGCTGGACCCGCGGGTAACGGAATGGGATCCCCGATTTGAACGGATGCGGCGAACCAGTTTCACTGATCGCTATGGCTATGCCCCGGACATGCTGGATGCCGCCGCCCGCGCTTTCGTGCTCTATGATCCCGAAGTCGCCGAAGACGCAATGCATGCTGCCCTTTTCACACGCGGCAATGTCACGAAGCTGCGCTGCAGGCATCTTGACGGGGAAATCGAGCCATTCCTGCGGCGAATGCAAATTCTGAAACCGCTGGTCGGGGCGGCAATGGAAGACAGGTTGACGGCAATGGATTTTCACCGCTTGTTCCGTGAACGTCGCAATTACCTGCCATATCTGCGCCAGTTCCTGACGGTTATCGAAGAGGAAGAACGTCCGCTGCTGACCGGTATCATGTGCCGCAGCGTGCTTGGACGAATGAACACGCCGCGTTTCCGCCGACAACTCAGCCGCGCCGAGCACGATCTTGCCGATGAAGGTCGGACACTGCCACCGGCCCGCGCCCTTCTTCCTGCGTGATTCAGACCGCCAGTAGCATGTCCCGGAGAGCCCGCGGCGCGAATTGGCCACTGGAACAGATGGCCCGATCGGTGTAGGCGCATGCCCATGACAAAAACGCTTGCGATCCGCCGCCCCGACGACTGGCACCTGCATCTGCGCGATGGTGCGATGCTGCGCGCCGTTCTGCCCGAAACCGCCCGGCACTTTGCGCGAGCAATCATCATGCCGAACTTGGTGCCGCCAGTCGTGACAGGCAGCGACGCCTGGGCCTACCGGGATCGAATTCTCAAGGCACTGCCCGAAGGCGCGGCGTTCGAACCCCTGATGACGCTGTATCTGACAGAGGACACGGATCCGGCTGATGTCGCCGCCGCCCACGCCTCTGGTCTGATCCGCGCGGTCAAACTTTATCCGGCGGGCGCAACAACGAATTCCGCATCCGGGGTTCGCGATTTCGACAAGGTGCGTCCGGTTCTGGAAAGGATGGCCGAGATCGGCCTTACTTTATGTGTCCACGGCGAGGTCACTGATCCGTCCGTCGACATCTTTGACCGCGAGGCCGTGTTCATCGACAGGGTCCTCGACCCCGTACGGCGCGCTACGCCGGGCCTGCGGGTTGTCATGGAACACATTACAACCAAGGATGGCGTCGACTATGTCGCTGGGGCGTCCGACGGGCTGGCCGCAACGATTACCACGCATCACCTGGTGATCAACCGCAACCACATATTGGTCGGTGGCATCCATCCGCATTATTACTGCCTGCCCGTCGCCAAGCGCGAATCTCACAGGCTGGCCCTGCGCGCGGCTGCCACCTCTGGCAATTCGCGATTTTTCCTTGGCACCGACTCGGCCCCTCATATCGACCCGCTTAAGGAAAATGCTTGTGGTTGCGCGGGTTGTTTCACTGCGACAAATACGCTGTCTGTTCTGGCGGAAATCTTCGAGCAGGATGGCGCGCTGGACAAGTTGGAAGGCTTCGTATCACTTCACGGCCCGGCCTTCTACGGCCTGCCATTGAACGAAACTACGGTCACGCTCGAAAAGGGCGACCAGGTTAGCTACCCGACAAAGATAGATACTGCGGACGGGCCCGTTACAGTCTTTGACCCCGGATTTCCGCTTCATTGGCGGGTGGTATACTGATGCCAACCTCTACCTTGAGAACATAAAGGGCCACCAGACATGATCCCCACCAGCTATCCCGATCCCAAGGAAATGGCGCGCCTGACCGCCCGGATGCTTCTGGAAATCAAAGCGGTTCACTTCAATGCCGCCGAGCCTTTCACGTTCGCCTCCGGGCTGAAGGCCCCAACCTATATCGACTGCCGAAAATTGATCTCTTTTCCGCGAATCCGCTCGACGCTGATGGATTTTCTGACAGTGACGGTCATGCGCAACGCCGGGTTTGAGGCCTTTGAGAATATCGCTGGTGGAGAAACCGCAGGTATTCCATTTGCCGCCCTCGTCGCTGAGCGAATGGCCCTGCCGATGACCTATGTGCGCAAGAAGCCGAAGGGCTACGGCCGCAACGCTCGGATCGAAGGGGCAATGAGTGAGGGCCAGCGTGTTTTGCTGGTCGAGGATTTGACCACCGATGGCGGATCAAAGCTGTCTTTCGTCGATGCAATACGAGAGACTGGAGCGACCTGTGCTCACACGGCGGTGATCTTCTACTACGGAATTTTCCCCCAAACGGAGAAGACCCTCGGCGATCACGGCATCACTCTGCATCATCTTTGCACCTGGTGGGACGTCTTGGCGGAGGCCCGCGAACAGGGTGTGTTCGACGACGCGACGCTTGCCGGGGTCGAGGCATTCCTGACCGATCCCCACGGCTGGCGGGCTGCGAATTCTTAGCGCTAACGATTCGGTTCCGATTGCGGCATCGCGTGGCCGAACCAGTCCGATCGATCAGGAAAGTTTCCAGCCTGCAGCGGGCCTTGGCTGAAACGCCTTCTCTAGATGTTGACGAACCTCCGTTTCGCGCCGCAAGATGTGACAGATATGGCGCGCTGGATAATCCCCACAGCTTATCCACAAAAACATACATTTTGACCAGCACCGCGACCGGCGACTAAGACCGTGACCGGGGACAGGACGGGGCAGAAAATGACCGAGATAAGGGCGATACGCGCCGAGCAGACAGCAGCAGAAGACAATGGCGCAGCACCCCACAGCATCGAGGCAGAGCAGCAACTTCTTGGCGCGATCCTGACGAACAACGACGTATACGACAGGATCGCGTCGATCATAGGACCGCAGCATTTTTATGAACCGGTGCATGCACGGGTCTACGAAGTGGCGCAGGCTCGAATCTCGAAGAACGCGCTTGCCTCTCCGGTCACGCTCAAGGCCTTTCTGGAGGATGACGAGGGCCTCAAGGAGTTAGGTGGGCCTGCCTATCTTGCCCGTCTTGCCGGGGCCGCGATTTCTTCTTTTGCGGCGCGTGACTACGCTCAGATGATATACGATTTCGCTATCCGCCGAGAACTCATGGCGCTTGGCCGGGTCATCACCGACAAGGCCGGAAGGGTCGAAGTTTCTAGCGAGCCGCGCGAACAGATCATCGAAGCCGAACAGGCACTCTACAAGCTCGGGGAACAGGGCCAATCGGAAACCGGCTTTCAGTCGTTCCTCCGTGCCGTCACCGACGCCGTCAATGTCGCCAATGCGGCCTATCAACGCGATGGTGGATTGTCAGGCATCTCGACGGGTCTGGTAGACATGGACAAGAAGCTGGGCGGACTCCATCGATCCGACCTTTTGATTCTTGCCGGGCGGCCTTCAATGGGAAAGACCTCGCTGGCGACCAATATCGCCTTCAATATCGCCAAGGCATACAAGCACGGCAAATTGCAGGACGGTTCCGAGGGAGCCGTCAACGGGGGTGTCGTTGGGTTCTTCAGCCTCGAAATGAGCGCCGAACAACTTGCAGCACGAATCCTTTCGGAAGCCTCTGAAGTCCCAAGTGAACAAATACGTCGCGGCGACATGACCGAAACCGAGTTCCG
>JAHEAO010000008.1:0-48407 GCA_024642725.1 Paracoccaceae bacterium | reverse complement strand
TCGTTGGGTTCTTCAGCCTCGAAATGAGCGCCGAACAACTTGCAGCACGAATCCTTTCGGAAGCCTCTGAAGTCCCAAGTGAACAAATACGTCGCGGCGACATGACCGAAACCGAGTTCCGGCGATTTGTGGACGCGGCGAAGTCCTTGGAAGCCTGCCCACTGTTCATTGACGACACCCCTGCCCTGCCGATCAGCCAGCTCGCCGCACGCGCACGGCGGCTGAAACGGACGCATGGGCTGGACGTCTTGATCATCGATTACCTACAGCTGGTGCGGCCTGCGACTGCAAAGGACAGCCGCGTGAACGAGGTTTCAGAGATCACTCAGGGCCTGAAGGCCATTGCCAAGGAACTGGATATTCCCGTCATCGCTTTGTCCCAGCTCAGCCGTCAGGTTGAAAGCCGTGAAGACAAGCGGCCACAGCTGTCGGACCTGCGTGAATCGGGCTCAATCGAGCAGGACGCCGACGTCGTCATGTTCGTGTTCCGCGAGGAGTATTACAAGGAACGCGAGAAACCGGGTGACCACGAGCTAGACAAAATGGCCGCATGGCAAGCCGAAATGGAGGCTCTGCACGGTCGCGCCGAAGTCATCATCGGCAAGCAACGCCATGGTCCGATCGGGAACGTCGAACTTTCGTTCGAAGGCCGCTTCACGCGCTTCGGAAACCTTGTGAAACCTTGGCAACAGACAAGCGGCGGGGGTTTTGAGTAACCCGCAGTCAGAGCGGCCGCGACCGGATCTTGCATCCAGACTGCCGGATTGGGCCGAGCCATTTGTCGATCTGGTCCTAGCCGTCGAACGGATTGCCCATCTGTTTCTTGCCGCTCTTGTCTTTGCGGGTGGAATTGCGCTGCTGTTGTCCGGGGCCGGACCGGTCGACTTTGCCCGGATCGATTTGGTCCGCGACGTCGTTCCCCTGCCTTTTGCAGAATCCTCTCACCTCTTCAGCAGTCTTGTAGGTCTTGCACTGATCATCTTGGCTCGCGGTCTTGCGCTGCGGATGACAGCAAGCTGGACGGCGTCAATCGCGCTTTTGCTGTCTGGCTCCGTATTCTCTCTTTTCAAGGGATTTCAATGGGAAGAGGCGCTCCTTTTGATCGGAGTCGCTTCGCTTCTGTATCTGTCTCGGGGGGCCTTCTATCGTCATGGCGACTGGCGAAGCTTTCGCCCGGGGCCAACTTGGCTGGCGGTTGTCGCACTGACAGTCGCGGCTGTGATCTTCATCGGGTTCATGGCCTTCAAAAACACTGGCTACCGCGGCGAACTCTGGTGGTCGTTCAGTTGGTCCGGCGATGCTTCCCGATTCTTGCGGGTCAGCCTGGCACTTGCGGTCATGACATCGGCGATAGCGCTCGATAGCCTGCTCAACCGGGTTCGCCCGAAATCCAGGTTGACGGGCCACTCGATTCCGGAGGAGGTCCGCAATGTCTTGGCAGAATGGCCTGAAAGCCAAGCGCAGGTCGCACTGCTTGGCGACAAGGACTTCCTGATATCGCCAAGCAAGGATGCCTTCATCATGTATGCCGTCGCCGGTCGAAGCTTCGTTTCGCTCGGTGGGCCGATCGGGGCAAATGACGCAAGCGCCGGTCTAATCTGGGAATATCTTGAACTCGCAGACCGCTACGGCGTCAGGCCGGTCTTTTATGGCGTCGGGCCAAATGCGGTTCTTCATTTGCTCGACCTTGGGCATACGATCGTGAAGTTCGGTGAAATGGCCCGTGTCGATCTTCATACCTTCAGCCTGGACGGCAGCGCCAGAAAATCCCTGCGCTACGCCCGCACGCGTGCGGCGCGCGAGGGCCTAATCTTCGACATCCTGCCGAAGGGCGGCCTCCTGCCGCATATGGGAGAGTTGAAATCCATATCGGATCAGTGGCTTGCCAGCCGGACGGGCCGCGAAAAGAGCTTTTCTCTGGGCCGTTTCGACATCGACTATTTGGCCGAATTCGATATCGCGGTCATGCGCCACCAGGACCGCATCGTCGCATTCGCCAACCTTTGGAACGGTGGAAACCAAGAGCTTTCACCCGACCTAATGCGCTATGTCACCGGTCAGAGTCCGGTCCTCATGGAAGCATTCATGACCGAGATAATCTTGCATGCACAGGCGAATGGCTTTCGCTGGTTCAATTTGGGTGGGGCCCCGCTCTCTGGTCTGGCGAACCACCCGCTTGCGCCGCTCTGGAGTCGAATGGGGAATTATGTCTACAGGCATGGTGACGATTTCTACGGCTTCGAGGGACTGCGCGCCTTCAAGGAAAAGTTCGGGCCGGAGTGGGCTCCACGCTACCTCACATTCCCGCGCGGCATCTCGATGGCCCGGGCCGTTCTCGACGTGGCTTTGCTGATATCTCGCCCACGACATTGAATTTCGTTTTCTCTTGAACACACCGCGGGGGTCCGTCAGAAACTGCGCCATGTCGACTGGAACCCTGACAATTGATCTCAACGCACTGGTCCGCAACTGGCGGGCGCTGGACGCCGTGACCGGTGCGGATGTCGAAACCGCTGCAGTGGTTAAGGCTGATGGCTACGGGCTTGGCGCGGCACGGGTTGCGCGCGCGCTTATGCGGGCAGGAGCGCGACGTTTCTTCGTCGCTAATTCCGAGGAAGGTGCCGCACTTCGTGCCGCTGTGGGACCGGCGCCGGAGATCGGCGTCTTCACCGGACACATGTCCGGTGACACCGAGATGATCCAGGACACCCAGCTTGTGCCGATGTTAAATTCGGTCGAGCAATTGACCCGGCACTTCGAGGCCCTGCCCGGCCATCCGTTCGGCGTCCAGCTTGACACCGGCATGAACCGCCTTGGACTGGAACCCGGTGAATGGATGACCCTGCGAGATCTGGTGATGCAGGCCGGGCCGAAACTCCTGATTTCGCATCTTGCCTGCGCGGACGAGCCAGAGAATCCGATGAATGCGGCCCAGCTCAACGTCTTCCGCGACATGACAGATGGGTTGAATGTGCCGCGATCGCTCGCCGCGACCGGCGGAATCCTTCTGGGTCCAGACTACCATTTTGACCTGACGCGCCCGGGTATTGGACTGTACGGCGGATTGCCTTTCGAGGGCGCAGAGCAGGTTGTTCGATTGTCGCTTTCCGTCGTTCAGATTCGTCAGGTCGCGCCGGGTGAAGCGGTCGGCTATGCGGGCGGCTGGGTGGCGGCACGCCCATCGCGGGTTGCCACGGTGTCGGCCGGTTATGCGGACGGCATCTTCAGGGCACTGGGCGGGAAGTTGGAACTCTTTTCAGATATGGAATCCTGCCCGGTTGTCGGCAGGGTCTCGATGGATGCGCTTACGGTAGACATAACCGACCTTTCCGAGACACCGGTTTCGCTTGATCTGATCTGCTCGGTGCAGAGTGTCGATGACGTGGCGGCCCATGCGGGAACGATTGGGTACGAAGTACTGACTTCGCTGGGTCAACGCTACGTGCGCCGCTACGCCGGTGGTGCCGCATGAACTTGGCGGCGACTTTTCTTGCCCGGATCGGCGCTCCGGTCCTTGCATTTCTGGCGGCAATCGGACGCGTGGCAATCTACGCAGCTGAAGCCATAAGTCACATTGCGCGGCCGCCGTTTTACTTCAAAGAGTTCGTGCAATCTGTTATTTCCATAGGGTATTTCAGCCTTCCCGTTGTGGGCCTGACGGCCATCTTCACCGGCGGCGCACTGGCGCTGCAGATCTACGCCGGTGGGTCCCGCTTCAGTGCCGAGGCTGTCGTCCCCCAGATTGTTGCCATCGGTATGGTCCGCGAACTCGGTCCGGTGCTGGTCGGTCTGATGATCGCCGCGCGCGTCACCTCTTCAATCGCGGCGGAAATCGCGACCATGAAGGTGACAGAGCAGATCGATGCTCTGGTGACCCTCTCAACCCACCCGATGAAGTACCTGACGGTGCCAAGGGTTCTCGCCGCTCTGATCGTCGTGCCTCTTCTCGTGGGCCTCGGCGACATCATTGGCGTCATGGGCGGGTTTCTTGTGGGAACCAAGCAACTGGGGTTCAATCCGACGACATATATGAAGAACACGATCGACTTCCTTGAGGCGCCGGATGTCTGGTCGAGCCTCGCCAAGGGGGCGGTTTTCGGTTTTATCGCGGCGCTGATGGGCTGTTACTACGGCATGCAGGCAGGGCGCGGCGCACAGGGCGTGGGCAGAGCGACCAAATCATCCGTCGAAGCGGCCGCCGTTCTGATCTTGGCCGCGAACTTCGTCCTAACCTCGTTGTTCTTCTCCACATGATAGAACTGCGCGACCTTCATAAATCCTTCGGGGACAAGAAGGTTCTGCAGGGCGTCAACTTGACGATCCCCAAAGGCGAAAGCATGGTCGTCATCGGCGGATCCGGAACCGGAAAATCCGTTCTTATCAAGTGCATCCTTGGCCTTGTTCCGCCCAGTTCTGGTGTCATCCTCTTGGACGGAGAGGATGTCGCCAAGGCCGAAAGAGACGCGTTCCTGGCGCGGTTCGGAATGCTCTTTCAGGGCGGGGCCCTTTTTGACTCCCTGAGCGTCTGGCAAAACGTGTCATTCCGCCTGCTGCGCGGGTCGCTGAAGCGCCCAAAGGCCGAAGCGCGCGAAATCGCTATCGACAAGTTGCGGCGCGTCGGCTTGAGTCCGGAAGTCGCGGACCTATATCCGGCCGAACTTTCAGGCGGCATGCAGAAGCGCGTCGGCCTTGCCCGCGCCATCGCTGCCGAGCCGGAGATCATCTTTTTCGACGAACCCACAACGGGTTTGGACCCGATCATGGCCGGCGTAATCAACGAACTGATACGTGAGATCGTCACCGAAATGGGCGCGACGGCCATGACCATTACCCATGACATGACAAGCGTTCGCGCAATCGCCGACAAGGTCGCAATGTTGCACGACGGCATGATCCAGTGGACCGGACCCGTCGGCGAAATGGACAATAGTGGTGACCCCTACCTTGACCAATTCATCCATGGACGGGCCGAGGGCCCGATCGAAAGCGTCAGGTAGCCCGCAAAGTCGGACACGGCATCAAACTGAACGGATTCTGGCCGGCAACAATCCGTACCAAAACTTTGACATTGTTGCCGAAATCTACTAATCTATTTGCGGGGCTGACGGAGGATGTATGATGCAACCGCTGCTGCCCATCTTTGTCGTTCTGACATTTCTCGCCCTTCTCTTGCCGCCAATCCTTCTTGTTGTGACCGTCTTGCGTCAACAGAAGCGCCTTGGATGGTCGACTCGGTCTTCAATCTTGGCATCGGCGACGGTGTCCGGAATCGTGGCATTGGTTTTCAACCTGATTTTCGTTCTTGTCAGGCTGGATGAAATCATGATCGCAGACCTGCGGCCCGATGCGTTTCTGCTGCTGGCACTGATGGTATCATGGTTCAGCTTTTTTGGCCGGATCGCGATGAAATCGACCTTGCGCCACAAACGAAGGCTAAAACAGAGCCGTGCAATCTGATTTCCGTCTTGGTGGCGCGGTGCTGCTACGCTAAGCCTCGGCAATGATGCTTCGTTATGCCAATCTTGCACTGCTGGTCCTGTTCCCGGTCGCGTGGTTTGCCCCATTAATGCGCGCCGGTCTCCTGCCGCTTTTCGGGCTCTCGGAAATCTCCGTTGTCTCAGGCCTTCAGTCTCTGTGGCAGACTGACGTCTTCTTGGCGCTTATCGTGACTGTTTTCGCGCTATTCGCGCCTTATCTGAAGACGATCGGTTTGGCGCTGGTCCAATATCGGCTGGCCAGCCCCCGCATTCTCCCAGCGCTGCATGTGCTGGGCAAGTTGGCGATGGCGGATGTTTTCCTGATCGCGCTCTACATTGTCATCGTGAAGGGGGTCGGGATGGCCCGTATCGAAACCGCCTGGGGGCTTTACCTGTTCAGCTTCTGCATCCTGGCATCTTTGGCCATATCGATAATGACTGCGCGAAAAGGCTAGATTCCGTAAAGTCCCGGTTGGCGGCACTAACGGCTTTCGCTACAGCGTAGCTATGGCAAAGGTACAGTCTTTCTCTTGCACAGCCTGCGGCGCGGTTCACTCCAAGTGGTCCGGGCGCTGCGACGCCTGTGGCGAGTGGAACTCTATCGTCGAAGACGTGCCTATCTCGGCTGGACCTGCAAAAAAGTCGCTTGGCGGAAAGCGCGGCAGTCGGATGATACTGACTGACCTGCGAACTGAAGAGACACCGCCGCCACGAACCGGTTCAGGGATTGAAGAACTGGATCGGGTTCTTGGGGGCGGACTGGTACGAGCCTCCGCGATACTGGTCGGCGGCGACCCGGGGATTGGGAAATCCACGCTCCTGCTACAGGCGGCGGCAAGTTTTGCCCGCTCGGGTCTCAAGGTCATCTACGTTTCCGGCGAGGAAGCCACGGCGCAGGTCAGGATGCGCGCCCAGCGACTGGGCTTGTCTGACGCCAGCGTTAAACTGGCCGCCGAAACCAATCTTCGGGACATTTTGACGACGCTTGAGGCCGAGAAACCTGACCTTGCAATCATAGATTCGATCCAGACGATGTGGGCGGACAACGTCGAAAGCGCCCCCGGCTCTGTAAGCCAGGTGCGCGCTGCGGCGCATGAGTTAACCAATTTCGCCAAACGCAAAGACATGTCCGTCGTGCTGGTCGGTCATGTCACCAAGGAAGGCCAGATCGCCGGGCCCCGTGTGATCGAGCATATGGTCGACACGGTCCTGTATTTTGAAGGCGAACGCGGTCATCAGTTTCGTATCCTGCGCGCTGTCAAGAACCGGTTTGGTCCCGCCGATGAAATCGGAGTTTTTGAGATGACAGGCGAAGGGCTGGCGGAGGTCGCGAATCCCTCTGCGCTGTTCCTGTCGGAACGCGACGCCCCGGCCCCGGGATCCGTCGTCTTCGCCGGGATTGAAGGGACGCGCCCGGTTCTGGTCGAATTTCAAGCGCTTGTCGCCCCGACCCCACATAGTCAGCCGCGCCGGACTGTCGTTGGATGGGATGGGGGTCGGCTCGCAATGATCCTAGCGGTACTGGAAAGCCGCTGCGGCATCCCTTTTACCGGGCTTGACGTCTATCTGAACGTCGCCGGGGGCCTCAAAGTAAGCGAACCGGCGGCGGATCTGGCTGTTGCGGCTGCGCTACTTTCCGCCAGAGAAGATGCCGCGATCCCCTCTGACACTGTGGTTTTCGGAGAAATCAGTCTATCAGGGGCCTTGCGTCCGGTTGGGCAAACAGAAAATCGCCTGAAAGAAGCCCGAAAATTGGGCTTTTCGCAGGCTATCGCACCAACCAGAAGCAAATTGGGCTCGGATGACGGTCAGGGCATAAGGCAGATGCCGGATCTGACGAGTTTCGTGGGCGAGATATTCGGCGCGGGATAACACGCGCGAGGAGAGCTGAGCATGGAAGGTTTCACAATCATCGACGGCGTGGTGGCCCTGGTCATCGTCGTGTCGGCCATTTTGGCCTACTCTCGCGGCTTTGTCCGAGAGGTGATGGCCATCGTCGGATGGGTCGCTGCAGCCGTACTCGCTTACATCTTTGCGCCCAAAGCCGAACCGCTAATCCGCGAAATTCCGATGGTCGGAGATTTCCTGGGCGATAGCTGTGAATTGGCAATCATAGCCGCGTTCGCAGCGGTTTTCGCGCTGTCTCTTGTTATCGTTTCGATCTTTGCCCCACTCTTTTCGTCTGCCGTGCAGCGATCGGCGCTCGGCGGGCTCGATCAAGGACTTGGATTCCTGTTCGGAGTCTTCCGCGGTCTTCTGCTTGTTGCAGTGGCGCTTGTTGTCTACGACCGGGCGATTTCGGGCGGCACGATGCCGATGGTTGACGACAGCCGGACTGCAAAGATCTTTGCCCGGATGCAGGACAGTCTGAACGATTCCATTCCTGAAGATGCCCCCGCCTGGATCGTCGCCCGCTATGAGGAACTGGTCGGCAATTGCGGTGCGCCGGAAGGTGCTGCAACCGCCCCGGTCGAAGCTGCGCCATTGGAAAACGGGACAGCCCCCGCAGAAAGTACCCCTGCCGAAACGGCACCGGCTGAAGCCGCACCGGCCGCCAACTGAGCTGACGCAGGTCCCAAGACTATTTGGCCAGCAGAGCACCCATGCGGCGCATGGCCAGTTCATATCCTTCTACTCCGAAACCGGCGATGACGCCGTCGGCGCGCATCGAAACATAGGAATGGTGCCGGAAGGACTCACGCTTGTGAATGTTGGAGATATGGACCTCCAGCACTGGCCCGACGAAAGCATTCAGCGCGTCCAGTATGGCAATGGATGTGTGGGTCAAAGCACCCGGGTTTATGATGATACCGGCCGCGTTCTGGCGCGCATCGTGGATCCAGTCGATGATCTGGCCCTCGTGGTTCGACTGCCGCAGATCAGATGTCAGCCCAAATGTCGTTGCGAGGGAATCACAGCGTTTGGCGACATCATCCAACGTATCGTGGCCGTAGATTTCGGGTTGCCTCTGCCCAAGTAGATTGAGATTCGGACCGTTCAGGATCGTGATATGTGGCATCGTTTCTTTGGTTCCATTTGATTTTCTCGACGACTAGCAGATTTGCCGGAAAGCCCCAAGCTGCGAGTTTTCAAGCCGATACCGGGAAATCGGCGTTGTGTCTCCTATCCTTCATGAACGATAAAGGCCCTCCGGCACCGGTCCCGAGATCATTTTCATCCAAGAAGAATTGTGATCCTTGCGTGACACTCGGGCGCTTAGGCACTAAATGAAGATCATCTGCCATATTACCGGATTCGGAGCCCCGCCATTACGATGCGAGAGTTGCCCCCCGCCCATGCTTTTGACGATGACAAACTGAAGGAAGAATGCGGCGTTTACGGCGTTATCGGCGCAAAAGATGCCGCCAATTTCGTTGCGCTCGGCCTGCATGCACTGCAGCACCGGGGTCAGGAAGCCGGTGGAATTGTCAGCTACGCGCCGGATGCAGGTTTCTCGTCGGCCCGCCGTTTTGGATATGTACGCGACAATTTCACCAAGGCCAGCCTGATGGAAACACTGCCGGGCTCGTTGGCAATCGGCCATGTCCGGTACTCAACCGCCGGGTCCAAGGGCAATACTCAAATCCGCGATGTTCAACCTTTCTTCGGTGAGTTCGCGATGGGTGGGGCAGCGATTGCCCATAACGGAAACATAACCAATGCCGAAGCCCTGCGGAAAGAACTGATCGAACGCGGGTCGATATTCCAGAGCCATTCAGACAGCGAATGCATTATCCATCTGATGGCGCGTTCACTTCAGCGAAATATTCCGGAGCGCATGAAAGACGCGCTGCGACGAGTCGAGGGTGCCTTCTCGGTCGTCGCCATGACCAGGACCAAGCTGATCGGCGTAAGGGACCCGTTGGGCGTACGCCCGCTGGTATTGGGACAGCTTGGCGATGGCTGGGTATTGTCATCGGAAACCTGTGCGCTGGATATCATCGGAGCCGAATTCATCCGTGAGATTGAGCCGGGCGAGATGGTGGTTATATCCGCCGCCGAAGGGGTGCAGAGTTTTCATCCTTTCGAACGAGCCAAGCCGCGTTTCTGCATATTCGAGCATGTCTATTTCTCACGCCCGGATTCCATTCTCGGCGGGCGCTCGGTCTATGAAACGCGCCGCCAGATCGGCGTCGAACTCGCTCGCGAGGCTGCGGTAGACGCGGATTTAGTCTGCCCGGTCCCCGACAGCGGCACGCCGGCAGCGATTGGCTATAGTCAGGAAAGCGGCATTCCTTACGCGATGGGTATTATCCGCAACCAATATATGGGCCGGACATTTATTGAACCTACCGAACAGATCCGAAACATGGGCGTTCGACTGAAGCTCAACGTCAATCGCGCGCTAATCAAGGGCAAGCGGGTTATCCTTGTCGACGACTCAGTCGTGCGAGGCACGACCAGCATGAAGATCAAGGACATGATCCTAGATGCAGGCGCGGCCGAAGTTCATTTTCGCATCGCCAGTCCACCAACGGCTTGGCCATGCTTCTACGGAGTCGACACGCCGGAACGTGAAAAACTTCTCGCCAGCCATATGAGCGAGGAGGAAATGCGGGATCATATCGGCGTCGACAGCTTGAAATTCATCTCTCTGGACGGTCTTTACAGAGCCGTTGGCGAGTCGAAGGGCCGAGATGCGAAATGTCCGCAGTACTGTGACGCATGCTTCTCAGGTGAATACCCGGTGACCCCAGCGGATATGATCGAAAAGGGTTTCGCGATGAAGACTGCGGCCGAGTGACCAATCCGCTGCGGCTCGGGGTATCGAATTGGGGCAATGGTTTCCGCTTAGAAATCCGGGAATTCGGAAACCCTTGACCACGGGGTCCTGTAAGGTCAAACCCGGATCAATTGCGATACAACCTTGCAGCACCAGACCGGCTTTTCTTTGGGAGGCGTTGAACAGATGAAGGTGGATAATGCCCGATAAGATAGCACTTGTCACAGGTGCCTCTCGTGGCCTTGGTGCGGCCTTTGCGGAAGCCTTGGCGCGGGACCACCACGTTGTGGCCGTGGCACGAACAACGGGTGCGCTCGAGGAACTTGACGACCGTATTCAAGCTTCTGGTGGTAAGGCCACGCTCGCACCGATGGATGTCAACGTCAGCGATGCCATGGCACAACTCTGCCGCTCGATATTTGACCGTTGGGGCCATGTGGACACTTGGGTTCACACTGCCATCCACGCCGCGCCGCTTTCGCCGGCCGCGCATATGGACGCCAAGGATTGGGATAAATCAGTGTCCACGAATGTCACAGCGACAGGGAAACTCATACCAATGATAGAGCCTTTGCTGGCGCTGGCTCCTGCCGGGAGGGCGATCTTCTTGGATGACCCGCGCGGCGGTCAAAAGTTCTTCGGGGCCTACGGTGCAACGAAGGCGGCACAGATTGCAGTCGCCCAAAGCTGGCAAGCCGAGGCTGCCGCGAACGGTGTTCAGGTTCATATCCTGACGCCCTCCCCGATGCCGACGGCGACTCGGGCCCGCTTCTTTCCAGGCGAGGACCGCAGTGGGCTGGCATCCCCAAGCGATGAGGCCGCGCGCCTCTTGGCCAAGATTTCCTGACGACAGGCCAGCCTGCAAAGCAATGGTTGGCTTGCCGCTTCGCACTGCGTCCTCTATGCACAAGAAAAACGGGCGGGCGAATGAATGCGCATACTCATAACCAATGATGACGGGATCAACGCACCGGGGCTCAAAGTGCTTCATGCGATCGCCGAGGAAATCGCCGGACCCACAGGCGAGGTCTGGACCGTTGCCCCGGCTTTTGAACAATCCGGCGTCGGGCATTGCATCAGCTATACACATCCGATGATGATCGCCGAGCTTGGCCCACGGCGTTATGCTGCGGAAGGTTCTCCGGCCGATTGCGTTCTCGCCGGGCTTTACGATGTAATGCACAATCGGCCCGACCTCGTGCTTTCGGGCGTGAACCGCGGGAACAATGCGGCAGAGAACACTCTCTATTCGGGCACAATCGGCGGAGCGATGGAAGCCGCGTTGCAGGGATTGCCGGCAATTGCGCTTTCGCAATTCATGGGACCGGGCAATCATGCTTTGAATGATCCGTTCGAGGCCGCTGCCGCAACCGGAGTCGAGACCGTGCGGGCCATCCTCGAAAACGGTATCTGGGATGAAGCAGACTACCGCCTCTTTTACAACGTGAATTTCCCCCCTGTATCTGCCCGTTCGGTGCAGGGGCGCCGCGTCGTATCGCAAGGATACCGGACCGACACGTTCTTTGGCGTTGAGCCGCATCTGTCCCCTTCGGGACGCAAGTTCCTCTGGATCAAAGGCGGAGCACAGCACATTCCCACGGGTCCCGGAACCGATGTCACTGCCAATCTCGATGGCTATGTCTCGATCACCCCGATGCGCTGCGATCTGACGGCGCATGAGATTTTGGCCTCCCTAAAAGAGCGTCTGGAATGAAGGTCGCGAAACACAGGGCGCATCGATGACCAGCGAAGCCGAACGCAAGATGCAGTTCCTCTTTGCCCTTCGCAGCAAAGGAGTGACGGACAAGCGGGTGCTGGAGGCAATGGAAAAGATCGACCGCGGTCCTTTCGTTCGGGGGCATTTCGCGGACCGGGCATATGAAGATATGCCGTTGCCGATTGCGTGCGGACAGACAATCAGCCAGCCCTCTGTCGTCGGACTGATGACCCAGGCCCTGAACGTGCAACCCCGCGACAAGGTCTTGGAAATCGGTACAGGCTCTGGCTATCAAGCCGCAATCCTATCGCAATTGGCGCGCCGGGTTTACACGGTCGACCGCCACCGCCGACTGGTAAACTCTGCCAAGGCGGTCTTTGACGAGCTTAACCTTACAAACATCACGGCATTCGCGGCCGACGGTAGCCGCGGGCTGCCGGAACAAGCGCCATTTGACAAGATTATAGTGACCGCCGCGGCAGAGGATCCGCCCGGCCCCCTATTGGCGCAACTTCGAATTGGCGGTATTATGGTTTTGCCGGTAGGGCAGTCGGACGCAGTGCAGAGCCTGATAAAAGTAAAGCGCACAGAGACTGGCTTTGACTACGAAGAACTGCTGCCGGTACGGTTCGTGCCCTTGATTGAAGGGTTAGGTCAGGAATGACCCCATCGAACCAGGTAGGCGAATGTGACATGCCCGCAAGGGCGACCAAGAGCCCGGCAAAAGGGTCACTAAAATGAGGATGCGAGCTATGTCAGACTTCCGATCATCAGGACTTCGCGCAATCTTGCTTGGCACTGCGCTTGCAACGCTCGGCGCCTGCAACCAGCAGTTCGACATGGATCTGCGAAAATATGGCGGCGGCCTGGACACCTCTGGTGCTGCGATGGCTGCCACGGCTCCGCGACCCGCGCCAGACAATCGTGGCGTCATTTCCTATCCCAACTACCAAGTCGCATTGGCGCAGCGCGGTGATCGGATAGGCGACGTCGCGGCACGCGTCGGCCTTCCGACCGATGAGCTCGCGCGCTACAACGGCATTCCGGCCGATACGCCACTTCGCGAAGGTGAGGTTATCGCGCTGCCCAGACGCGTTGGAGAGCCATCTCCTGCCACGGGAGCGATAGGGACAGGTCCCATTCAGCCAGCCGGAGAAATTGATGTAACAACTCTCGCCGGCGCGGCAATTGACCGTGCCGGGACTTCTGGGACAGTCACTACATCGCAGCCTGCTGCCCCTGCAGCAGTCCAGACCGGGTCAGAGCCGATACGCCACAAGGTCGTGCGCGGTGAAACCGCATATCAGATAGCCAGGCTCTATAACGTCTCACCCCGTTCGCTTGCCGAATGGAATGGTCTTGGATCCGACATGATGGTGCGTGAGGGACAATACCTGTTAATCCCGGTCGCCAGCGAGGCACCTCCTAGGTCCACGGTCGTAGAAGCGCCGGGAACCGGGTCTGCAACACCGGAACCACCAAGCGCGGCGACACCATTGCCCAAGGAAGACGCCAAACCCGTGGCGACAGCACCGGCGCCGGCCCCGGCATCGCCCGACCTCGGCAAAGACAAGACCTCAGCTTCCGGTTCATCGAAACTCTTGATGCCGGTTTCCGGCAGCATTATTCGCAGCTACTCCAAGGGCAAGAACGAGGGCATCGACATTTCGGCAAGCGCCGGAACGGCGGTCAAGGCCGCTGCCGATGGTACCGTTGCCGCGATCACCCGTGACACCGATCAGGTCCCAATCGTCGTACTGCGGCATGCCGACAATCTTCTGACCGTCTATGCCGGAGTTGACGGCGTCTCGATCGAGAAAGGTGACACGGTTAAGCGCGGTCAGACGATTGCCAAGATCCGCGACACGAACCCCAGCTTCCTGCATTTCGAGGTCCGTCAAGGATTTGACAGCGTCGATCCAATGCCGTTCCTGAACTAAAGCCTACCGATGACGCCTTATTGCGCTCTGAAGCGCTAGATCCGGTTCGGCGGATGAGATAGTCGGAGTGGGGTCAGATGCGTATGCCGCGTCGCCCCGCGAGGTCTATGAAATATTGCCATGCGACACGACCGGAACGGCTTCCGCGTGTCGCCTGCCATTCAATGGCTTCGGCACGCAGAGTCTCATCGTCAATTTTCAGACCATGAGCGTCGCAGTAGCCGCGTATCATCGTCAGATATTCATCCTGCGAACAGGGATGGAAGCCGAGCCAGAGGCCAAACCTATCCGACAATGAAACCTTCTCCTCTGTCGCTTCCGATGGGCTGATCGCCGAGGACCG
The DNA here is from genome assembly GCA_024642725.1 of Paracoccaceae bacterium. GTDB lineage: Bacteria > Pseudomonadota > Alphaproteobacteria > Rhodobacterales > Rhodobacteraceae > JAHEAO01. Next base: position 34,207 of record JAHEAO010000008.1, on the reverse strand, counting down.
CTCATTCTCAATCATATCGCGCGGCATCAAGTGACGGCGATTTGACGTGGCGTAGAATACCACGTTTTCCGGCCGGCCCTCGATTCCACCGTCCAATACCGCTTTCAACGATTTGTAGTGCTCGTCATCATGGCTGAACGACAGATCATCGCAAAACAGCAAGAACCGCGCATCGGCCTTGCGCAGCAGGTTCAACAACCGCCCGATGGACGGCAGGTCTTCGCGCTGAACTTCGACGATCTTCAATTGCAGGCCGCGTGCCCGAACTTCCGCGTGTATCGCCTTGACGAGCGAGGACTTCCCCATCCCCCTCGCTCCCCAGAGAAGAGCGTTGTTTGCGGGTAGGCCGTTGGCGAATTGCAGTGTATTTTCCAACAACGTGTCACGGGATCGGTTGATACCGACCAGTAGCGAGAGGTCGACCCGGTTTACCCTTGCAACAGGCACCAATCTGTCGGGATCGACATGCCAGACAAAAGCATCGTCAAAGTTGAAATCCGGTGCATCCAACGGGGCCGGCGCCATCCGCTCCAGCGCGGCAGCAATCCGCTTCAGGGCGGCCTTTGACATCAGACCTCGTCCTCATCGTCGAGTAGCCCCTCTGCCCGCAGCTTTTCATTGCGCTTACGTTCAACCCGCCTAACCAACAGAATCGAGATTTCGTAGAGACCATAGACAACGCTGAACAGGATCACCTGAGTGATGACGTCGGGCGGCGTGACAACGGCGGCCAGAACAAGAATTCCGACGACTGCGTATTTGCGCACCGCGCCCAATCCTTGTGAGGATACCAGTCCAGCCTTGCCCATTAGGGTTAGCAGCACAGGGAGCTGGAAACACAACCCAAAAGCAACGATGAACTTTATGGTCAGCGCAAGATATTCTTCGGCCGAGCCCTGAAAAATCACGCTTGGAACAGGCGAAGACAGAGTTCCTTCCGCAGCCTCCTGGCCGCCAGAGCCAAGTTGCTGGAACCCGAGGAAGAAATCGAAAGCAAGCGGCGTCACCACGTAGAAAGCGAAGGCACCACCGAGAAAGAACATGAAGGGTGAGGCAATCAGAAAAGGCAAAAAAGCGCCTTTTTCTGATTTGTAGAGCCCAGGCGCTACGAAACGCCACAGCTGATTAGCGATATAAGGAAAGGAAAGTGCAAAGCCGCCCAAGAGCGATATGCGGATCGCAACGAAGAAGCCTTCCTGCGCCTTGATGAAGACCAGACCGCAGTCTTGCCCCCGTTCATTGAGAACGCTGCAGAGAGGCGCTGTCAGAAAGTTGAATATCGGCTCGGCAAAGCTGAAGGCAATGACCATCCCGATTAGAAATCCGATCACCGACTTGATCAGACGCGACCGAAGTTCCGTCAGATGCTCGATCAGCGGAGCAGAGCTGTCATCAAGTTCATCGGTACTCATTCGGTCGCTTTCTTGGCCGCTTTACTTGCGGCAGGCTTCTTCACCGGTTTTTCCGCAGCAGCGGCGGCTTTGGGCTTTGCCGCCGTTTTCGGTTTGGCTGCAGCTTTCGCCTTGGCAGCAGGTTTCGGCGTCGGCTTTGCTGTCGGCTCTGACTTGCGCGTTGCTTTCTGATTTTCGGCACCCGCCTTTGCAGCGGCCTCTGCGGCAAGCCTGTCGCTCGCCATCTTTGCCGAGGCTTCGCGGATCTTTTCCGCTGCAGCGGCGCGTTCTTCTGACAATGCAGCCGTAGCCGGGCCTTTCGGATCCTTGGACGGCTTCATCGGGTCCCACTTCTCGAACTTCGAAGCAGCGTCCTTGACCTTATCCAGTCCAAGGTTGCGGGCGCTTGTCAGGTTCTTGAGATCTTTCGCAACATCGCCCACACCGCTTTCCTTGGCGGCGTCGTCCATTGCGCGTGTGAATTCCCGCGCCATGCTGCGCGCTTTTGCTGTAAAGCGGCCAAGCGTGTGAAACATCACCGGCAAATCCTTGGGGCCGACAACAATCAGTGCCACGATCCCGATAAGCAAGAGCTCGGTCCAGCCGATATCGAACATGTTCCCTTAGCTCCTGCCGAACGGCCTTAGGCCTTGTCTTTTTCCTTGGAAGGGGTCACGTCGCGGGCATTTTCCACACCCTCTTCGATCTCTCTCTTGCCGTCATCGATGCCACGTTTGAACGAGGTGATGCCTTTTCCGACTTCACCCATCAGAGAAGAAATTTTTCCGCGTCCAAAAAGGACCAGAACAACGATTGCGATCAGCAGAAGGCCTGGCAGGCCAATATTGTTAAGCATGGGTTGTCTCCCTAGTGCGAGCGGCTGCAGGCCCGCCCGTTGCGCATAGTGCTATCTATTGGTTCTGTGCCGGATCGAAAAGGACCAACGAACATCAGGCACAGAAAACTTACTCATCTGCACAGGTTTGAAGCTTGCCATGCCTTTGACAATTTACAACTGACAGGTTTCTGTCAGTTGTAAAATGGCCCGACGAGCCGAATCACGCAATGGCGAAATCAGGAATGAACCGCAAAACCAGACTGATCGAGATTATCGGCATATTGCGTGACGGTGCGATCCACCGGGCGGAAGATCTGTCCCGCATTTTGGGCGTGACTCAGCGCACGATCTACCGTGACATGGAGACGCTTGTCGCCTCCGGCGTTCCGGTGGCAGGTGAGCGCGGATTCGGTTACAAGATGACAGCGCCTGTAACCCTACCGCCAATAAATCTGTCCTTCGCCGAACTCGAGGCCCTGCATCTTGGTATCGCAGTCATGACAGAGGCAGCGGACCCGGCGCTTCAGGAGGCCGCGCGAAGCCTCGCGCACAAGATTGATGAGGCCTTGCCAGAGGACCGTATTGCGCCTTCAACAGCTTGGGGATTGGCGGTCTTTCCGTTCGCAGACACTGCCGCCGGCATTCGCAACATTCCTGCAATCCGAAACGCGATCCGGGCACGGCGGAAGTTGCGAATACGGTATTTTGATAACTCAGGCGAAGAAAGCGAGCATCTGATACGCCCGCTCAAACTTGATTATTGGGGCCGGGTCTGGACTTGCGCAGCGTGGTGTGAACGACGCAAGGCCTTTCGCACTTTTCGCGTGGACCAGATCAGTTCGTTGTCGGAACTCTCTGTCCGATTTGAGGACGAACCGGGCAAGACGCTGCAAGATCCGGCCTAAAGTTGTCTGTATTAGTCACTGTTTCTAAAAACAAAGCACCTTTCGCGCCGGATCATAAGCCAGAGCGCCGTTCCAGGACTCGGGAGAAAGACTGAGGGCACGGTCGCTTTCAGGATCGATCCATCATAGTCCATTCTAAACTCGATCAGACTTTCGCGACCAACGAATCTCGCGCGTTCGACGATGCCTCGGGCGGGGGCACCATCTGCCGCCGTCGGATTGGGGCCCTTGCCGCCCCGGTCAAAATCTATGCGCAGATGTTGCGGGCGAATGACGATGTCTATGCGCCCTCCGTCGGGGTGTCCGGGTGCCAGAAACTCTCCGAACGCAGTGCTGACCAAAGCGCCTTGAACTGTTCCCTCTATTACATTGATATCACTGAAAAATGCAGCGCACGCCTTATCAACAGGAGAATTGTAGATGTTGTATGGCGCTCCCAGTTGCACAATCCGTCCCGCCCGCATCAATGCAATTTCATCGGCCATCCGCATGGCTTCGTCCGGCTCATGGGTCACGAGAAGGACCGCAGTGCCCTCATCTTTGAGAACAGACAGTGTCGTGTCGCGGATTTCATCCTTCAGGCGTTCATCAAGACCGGAGAACGGTTCATCCATCAACATGATCTTGGGACGCGGCGCCAGCGCCCGGACCAAGGCCACTCGCTGCTGTTCACCGCCCGAAAGTTCATGCGGATAGACGTCGATTGCGCGGGACAAATCGACCCGCGCCAACAGTTCCGACGCCCGCGACCTTTTTGCATCTTTTGGACCCGTGAGTCCGAAAGCCACGTTCTCCGCGACCGTGAGATGTGGAAAGAGCGCAAAATCCTGAAACATCAAGCCGATAGACCGGTCCTCTGGCGGGGTATCGCTTGATCCGTCGGAAATCACGTTTCCACTGACAAGGACCATACCTTCATCTTGGCGGTCCACGCCTGCAATGATCCGCAATGTCGTCGATTTGCCACAACCGGATGGTCCGAGCAGGCATGTCACTTGACCGGGCATCACTCGCAGAGACAGGTCGTCGACGACCGGCCGACCGCTGAATCGCCGGACGAGGTTTCTGACCTCCAAGAGAGGGGCTTGCGCCTTCAAATCTGCCTCAATGCCTAATCCGATGAAAACCATCGGACTTTGGCGGGATAACAGCATGACCTTGCTGGAGCAAGCGCTTCAGACCTAGCGGACCGTATGACGCACGAAGAGATTCAATCTCGACGGAACTACATGGTCGAATTGATTGCTCCGCCGTCCAATAGGATATTCTGGCCAACCATAAAGCCGGCATGCTGCGAACACAGGAAAGCACAGGCTGCACCAAATTCCTCGGCGGTACCGTAACGGCGTGCGGGAATCATAGCTGCACGACGTTCTCGCGCTTCTTCGATTGAGATGCCCTGTGCCTTTGCTGCACCTGAATCAAGCACATCTGCACGTTCAGTGGCATGAATTCCTGGTTGTAAATTGTTAATGGTAACGCCCGACGGCGCCACCTGCCGCGACGTGCCGCCCACAAAGCCCGTCAAACCTGCCCGGGCGGAGTTGGACAGACCCAACTGAGGGATGGGAGCTTTGACGGACTGGCTGGTAATGTTGACGATCCGTCCCCAGCCCCGTTCCATCATGCCCGGAAGAACCGCCTGCATCATTGCGATGGGCGTCAGCATGTTGGCGTCCAGCGCACGAATGAAATCGTCACGACTCCAGTCCGACCAAATTCCGGGAGGCGGGCCACCAGCATTTGTGACAAGAATATCGGTTGCACCGGCCGCACCGAGCACCGCGTCACGCCCTGCCGGGTCGGTGATGTCAGCAGCGACGGCGGTGACGGTCACCCCGAAATCGCTTCTGATCGCTCTTGCGGCGGCCTCCAGCGCCTCTTCTCCTCGGGCATTCATGACCAGATTGACACCGGCCTCCGCCAGCGCACGAGCGCAACCAAGACCAAGCCCCTTTGAAGACGCACAGACAATCGCCCGCTTGCCTGAAATTCCCAGATCCATGTCGATCTCCCTTTCCGTTTGTGCCGGAACATGACGCAGCAAGAGCCAAGCCGCAATGCAAAGGTACACCCGGAATTAACGATACGGAGCCAGACTTCCCTCTCGGACCCGGCTGCGGCGGCGCGGATTGACCCCTTGGGATGGGCGTCCTAGTCTCTGCACGATCGCCCCAAAACCGCCGCAACTCAGTGCGAGGATGCCTTCGCGGATGATGTGAACGTTGAAAGCTTTCATGAGTGCCAAGGGCCAAGATTCCATGCTCGTTCTGCCGGTCTTCCGTGCAGAATGGTTTGTCGTGACCAGCGGCGCCAATCTTGGAGACCCAATCGCTGACGAATCGGAGCTAAACCTGACCGATGTCTACCGCCTCCACGCAGATGCACGCAGGGACCATCTGGCGATCAGCGGAGACGGGCAAGCGACTCCGTTCAGTGTCGGCAGCGGCAGCGAAATTGGCCGTCCCGGTGCCGATTTGCATCTGGATTGTTGTGCTACGTTCATGTGCCCCGACGGGTCGACCATCGAAGTTCTGATTGTCGTCGAAACCGAGGACGGGTTGATTGATGCGACTTACATCGTACCGCTTGCACAATTGCGCAAGAAAACCGATCACACGCTCGTTTCGATCGACAGGGGCAAAGCGATATCGCGGTTCACGAATCTGGGCTGTGTATCGTTTGTGCGCGGCACACGTATCGCATTGGCAGATGGGCGTCAGGTTCCGATCGAAGCGCTGCAAACCGGCGACGCCGTTCTGACCCGCGACCACGGCCCACAGGAAATACGCTGGATCGGAGAGCAGACGGTTCGTGCCGTGGGTGCTTTTGCCCCGATCCATATTGCGAAAGACGTGCTTAACAACTATGGCCCGCTCACCCTGGCGCCTAACCATCGCCTTTTCATTTACCAACGCGAAGATCACCTTGGAGCGGGCCGCGGCGCGGTCATGATCCGTGCTGATCAACTGGTCAACAATGATACGATCACCATGTCCGAAGGTGGATTTGTCGACTACTTTCAGCTTTTGTTTGATCAGCACGAAATCATTTACGCCGAAGGAATTGCGGCAGAAAGCCTCTTTGCCGCCCCTCATCTGCGGCCCTCGCTTCCAAGCAACGTCGTGGCGGGCCTGAAGCGCGAATCTAATGGAGGCGCCAACGCCAAGCAGGCAGGGGCCCGCGACATGCAGATCGGTTCATTTCACCCTTCCCCCGCCTTGCACAATAAATCGAGCAGCTGACACTCAACCGAGATCCATTGCCTGATTGCGGCCCCTCGCAGTCCGGGGTAAACGGCCTGCACCATGCTTGACCGTGCCTCAAATTCACTCGATCTACCCGCCGAGATTGCCCGGCGGCGCACCTTTGCCATCATCAGCCATCCCGATGCTGGCAAAACAACATTGACCGAGAAATTCCTGCTTTACGGCGGCGCAATCCAGATGGCGGGCCAAGTCAGGGCAAAGGGTGAAGCGCGACGGACACGATCCGACTTCATGCAGATGGAAAAGGACCGGGGCATTTCCGTATCAGCCTCGGCAATGTCTTTCGATTTTGGATCGTACCGGTTCAACCTTGTCGACACACCGGGTCACTCTGACTTTTCTGAAGACACCTATCGCACATTGACGGCCGTAGATGCTGCCGTGATGGTGATTGACGGGGCCAAGGGTGTGGAAAGCCAGACACGCAAACTCTTCGAAGTCTGCAGGTTGAGGGATCTGCCGATCCTCACATTCTGTAACAAGATGGACCGGGAGAGCCGCGACACCTTCGAGATCATCGACGAGATTCAAGAGAACCTTGCAATTGATGTAACTCCTGCATCCTGGCCCATCGGTGTCGGGCGGGACTTTGTCGGCTGCTATGACATGTTGCGCAACCGTTTGGAACTTATGGACCGCGCTGACCGTAACAAGGTGGCGGAAAGCATCAAGATCGAGGGACTCGACGACCCCAAGCTGGGGCAACATGTTCCAGCGGAACTCTTGGCAAAACTTCGTGAAGAAATTGAAATGGCACGAGAACTTCTGCCGAGCTTCGACCGTCAGGCTTTTCTCGACGGGACGATGACACCAATCTGGTTTGGTTCGGCCATCAACTCTTTCGGGGTAAAAGAATTGATGGACGGAATAGGCGACTTCGGACCGGTCCCGCAGCCGCAATCGGCTGAGCCGCGGCAGATTTCACCGGATGAGAAGACCGTCGCGGGCTTTGTCTTCAAGGTGCAGGCCAACATGGACCCCAAGCACCGCGACCGGGTCGCTTTTGTTCGACTGGCGAGCGGCCATTTTGAACGCGGCATGAAGTTGCATCACGTTCGGTCAAAGAAACCAATGACGATTTCGAACCCCGTCCTGTTTTTGGCTGCGGATCGGGAACTGGCCGAGGAAGCCTGGGCCGGAGATATCATCGGCATTCCAAACCATGGACAATTGCGCATCGGAGACACGCTCACCGAAGGCGAAGAACTGCGTGTCACGGGAATTCCCTCATTCGCACCAGAACTCTTGCAGACCGTCCGGGCAATGGATCCGATGAAGGCCAAGCACCTTGAGAAAGCTCTGATGCAGTTCGCCGAGGAAGGCGCCGCGAAGGTTTTCAAGCCGATGATCGGGTCCGGGTTCATTGTCGGCGTCGTCGGCGCACTTCAGTTTGAGGTTCTTGCGAGCCGTATCGAACTGGAATATGGGCTTCCAGTAAGGTTTGAACAATCGCAGTTCACATCTGCCCGCTGGATCGCCGGACCGAAGGTTGCGGTGGAGAAATTCGTCAATTCGAACAAGGGCCACATCGCCCATGACAACGACGGAGATCTGGTTTTTCTGACGCGGTTGCAGTGGGATATCGATCGGATCGAGCGCGATCATCCCGAGCTTAAGCTGACGGCGACGAAAGAGATGATGGTGTGAAAAATGAAATGGCCCGCGACTTGCGCGGGCCTTTCACATTCGTTTTCTTGTCTTACGACTTGCGGCGCTTTGCAGCAACCAGACCGCCAAGACCAGCGATCAGCAGCCGGCAGCAGAACAACAGCCGGACCACCTTCTCCGGGGAAACGATCAGCCTCGCGAGCCACAATCCCTCCATTTGCAAGCGCAAAGGTGTCGAATGATGCGTCACCCGCCGCCATTCGAGTAAATGTCACATCGAATTCGAATGTGCGGTCGGTCGAACGATCGTATGTTCCGACGGCATCCGAGCCCACGCAAGTGCCAGTGTCGGCCGACATGCAAACCGCGCTAACGTCGATCAGTGGATCGCCACCACCAAGATCATCGACAGTGACCGTGCTGTAGCCGACCTCTCCAGCAACAGCAACGCCTGTTGCAAGATCAGAAGATCGATCATTTCGACCATCCGGAACTTTTTTTGATTTTCCGCGCTGCGATCGCTTCGCTGTTGCAGGCTGATTTCGCCGGGGCCGAGGCCAATGCGAGGACACTTGTCGAACGCGCGCCGGAATCGCCGCAAGGGTATCACCTTCTGGGGCTTGCTCTGGCCAATCAGGGCAAGGTGGATGAAGCGATCGCGGCGCTGGACCAAGCGGCGGCGATCTACGAATTCACCTCTGACCCCCTCATAGTGAAAGGCGATCTGCTGCTTGAACGAGGAGATATCGCTGCGGCGCGAGCGACCTATGTCGCGGCGTCCGAGCGCGACCCGGGCGACTGGCGTGCGCAAGACAGTCTCGGCGGTATTGCAATGGGCGAAGGCGATACAGAGGCTGCCATAATACATTACGAACGCGCCTCTGAGAACGCGCCAACCAATCTGTTTGGACCGCAAGTGAAACTCGCGGCGATCTATGCAGAGGTCGAACGGCTGGATGATGCAAGGCGTGTGCTGCAGGAGTTCACAGATGCCAACCCCGACCAACCAGAAGCCCTTGTAGCGCTTGGTCGTTTAGAGTTCACCGACGGACGGAACGACGAGGCTACAAAGCTTTTCGATGCGGCCATCGCGCTCGAACCGGGCAAGGCGCAATTGCCGCTATTCAAAGCCCGCGCAGAACTGAATGCCAACCGCTTTGATGATGCGGAAAAGACGCTGAAGAAAGGGATTGAGAACTTTCCTGAAGACGAAGCGATGCAATTGGAACTTGCCGGGCTCTATGGGCTGACAAGGAGGTACGATCTTGCACTGGCGGCGTTCGAGGATGGTGTGCGAAAGTGGCCAGATCAAAAGGCCTTCCGGTCGGGTGCGAGTCGGGCTGCATATCAAGCCGCTGACTACGAGACGGCCCTTATACATACCGAAGCACTTGCCAGCAGGCCGGATTCCAGTCCGAACGACCACTACTGGCACGCGATCGTACTTGAACGCCTTGGCCGAAACGAGGCAGCGATCAAAGCGTATGAGCTGGCAATTACAGGTGACGCACCAAACTGGCTCGCATTAAACAACCTCTCTGCACTTTTGTCAGAAACGGATCCGTCGAGAGCAGTAGCACTTGCATCCGAAGCCGCAGCAATTGCACCCGATGTGGATGCTGTTCAAGACACTCTCGGATTTGCGTATTTCAACGCCGGAAGTCTCGAAATGGCCACGAAGACCTTTGAAGGTATCCTTTCACGCGAACCGGGGAATGCGACTGCGAACTACCGGCTTGGGCTGGTGATGATTAAATCAGGCCGCGAAGAGGAAGGGCGCAAGTTGTTAGAGACGGCCCTGTCGCTTGATCCTGAGTTTCGCTACAAGGCCGAGGCGCAGAAGCTTCTGGCCGAGCAATAAGTTGCAATCAACAATTAGCTGCAAAGCTACGTATTGGTTCCATTTGCGTCGACGACATTGACGCTGAGCAGGTTTTTCTATAGCCCACCTTCATTCGAGGCGCTTCTCAGGGAAGCTGGCCATTCGGGCCAAACCTCTTCAGATGTCACGGGCGCAAAAAGTCCGTGGAATTACGGACACATATGACCAAGTTTTCTGATCTCAACCTGGACCCCAAGGTCCTTAAGGCCGTCGAAGAGGCGGGCTACGAAACCCCTACCCCAATTCAGGCCGGAGCGATTCCGGCGGCGCTTGAAGGGCGTGATGTCCTGGGGATTGCACAGACGGGCACAGGCAAGACGGCGGGCTTCGTTCTGCCGATGATCACCCTTCTGGCAAAGGGCCGGGCCCGGGCGCGGATGCCCCGGTCACTGGTGCTTTGCCCGACGCGGGAACTCGCCGCTCAAGTTGCTGAAAACTTTGACACTTACACCAAGCACCTGAAGCTGACCAAGGCGCTTTTGATCGGCGGCGTTTCGTTCAAGGAACAAGACATGCTGATCGACCGTGGCGTCGATGTTCTGATCGCCACACCGGGTCGCCTGCTTGACCATTTCGAGCGCGGCAAGCTGCTTTTGACGGGCGTTCAGATCATGGTGGTGGACGAAGCCGACCGCATGCTCGACATGGGCTTTATCCCTGATATTGAACGCATTTTCAGCCTGACGCCCTTTACCCGGCAGACGCTTTTCTTCTCGGCAACGATGGCGCCCGAGATCGAGCGGATCACCAACACCTTCCTGTCGGCCCCGGCCAAGATCGAGGTTGCGCGGCAGGCGACGGCATCCGAGACGATCGAGCAGGCCGTGGTGATGTTCAAGGGCAGCCGCAAGGATCGGCAGCCCACCGAAAAACGCGAAGTGCTGCGCAAGCTGATCGATGCCGAAGGCGACAAATGTACGAACGCCATCGTCTTTTGCAACCGCAAGACCGACGTCGATATTGTCGCTAAGTCATTGAAAAAATACGGTTATGATGCGGCGCCGATCCATGGAGACCTGGACCAGTCGCAGCGGACCCGGACGCTTGACGGTTTCCGTGAGGGAACCTTGCGGTTCCTCGTGGCCTCGGATGTGGCCGCGCGCGGGTTGGATGTTCCGGCGGTGAGCCATGTGTTCAACTTCGACGTTCCGAGCCATCCCGAGGATTACGTCCACCGGATCGGCCGGACAGGTCGCGCCGGGCGCGCTGGCAAGGCGATCATGATCTGCGTACCGCAGGATGAAAAGAACCTCGCGGCGATTGAGAACCTGATTTCCAAAGCGATCCCGCGCGCCGAAAATCCTTTGAAATCAACGGCCTCCGATGCCAAACCAGAGGCGGAGCCGGAAGAGCGGCCAAAGCGCACCCGCGCCCCGCGCAGCCGTGGCGGGAAGACTCGCGAGGCGAAATCTGAGACACCGCGCGAACAAAAACCTGAGACCGTTGAGGTCGTCGAAGCCGCGGCCAAGACCGAGCCAAAGTCGCCGAAGCCACGTCGCGAAGAACGGTCGCAAGAGGACCGCCAGCCGCAGGGCGGACGCGACAAGGTTGTGGGTATGGGCGACCATATGCCAAGCTTCATTGCGCTGAGCTTTGAGGATCGCCGCACAGGTTGAGCTGCGGTTCCTGTACGAAACGTCCGACCGCAAATGCCAAAAACGTACACATCCGTACGACCGCTTTTGTACGGATCTCGTGCATAGCGACAGGTCGCAGTTTGCGGCGATGGCGGTCTGACGGCGGGGTCTCGGATCAGGATCGGGGCCCGGCGCCGATCAGCCTTGCAGACGGCTGACGACGACGGTCACTTCCGGCTTCTTGCCGATCTCGTCATTGGCAGTGTTGCGGACGATCTTCTTGATCTCGTCGCCCAGCTTGTCGTCATCGGCCAGCGTCTTGCGTCCCGCCCGCATCAGGAACTGGGTCACGTCCTCTTCGAGGACTTCCACGAGCGGGGCACGGCTGCGACCGGTTTCGGGAAGGCCCATGATCTCGCACCATGCATCGCCCAAGGGCGCGTCGTCTTCGACGATGAGCGTTACGAGGACATGGCCGTTCAGCGCCATGCGGATACGGTCACGCACAACGCCATCCATCGCGCCGATCAGGATGGCCCCGTCAAGGTAGGTGCGCCCGGTTTCGATATGCTCGACCACCTTCGGCGCGGTGCCTGACAGGTCGACCATGCTGCCGTTCGGTGCGATCACGCCCTTTAGCCCGTTTTCTTCGGCCAGCTTCACATGTTCGCGCAGGTGGCGATGTTCGCCGTGCATCGGGATGACGACCTGAGGCGAGAGGGTGCGGTGCATCTCGGCCAGGTCCGGCCGGTTGGCATGGCCGGACACATGGTAGAGCCCGGAACTGTCGTCAACGACATCGACACCCATTTCGGAATAGGCATTCACGATCCGGCTGACGCTGGTTTCATTTCCCGGAATGGTCTTGGATGAAAACAGGAAGGTGTCACCCTCTTTCAGCGTCAGGCCAAGATATTTGCCGCGGCTGAGCTGGGCCGAGGCCGCGCGGCGTTCGCCTTGGGATCCTGTCACGATGAGCATCAGGTTTTCACGCGGGATCGACGGCGCGTCTTCGGGGCTGATCGTCGAGGGGAAATCGTTGAGGATGCCGGTTTCGACGCCTGCCGTGATCATCCGGCGCATGGCCCGCCCGAGAAGCACGACCGAACGGCCCGCCTTCTTGCCCGCGACGGCCAGCGTTTTGACCCGCGCGATGTTCGAGGCAAAGGTGGTGGCCGCGACAAGCCCCTTGGACCCGGCGATCAGCTTTTCGATCTCGGCGGGCAAGGTCGCTTCCGACCGGCCGGGCAGAGGCGAAAAGACGTTGGTGGAATCGCATATGAGCGCCCGGACACCGGGCTTGGCAATCTCGGCCCACATCGCGGGATCCCAAGGCTCGCCGACGCCCGGGGTCAGGTCGATCTTGAAATCGCCGGAATGGACGATGCGGCCCGCCGGCGTGTCGATGACAAGCGCAGAGCTTTCCGGGATCGAGTGCGAGATCGGCGCGAAGCTGACACTGAAGGGGCCTGCCTGAACCTTTTCCGGGTAAGCGGTGACGGTCTTGATCATCAACTCGTCATGGCCGTGTTCCTCGAACTTCAGCCGAGCGATATGGGCGGTGAAGGACCGGGCATAGATCGGCGCCTTGAGCTGGCTCCACAGATGGCCGATGGCGCCGACGTGGTCTTCGTGGGCATGGGTGATGAAAATCGCATCAAGCCGGTCACGGCGTTCCCGAATCCAAGCGATGTCGGGCAGGATCAGGTCGACGCCGGGTGTCGTGTCCATATCGGGGAAGGTCAGGCCGAGATCGACGAGGATGTAACGCTCTTTTCCCACCGGCCCATAGCCGTAGACATAGCAGTTCATGCCGATCTCGCCGGCGCCGCCGAGGGGAAGATAAATCAGGCGGTCTTTACTCAATTGCCCTGGTCCTTGTTATACTGGTGGATGACGGTCAGGCCGTGCATCGTCAAATCATCTTCGATCGTGTCAAACAGGCCGTTGCCCTGCGCGAAAAGCGGTGCGAGGCCACCGGTGCCGATGGTCTTCATCGGTTTGCCGTATTCTTCCTTGATCTGGGCGCAGATGCCTTTGACCAGACCGATGTAGCCCCAGAACACACCTGACTGCATACATGCAACCGTATTCGTGCCGATCACCTTTTCCGGCTTGGTCACGTCGACATGCGGCAGCGCGGCGGCGGCCTGGTGCAGGGCCTCGAGCGAGAGGTTGACGCCGGGTGCGATAACGCCGCCGACATAGGCGCCGTCATGGGCGGTGACATCAAAGGTGGTGGCGGTGCCGTAGTCGACCACGATGAGATCGCCGCCGTGCCGGTTGTAGGCGCCGGTGGTGTTGACCAACCGGTCGGGGCCGACGATCGTGCCCTGATCGACGCGGGGCGCATAGGGCAGCAGGCATTCGGGCTTTCCGACCACATAGGGTCGGCAGTTGAAATAGCGGTCACACAGGACCCGCAGGTTGAACACGACGCGGGGCACGGTGGAGGAGATGATGACCTCGTCGATGGTCACGTCGAGCTTCTTGGCATTCATCAAGGTCGTCAGCCAGACGAAATACTGGTCCGCCGTGCGCTGGTGCTCGGTCGAGGTGCGCCATGTCGCGAGGAACGAGTCGCCGTCCCAGATCGAGAACACGGTGTTGGTATTTCCGGTGTCTATGCAGAGCAGCATGGGGTTTCCTCTGTCTCGCGGGGGGCTGACCCCGTCAGAAAAAGACCTCGGCGGCCGAGATCGTGCGGCGGCCTTTTGAAGTCGTCAGGATCAGGTTACCGGCATCGTCGATGGTTTCAAACGTCCCGGTGATGTCCTCTTTGCCGGTGCGCGCGGTGATGACCGTGCCAAGGCGGGCGGCATGCGACAGCCAGGTTTCGCGAATCGGCGCGAAACCTTCGGCGGTGAAGCGGTGTTCCCACCAGGCGTAGGCCGGGGCCAGAAGGTCTAGGAAATTTTCCGGCGCTATGGTGCCGCCGATGACATCTTCAAGCGCGATCGGCGCAGAGGCGCCGGGTTCGAGATCTGTCGGGTCGGGGGCGCGGGCGAGGTTCACGCCGATGCCGATGGCCAGATAGTCGGTCTGCCCCCCCTGCCCGCTGGATTCCAGCAGGATGCCCGCGACCTTGCCGCCCTGCAGCAGAACGTCATTGGGCCATTTGAGCGTCAGCCCTTCAACCCGTCCGGTCGCCGCGACGAGCGTGTCGAAAAGCGCCAGCGCCGCCACGAAAGAGCGCAGGGCGACAATGTCGGCGGTCTCGGTCGGGTGCATCACGTAGGTCGCGGCAAAATTTCCCGGCGGGCTGACCCATGCCCTGCCCCGGCGTCCGCGTGCGGCGGTCTGGTGCAGCGCGAGGATCCAGGCGGGCGATGTCAGCGTCGGCGCGCGGCGCGCGGCCTCGGCGTTGGTGCTGTCGGTTTCTTCAAGGATATGGCGACCGACGCCTGCGGGCCAGAGGCTTTCGGAAGCGTCGATGCGCCAGTTACTTGACAAGGGCGTCCGCGGCGGCGGCAGCCAGCGCCTCGATCCCGAAGAGGTTAGCCACGCCAACCACCATGATTGCGGCTGACGCCATCAGCATGGCCCAGGAAACGGGGGTCATGTGACCGTCAATGCCATCGCCCTCTTCGCCGAAATACATGTAGAAAACGATGCGCAGGTAATAGAATGCGCCGATGACCGAGGCGATGACGCCGGCGACGGCGAGCCATGTCATATTGGCGTCCACCGCAGCCCTGAGCACGTAGAATTTCCCGAAGAAGCCGACCAGCGGCGGCACCCCGGCGAGGCTGAACAGAAGCACCAGCATCGCCAGCGCCTTGAGCGGTTCGGATTTCGAAAACTGGTTCAGCGCGTCGATATCGGTGACCGGCACGCCGTCGCGTTCCATGGACAAGATGAAAGCGAAGGTGCCGATGTTCATCGTCACGTAGATCGCCATGTAGATCAGCATCGCCTGCACGCCAAAGGCGGTGCCCGCAGCGAGGCCCATCAGCGCAAAGCCCATATGAGCAATCGAGGAGTAAGCCATCAGGCGCTTGATATTGCGCTGGCCGATGGCGGCGACGGCGCCAAGGAACATTGACGCCACCGAGAGGATCGCGATGACTTGCCCCCAATCGGCGGTCACGCCGCCGAAGGCGTCGAACAGGACACGAGCGAACAGGCCCATTGCCGCAACCTTTGGCGCGGTTGCAAAGAAGGCGGTCACCGAGGTCGGCGAGCCTTCGTAGACGTCGGGCGTCCACATGTGGAACGGCACGGCGGAGACCTTGAAGGCAAGGCCGGTGATCAGGAACATCAGCCCGAACAGGAGGCCAAGCGAAACGTGGCCATCGCTTGCCGTCTGGATGATCCCCGAGAAAAGCGTGGTGCCCGAGAAGCCGTAGACCAGAGACGCGCCATAGAGCAGCATGCCCGAGGACAGCGCGCCGAGGACGAAGTATTTCAGTCCCGCCTCGGTCGATTTTACTGAATCGCGGCGCAGGGCGGCGACGACGTAAAGCGAGAGCGACTGCAGTTCCAGCCCCATGTATAGCGTCATCAGGTCCGCAGCCGACACCATCACCATCATGCCGATGGTCGCCAGCACCACGAGGATCGGCAGTTCAAAGCGCAAAAGTCCGCGGCGGGCAAGGTAGGCCTCGCTCATCAGCAAGATGGCGGAGCCGGACAGCAGGATCACGACCTTGGCGAAGCGGCTGAAGGCGTCATCGACATACATGCCGCCAAAGGGCGTATGGGTTCCCTCGCCGCTCACGCCGATCCAGACGGCCATGAGCGCCATCAGGCCCGCCGAAGCCCAGAGGATCATCGGGGCGGTCTTGTCCTTGCCGCCATAGGCGCCGAAGAGAAGCGCGGCCATGGCGAAGACTGCGAGGATCACCTCTGGCAGGACAATGTTGAAATCGGCCTCGGTCATCGTTGTCGTCCTTTAATGCGCAGCCACGGCGGCCACCTGATCGACAGGCAGGGCGGCATGGTAGTCTGTGATCAGCGCCGTAACGCTGGGACCGATGATGTCGGTCACGAGCGAGGGGTAGACGCCAAGCAGGATGGTCATCACCACCAGCGGCGCGAAGATCGCGCGCTCGCGGGTGTTCATGTCGGTGATCGACTTCAGGCTTTCCTTGATCAGGTCGCCCATGACGACCCGGCGATAGAGCCAGAGCGCATAGGCCGCCGACAGGATCACGCCCGAAGTCGCAACCGCCGCGACCCAGGTGTTGGCCTGGAATATCCCGACGAGCGTGAGGAATTCGCCGATGAACCCCGAGGTGCCGGGCAAGCCGACATTGGCCATGGTGAACAGCATGAAGATCAGCGCATAGGCCGGCATCCGGTTCACCAGACCGCCATAGGCGTCGATTTCGCGGGTATGCATCCGGTCGTAGATCACGCCGACGCAAAGAAACAGAGCGCCAGAGATGAAGCCGTGGCTGAGCATCTGGAAGATCGCCCCGTCGATGCCCTGCTGGTTCACCGCGAAGATACCCGCGGTCACATAGCCCATATGGGCGACCGAGGAATAGGCGATCAGCTTTTTCATGTCATGCTGCGCCAGCGCCACCAGACTGGTGTAGACGATTGCGATTGCGCTGATCCACAGAACGAAGGGTGCCCAGATGTCCGAGGCGACCGGGAACATCGGCAGGCTGAAGCGCAGGAAGCCGTAGCCCCCCATCTTCAACAGAATCGCCGCCAGCACGACAGAGCCCGCGGTCGGTGCCTGAACGTGTGCGTCAGGCAACCATGTATGGACCGGCCACATTGGCATCTTCACCGCGAAAGACGCGAAGAAGGCAAGGAACAGCAGGGTCTGCATCCCCCCGACAACCTGGAAGCCCAGCACCGGGAAGGTTTCAGACGCAAAGGTATGGTTCAGCAGCGTCGGGATATCGGTGGTCCCGGCGTCGACAAACATCGCCACCATCGCCACCAGCATCAGCACCGAACCGAGGAAGGTATAGAGGAAGAACTTGAACGCCGCATAGATGCGGTCCTTGCCGCCCCAGATGCCGATGATCAGGAACATCGGGATCAGCCCGGCCTCGAAGAACAGGTAGAAGAGCACGAGGTCCAGCGCCATGAAAACGCCGAGCATCAGGGTTTCAAGGACGAGGAATGCGATCATGTATTCCTTGACGCGGGTCTCGACGTTCCAGCAGGCCGCGATGGTGATCGGCATGAGGAAGGTCGTCAGCATCACGAAGAGAACCGAAATCCCGTCGACGCCCATCTTGTACTTCAGGCCCATCAGCCATTCGCGTTCCTCGATGAACTGAAAGCCGGTGTCTGCCGGGTTGAAGCCAAAGAGAACGAAGAGCGACACCACGAAGGTGGCCGAGGTCGCGATCAGGGCCAGCCATTTGGCGTTCGCCTGCGCTGCCGGATCGTCGCCGCGCAGGAAGACCGCGAGGATGAGCGCCGCGACGAGCGGCATGAAAGTGATGATCGAAAGCAGGTTTTCCATCAGTGTGCTCCCCCGCCGATGGTCATCCAGGTGATAAGGATCAGAATCCCCAGCACCATCGCGAAGGCATAGTGGAAGAGGTAGCCCGACTGCATCCGCCCGGCGAGCCGGGTGAAGAACGGCACCACGCCCATCGCGACGCCATTGAGGAAGCCGTCGATCACGCCGCCGTCGCCACGCTTCCACAGGAAATTGCCAAGGCGCTTGGCAGGGCGCACGAACAGGAAGTCGTAGATCTCATCGAAATACCACTTGTTGAGCAGGAATTCGTAGAGCGGGCGCTGTTGGGCCGCCAGCCGTCCCGGAATGGACGGATCGCGGATGTAAAAGACCCATGCGGTGAACAAGCCGATCAGCATCGCGACGAACGGCGAGACCTTGACCCAAGCCGGTGCATGGTGTGCGTCATCCATCACGTGGTTGTCGGGGGCCATGAAGATCGCGCCTTCGGGGGCGGCGTGCGGTTCGGCGGCCGCATCAGCGGAATGGTCCGTCGCGGCCATGGCGCTGCCTTCGGCGGCGGTGGAGGCCGCGTCAGCGGTGGCCATGTCGGTTGCGCCGTGGCTGTCGGCAGGCGCCTCTGAATGTTCGGTGGTGGCCGCTTCGGTCTGTTCGGTCGTCGCCGCTTCGGCGTGGCCGGTGTCGGCGGCTTCGGCGTGATGTTGGGGAATGCCGAAGAACTTGTTGACCGTGTTGTGGTCGCCGAAGAACGAACCGTACCAGATCATCCCCGAGAAAACCGCGCCGAGGGCAAGCACGCCGAGCGGCACCAGCATCGTCCAGGGGCTTTCATGGGCATGTTCATGCGCGTGGTGATCGCCGCGAGGCGCGCCATAGAAGGTCATGAAAATCAGCCGCCAGCTGTAGAAACTGGTGAAAAGCGCGGCGATGACCAGAAGCCAGAAGGCATAGCCGACGCCCGAGGCATAGGCGCTTTCGATGATCGCGTCTTTCGACAGGAAACCGGCAAAGCCGATCGAGGTCAGCGGGATGCCGACGCCGGTGATGGCCAGTGTGCCGATCATCATCGCCCAGAAGGTTTTCGGAATCTTGTGACGAAGGCCACCGTAGTTCCGCATGTCCTGCTCATGGTGCATGGCGGTGATAACCGAGCCTGCCCCCAGAAACAGCATCGCCTTGAAGAAGGCGTGGGTGAAAAGATGGAACATCGCAGCACCGTAAACGCCGGCCCCTGCCGCCACGAACATGTAGCCAAGCTGCGAACAGGTCGAATAGGCGATGACGCGCTTGATGTCGTTCTGCACGAGACCGACGGTTGCGGCGAAGAATGCGGTCGAGGCGCCGATATAGATGACGAACATCTTGGCTTCGGGTGCGTATTCGAACAGCGGCGACATGCGGCAGACAAGGAAAACGCCCGCCGTCACCATGGTCGCGGCGTGGATCAGCGCGGAAACCGGTGTCGGGCCTTCCATCGCGTCCGGCAACCATGTGTGCAGGAAGAGCTGCGCGGATTTGCCCATCGCGCCGATGAACAGCAGGAAAGCCAGCAGGTTGGCGGCATTCCAATCGGCCCAGAGGAAATGCAGGTTGGTTTCCGCCAGACGCGGCGCGGCTGCGAAGATGTCATCCATCTTGATGCTGTCGACAAGGAAGAACAGCCCGAAGATGCCAAGCGCAAAGCCGAAGTCGCCGATGCGGTTGACCACGAAAGCCTTGATGGCGGCGGCGTTGGCAGAGGGTTTCTTGTAGTAGAAACCGATCAGAAGATACGAGGCGACGCCGACGCCTTCCCAGCCAAAAAACATCTGCACGAGATTGTCGGCGGTCACCAGCATCAGCATGGCGAAGGTGAAGAACGACAGGTAAGCGAAGAAGCGCGGCCGGTAGCTGACGCCTTCGCCGAAATTCTCGTCATGCGCCATGTAGCCGACGGAATAGAGGTGGACGAGGCTGGAAACCGTGGTCACGACGACCAGCATGATTGCGGTCAGCCGGTCGAGCCGGATAGCCCAATCGGTCGAGAGCGACCCGCTTTCGATCCAGCGCAGGATCTGGATATGTTCGGTTACCCCGTCGAAAGTCAGGAACACGATCCACGACAAGAAGGCCGACAGGAAGAGAAGACCGGTCGTCAGCCATTGCGCACCGGCGTCACCGATGACGCGCCAGCCGAAGCCTGCAATCAGCGCGCCGACGAGCGGGGCAAAGAGGATAATCGTTTCCATTTGCTCAGCCCTTCATCACGTTGACGTCTTCGACGTCGATAGTGCCGCGGTTACGGAAGAAACAGACAAGGATCGCCAGGCCGATCGCGGCTTCGGCCGCGGCGACGGTCAGGACGAACATGGTGAAGACCTGCCCCGCCAGATCCCCGAGAAACGAGGAAAAGGCGACGAAGTTGATGTTGACGGCCAGAAGCATCAACTCGACCGACATCAGGATGATGATGACGTTCTTGCGGTTCAGGAAAATCCCGAAGATGCCGATGACAAAGAGCGCCGCGGCGACCGTCAGGTAATGTTCAAGTCCGACCATTCTGTCCCTCAAATCTTTTCTTCTTTTCCCGCCGCCTGCGGATCGCGACCACGACAAGCGAGGCCAGCCCGACGAGCGGCAGAAGGGGCGCGAGGCTGTTCATAGCCCCTGTCCCGGTTTCACGTCCTTCAGTTCCATCGCCTTGGCCGGATCGCGGTACATCTGGGCCAGCACGTCCTGGCGCTTGATGTCGGTGCGGTGGCGCAATGTCAGCATGATCGCACCGATCATGGCGACCAGCAGGATCAACCCGGCAAGCTGGAACATCAGGATATACTTGTCATAGATCAGCAGACCGAGCGCGGCGGTATTGTGGACCTCTGCCGCATCGGGGGTGACCGCGCCGCGCAGACCCTGCGCCTGATCGGAAAATTCCCAGACGCCAAAGGCCATTGCAAGCTGCATCAGGATCACGACGCCCATCAGAAGCGCCAGCGGCATGTAACGCGCCATTTCGCCCCTGAGTTCGGCGAAATCGACATCGAGCATCATCACGACGAACAGGAACAGCACCGCGACCGCGCCGACATAGACGATGATCAGCAGCATCGCGACGAATTCCGCCCCCAGCAGGACGAACAGCCCCGAGGAGGACAGGAAGGCGAGGATCAACCACAGCACCGAATGGACGGGGTTCTTCGACACCACAGTCAGAAGACCCGCTATCACCACCACGATGGCAAAGAGGTAGAAGGTGAAATCGACGACACTCATGCGTCATCCTCCGCGTTTTCGGCAAAGACCTCTTGCGCGAAACCGAGCGCGCGGGTCATCGCGGGCAGTCCGCCCAGCATTGACATCTGATAGACCACCTCGGCGATCTCTTTTTCGCTGGCGCCCGCCTCGATCGCATGGCGCACGGTGGTCTTGAACATCGGTTCGACCGGCGCGCCCTGCACCGTCATTCCGGCGAGCATCGTCAGCAGCCGGGTCTTGGCGTCCAGACCGTCCTTGTTGAAGGCGTTGCCCCAGACCATTTCCATGAAATCCTTGGGCATCGTCGGCATCATCTTGTCGAACCCGCTGGCCTTGAACTGTTCCAGCGCAGGATTGAAGGCACGGACCATCTGCTGGCCCTGCTCCATCATCTGTTCGAAGATTTTGCTGTAATCACTCATCTGTAGGGCGCATCCAGTTCGAGGTTGCGGGCGATCT
This sequence comes from Paracoccaceae bacterium, assembly GCA_024642725.1. GTDB lineage: Bacteria > Pseudomonadota > Alphaproteobacteria > Rhodobacterales > Rhodobacteraceae > JAHEAO01. The sequence goes on along the minus strand of JAHEAO010000008.1, from coordinate 12,650 downwards.
CGGCTTCCCAGCGGTCGCCGTTCTCAAGGAGCTTTTCCTTGGTGTAGAACAGTTCCTCGCGGGTTTCGGTGGCAAATTCGAAATTCGGACCCTCGACGATGGCGTCGACCGGGCAGGCTTCCTGACAGAAGCCGCAGTAGATGCACTTGGTCATGTCGATGTCGTAGCGGGTGGTCCGGCGGCTGCCGTCTTCGCGCGGTTCGGCGTCGATGGTAATGGCCTGCGCGGGGCAGATCGCTTCGCACAGTTTGCAGGCGATGCAGCGTTCTTCGCCATTGGCATAGCGGCGCAGCGCGTGTTCGCCGCGAAAGCGGGGGCTGAGCGGACCCTTTTCATGCGGGTAGTTCAGCGTGGGCTTCGGGGCAAAGAAATACTTCATGCCGAGGCCGAAGCCTTTCATGAAATCCCACAGAAGGAAGTATTTGGCGGCGCGGGTATAGTCGATCTGGGTCATCCGTTATCCCCCAATGGTCCAGCGGGCATAGGCCCCGCCGAAGGCACCGTATTGTGCGAAGAAGGCGACGATCACCACCCACGCAAGGCTCAGCGGCAGGAACACTTTCCAGCCGATCCGCATCAACTGGTCGTAGCGGTAGCGCGGTGTGATCGCCTTGACCATCGCGAAGACGAAGAAGACGGCTGTCATCTTCAGCGCCATCCAGAGGATGCCGTCGGGCAGGCCCGGAATGGGCGACAGCCAGCCGCCGAGGAACAGCAGCGAAACCAGCGCGCACATCAGAACGACGGCCATCAGCTCGCCGATCATGAACAGCAGGAACGGCGTCGAGGAATATTCCACCTGATAGCCCGCGACGAGTTCGGATTCCGCTTCGGGAAGGTCGAAGGGCGGGCGGTTGGTTTCGGCCAGCGCCGAGATGAAGAACAGGAACAGCATCGGGAAATGCGGCAGCCAGTACCAGTTGAACAGGCCCCAGTCGCCGCGCTGCGCGTTGACGATATCGCCGAAATTCATGCTGCCGGTCGAGATGATGATGCCGATGATGATCAGGCCGATCGAGACCTCGTAGGAAATCATCTGCGCGGCGGAGCGCAGAGAGCCAAGGAACGGGTATTTCGAGTTCGAGGCCCAGCCGCCCATGATCACGCCATACACTTCCAGCGAGGATATCGCGAAGATGTAGAGGATCGCCACGTTGAGGTCGGCGACAACCCAGCCATCGTTCCACGGGATCGCGACCCAGGCAATCACCGCCATCACGAAGCTGATCAGCGGAGCGAGGAAGAACACCACCTTGTCGGCGCCGGCCGGCACCACGACTTCCTTGACGATGTACTTGAGGAAGTCCGCGAAGCTTTGCAGCAGGCCGAAAGTGCCAACGACGTTCGGACCCCGGCGCATCTGGACGGCCGCCCAGACCTTGCGGTCGGCATACATCAGGAAGGCCAGAGCCAGAAGCAGCGGGACGATGACCAACAGCGCCTGACCGAGAATCAGGAGGACAATGCCCAGATTGGTGGTGGTGAAAAATTCGACCATGTTTTCCTGTTCCTCACACCGTCGGTATTCTCTTGGCCTCGCAGTCCTGCACGATGACTTCGGCGTCAATCGTGCGCAGACCGTCCGGCAGGGCTGGCGAGATGGTGTAAACCGCATCTGCACGCCAAATGCCACCCTCTTTCGCTACATTTGTGCGCACATGGCGCGCAAATCCGAAGCCCCGGATCAGCGCATATTGCGCGGCGGCGCAGCGGGCGTAGTCCGCGACGTCGTCCGGGTCGCGCGCGCCCTTCATGGCGACCTGAAAACTGACGAGGTCGTCATCGAGCAGACGCGTTTCGATCCCGATATATTCGGGCGAAAAGGCAGCGTCGGACGCCGACGGGTCGGCGGGGGTGCACCCGGTCAGTCCCATCGTGGAAAGCGCCATCAGCATTGCCCCCGTCCTCACCTTATTCCGCCGCGATCTTCTGTCCGCGCGCGGCGGCGTTCGCCGACAGTTCCGCCATCAGCGCCGAAGCGCGCGCAATCGGGTTCGTCAGGTAGAAGTCCTTGATTGCATTGCGGAATGTCGCTTTGCCCGGTTTGCGGAGCGGGATCCGGTTCCATTCGTTCACCGGCACCGAATCTATCATCGCGAGATGCGGATGCGCCACGACAAGAGCCTGACGCAGGGCTGCCAGAGAGTCATAGGGCAACGTCGCCCCAAGCTCTGCCGACAAGGCCCGCAGGATCGCCCAGTTCTCTTTCGCCTCGCCCGGCGCGAAGCCGGCGCGGATGGCAAGTTGCGGGCGGCCTTCGGTGTTGACGAACAGACCGTTTTCTTCGGTATAGGCGGCACCCGGCAGGATGATGTCGGCGCGGTGCGCGCCGCGGTCGCCATGGCTGCCCTGATAGATGACGAAGGCACCGGGGGCGATATCAACCTCATCCGCGCCGAGGTTATAGACGACCTCGGCCCCGTCGAGCGCGGCGGTAAGGCCGCCGTCGGTCGTGGCCCCCACGTCCATCGCGCCGACACGTCCGGCAGCGGTGTGCAGGATCATGAATTTGGACTCTGTCAGTTCGGCGAACTTCATCGCCTGGCTCAGCACCGCTTCGCCGTCCGCCTCTTGCAGAGCGCCCTGACCCACGATGACCAGAGTTTCCTTGCCCAACGCGTCGGTATGATCCGATTCAGCCATCTTGACCAGATCATCGCGGCCAGCGCCGAGGTGGAAATATTCATAAGTCAGATCAACGGCTTCACCAACGACGCCAATCTTGGCGCCATTGATCCATGCCTTGCGGATGCGGGCGTTGAGAACCGGGGCTTCGACGGCCGGGTTGGTGCCGATCAGCATGATCGCCTTGGCGCTGTCGATATCTTCAATGCGCGCGTTGCCGACATAGGCAGAGCGGTTGCCTGCGGGCAGTTTGGCGCCATCGGTGCGGCATTCAACCTTGCCGCCCTGCCCTTCGATCAGCTGCTTGAGCGCGAAGGCCGCCTCGGTCGGAGCCAGATCGCCGACGAGACCGGCGACTTTCTTGCCCTTCATGGCCTTGGCGGCGGCTTGCAGCGCCTCGCCCCAGCCGGCTTTGCGCAGCTTGCCCTTTTCACGGATATAGGGCGTGTCGAGCCGTTGCCGCCGCAACCCGTCCCAGACGAAACGGGTCTTGTCGGAAATCCATTCCTCGTTCACCCCGTCATGGTTGCGCGGCAGGAGGCGCATGACTTCGCGCCCCTTGGTATCGACCCGGATGTTGCTGCCCAGCGCATCCATCACGTCGATGGATTCGGTCTTGGTCAACTCCCACGGACGCGCGGTAAAGGCATAGGGCTTGGACACCAGCGCGCCGACCGGGCAAAGGTCGATGATATTGCCTTGCAGGTTCGAGTTCAGGGTCTGGCCGAGATAGCTGGTGATCTCGGCATCCTCGCCGCGACCGGTCTGGCCCATCTGGGTGATCCCGGCGACTTCCGACGTGAACCGCACGCAGCGGGTGCAGGAGATGCAGCGCGTCATATGGGTTTCGACGAGCGGTCCCAGATCGAGGTCCTCGCTGGCCCGTTTCGGTTCGCGGTAGCGGCTGAAGTCCACCCCGTAAGCCATTGCCTGATCTTGCAAATCGCATTCACCGCCCTGATCGCAGATGGGGCAGTCGAGCGGGTGGTTGATCAGAAGGAACTCCATGACGCCTTCGCGCGCCTTCTTGACCATCGGGCTGTTGGTCTTGACAACCGGCGGCTGGCCTTCCGGTCCGGGGCGCAGGTCCTTGACCTGCATCGCACAGGAAGCGGCGGGTTTCGGCGGGCCGCCGACAACTTCGACCAGACACATCCGGCAGTTGCCCGCGATCGACAGGCGTTCATGGTAGCAGAAGCGCGGCACTTCGATGCCCGCGACCTCACAGGCCTGAATCAGGGTCATGGCCCCTTCTACTTCGACCTCTTGCCCGTCGATGATGATCTTCTTCAGATTAGACATCCATTCACCCGTTTTGTCGAAAGGCCATTTGCAGGCCTTTGATCCTTCTTATTTCAATGACCAGATCATCTCGCCGGTCAGCGTTCCTTTTGCGATTTCGTCACGCCCGAGCGCGCAAAACGTCTCTGGGTCGTCCTTGACCACGCCATGATCGCGCAAATAGGTATTCGCCAGTTTGCGCATCCGCTTGCGTTCGTCCTTGTCGTCGAGGAAAGCTTCGATCTGTTCCTCGGTATAGCCCTGCCCGAGCGCATATTCCTCGAGCGCGTCGACCTTACCCTTGATCACCAGATACCGCGGGAAGATCGTCGAGCAGTCGCGCAGGATCATGGCACCGACTGCGGCGGCAAGCAGCGAGTCGTTGATGTGCTGTTCCTCGTTGATCGGAGGTGGAGTTTGCGCCGCGACGGCTTGTGCAACGAGGCTGCCGCCAAGGATGGCCGCAAGGGTTGCACGTTTCATAATGGCAGTGGAAAGGCGTTCAAACATGGTTTTGACTCCGCTGATTGCGCGCTTTGGCGCGCAGGTGACATGGGGGCATGTACGTCGCCCCTTTCACGCCCAGCAGGTCAAGACGATCTTGCGCCGTCTTCGGTGTGGCGGTGTTTCCCGCCCGAATGGTCCGGGCCTTCCGGCTCCGTCCATCTTTATGCAAGTGTCTGGTATCACGCCGATTGGCCGCTACGCCAAGCACGGTTTCGTGCGCGGATGTTTCAATGCTGTCCCAAGCGGCGGGTGACGGGTGGATGTTCATCTGCGCCTCCGGGCCCGAAGGGGTGCCACGCCGTCTTTGGCCTTGCGCAGCAGCACGAAGATCATCACCGCGGCCGCCAGCGACAGGCCCGAGATGTTGATCCAGACCCATTGCGGCGCAAAGCCCGCGTCGATCGACATCCAGGCATAATAGGCCGGGATCAGCGTCAGGGCCGCGGTTGCGACCGCGGCGACGAAGCTGAGCAATCCGTCGAAAAACGCCCGCATCCCGTTACTCCGCCACCGGTGCAGCGCAAATGCGCCGGGCGCCCGCGGCGAAGAGACCGGACCGGCGGGAAGCGACATGATATGCGTGGGACTGCATCGTCATCGGTTTCCTGTCAGCGCCCCTGACATCTTGCGCGGAAGATCATCGCATCGGGCGTTCGGGTATAGGCCCAGTCGCCGGTGGCCGGGTCGATCTGCCAGTCGGCGTCGGAATCTCCGAAGGTCTGGAGGCAATGACGGGTGACCTGATAGCGCGCGGCCTCGCGCACGATATCGACGGTGACGCCGGGCGGAGCGGCAACGCTGATCGCCAGATCGCTCTGGTTTTCGTCCACCGCGATCTCTGCCTTGTAAGGGAAACTGCGTTCAACCTCATCCGGGCCCCAGCCCAGCGAGTTGCAGCCCGCCAGAAGCAGAGCGGCGACCAGAGGCGTCAGGCGTTTCATCCCGCTCACTCCGCCGCCACGGCGCTGACGCGGCCGGAGCGCTTGTGCTTGATACGGTCCTCGATTTCATCCCGGCAATGGCGGATGAGACCCTGAATGGGCCATGCCGCGGCGTCGCCAAGGGCGCAGATCGTGTGACCTTCGACCTGTTTGGTAACATCAAGCAGCATGTCGATTTCCTCGGGTTCCGCATCGCCCTTCACCAAGCGATCCATCACCCGCATCATCCAGCCGGTCCCTTCGCGGCAGGGCGTGCATTGGCCGCAGCTTTCGTGCTTGTAGAACTTGGACAGCCGCCAGATCGCCTTGATGATATCGGTGGACTGGTCCATCACGATGACCGCCGCCGTGCCGAGGCCCGAGCGCTGTTCGCGCAGCCAGTCGAAATCCATGATCGCATCCTGCTTCATGACCTCGGCAGGCAGGAGCGGCACCGAGGAGCCGCCGGGGATCACCGCCTTGAGGTTGTCCCAGCCGCCGCGGATGCCGCCACAGTGCTTGTCGATCAGTTCGTCGAAGGTGATCGACATCGCCTCTTCGACGACGCAGGGATTGTTCACATGCCCCGAGATCGCAAAAAGCTTGGTGCCGGTGTTGTTGGCGCGGCCGAAGCCCGAGAACCAACCCGCACCGCGCCGCAGGATCGTCGGGGCGACCGCGATGGATTCGACGTTGTTCACCGTCGTCGGGCAACCGTAAAGCCCGGCGCCTGCCGGGAACGGCGGCTTCATCCGGGGCATGCCCTTCTTGCCTTCGAGCGATTCCAGAAGCGCCGTTTCCTCGCCGCAGATATAGGCCCCGGCCCCGTGATGCAGGAAGAGGTCGAAATCCCAGCCGGATTTGGCGGCGTTCTTGCCCAGAAGCCCGGCGTCGTAGCATTCGTCGATCGCCGCCTGCAGCGCCTCTTTTTCACGGATATATTCGCCGCGAATGTAGATGTAGCAGGCGTGGGCGTTCATCGCGAAGGACGCGATCAGACAGCCTTCGATCAGCGTATGCGGATCGTGGCGCATGATCTCGCGGTCCTTGCAGGTGCCGGGTTCGGATTCGTCGGCATTGACCACGAGATAGGCCGGGCGACCATCGCTTTCCTTCGGCATGAAGGACCATTTGAGGCCGGTGGGGAAGCCCGCGCCGCCGCGCCCGCGCAGACCCGAGGCCTTCATCTCGTTCACGATCCAGTCGCGCCCCTTCTTGATCAGTGCATCGGTGCCGTCCCAATGGCCGCGCGCGCGCGCCCCGGCAAGGCTGCGATCATGCATCCCGTAGATATTCGTGAAGATGCGGTCCTTGTCCTTCAGCATGTCTGCTTCCCTAGTCTTCCCGGCGTTGCCGCCAAATCTGAAAAATCGCCCAAAGGGCCCAGCCGAACCCGGCAAGGGCAATCAAATCGAAAAAGGCGCGGCTGCGGTTCGTCCATTCCAGCCTTGCCCCCAACCAGGTGATCCCGATCCAGTAAAGACCTACAGCGGCAAGGAAGAGCGCGACCTGCCTGCCCTTGCGTGCCAGTTGGCTGTCTTTCCCGGGATCACCCATGTCTCATACCTCAGTACACGTCGCCTTTCTTGACACGCTTGGAGAATTCGGTTGCCCCGCCCTTGGCGAGGACCTTGGCCTGAGCAACCCAGCCGTCGCGGCTGACGCGGCTGCGCACGCCGGCAAGGTTTTCATCCATCCAGGCGACTTCCTGTTTACGCCAGCCAGCGACCTGATCGAAATGGAAGACGCCCATCTTGTGCAGTTCCGCTTCCAGCTTGGGGCCGACGCCCTTGATCTGCTTGAGATCATCCGGGCCAGCCGCACGGGCGGCTTTCAGCATTTCGGGTTTGCCATCGGGAGCGACTGGTTTCTTCGCGGGCGCCTTGGCTGCGGCTTTCGCGGCGGGTTTCGCGGCTTTGGTCGCAGCCGCCTTGGGTGTCGCGGCGGCCGCCGGTTTCGCTGCCGGTTTTGCGGCTTTCTTGGCGGCCGGTTTCTTGGCGGCCGGTTTCTTGGCGGCCGGCTTTGCAGGCTCCGCCGGTTTCTCGGACACGACCTTGGCCGCGGCATCGCCCATCAGGGCGGCGGGCTTGGCAGCGGCCGGTTGACTTGCCTCGGGTGAAGCGGCGGGTTTGGCTGCGGGCTGCGACAGCGCAGAGGCGCGGCTTTCAACCTCTGGATCACGGTAGAAGCCAATCCATAGCAGGATCGCCACCAGCACGGCGATCAACACTGCCAGCAGCAACGCCGGAAATGTGGTGTAGGACGCCATGAACTTCAGCGCAAGAAAGGCCAGCACGCCGGCGACAGCGGCCCAGCCCCAGATCTTGGTCTTGTTCGATCCGTTATCGGAATTCATCAGACTTCTCCCCGTTCTTCTTTAGTGCGTTGTCGGTCCCTCAGTATTTAGCGCGTTTCGAAAATTCTGTCTCGCCACCCGCGGCAAGGGTCTTTGCCTGTTCGACCCATCCGTCGCGGCTGACACGACCCTTGAAGCCTTCGAGGTTTTCATCGACCCATGCGACTTCCTCGGCGGTCCATTTCGCCACCTGATCGTAGTGGAAGAACCCGAGGCTATGCAGCAGCTGTTCCAGTTTCGGGCCGACACCCTTGATCAGTTTCAGGTCGTCGGGGCCGGACTTGCGCGCGGCCTTCAGGCTGCGCGGCTTCTTTTGCTTCGCGGGTGCAGCCGCAGCAGCTTTGGATGCCGGTTTTGCCTTTGCAGCGGGCTTGGCCGTGGCCTTGGCGGCAGGCTTGGCCTTGGCCGCGGATTTGGATGTCGGTTTCGACTTGCCCAGCCAAGGGGTCAGCAACGGAACTTCGGTTCCGTCGATGCGCTTGACCGTGTCACCGATATCGGTGGCAAGCTGCACCGATGCGTTATATTGCGTGCGACCGCTTTCGTATTTCGTCAGGCTGGTGAGCCCGGCGAGAGGTTCCGCAGCATAGCGCCCGTTCTGCGGTCCGGGCACGGGCACCTTGCCTGCGGCCAGTTCATCGATGATCTCGGCCAGACGCTCTGTCGTCAGATCCTCGTAGTAATCCTTGCCGATCTGGGCCATCGGCGCGTTGGCGCAGGATCCGAGGCATTCGACTTCTTCCCAGCTGAACTTGCCATCGGGCGACAGCTGGTGCGGCTTGGCGGCAATCTTGTCCTGACAAACGCCGATCAGGTCCTCTGCTCCGCAGATCATGCAGGACAGGGTTCCGCAGATCTGGATATGGGCGACCGAGCCGACGGGCTGGAGCTGGAACATGAAGTAGAAGGTCGCGACTTCCAGCGCCCGGATATAGGCCATGCCGAGCATGTCGGCCACATGTTCGATCGCGGGCCGGGTCAGCCAGCCTTCCTGTTCCTGCGCGCGCCACAGAAGCGGAATGATAGCCGAGGCCTGACGGCCTTCGGGGAACTTGGTGATCTGCGCCTCAGCCCAAAGCTGGTTGGCCTTGGTGAAGGCAAACGTATCGGGCTGATCGGGATGAAGGCGGCGAAGCATCAGACGGTGACTCCAGAGTTCAGGGCCAGCAAGGCGATGACGGCGACGATCATCGCCATGACGCCGGCTGCGAAATGCAGGGCAAAGGGTTTGCCGGCGCGGTGGTATATCCACGCATCGGCAAAGCCAAGGAAGGAAAACACGACGAAGAGATAGGCGATGACAGCAAAATCCCGGTAGCTGACGGCCCCGAAGGCGAGGAACGCCATCGCGAAGTAGCGGTCGGCCATGACCTTGGGCAGTTGTTCGGGATGGTGCGTGGTCACGGCCATGCCATGCACGGGGTCGCGCAGGTAAAGCATGGCAAGCGCGCCCGTCCAGAGCACGCCAAGACCGGCAAGGGCCAAAGAGAGCCCGATCAGTGTCATGTAGCGCAGGCCCCGGTGATCAACCGGAATTCAGCGGGCGGAACAACAGCGACACGTCCTTCCTGCATCAGTTCCGAGCCGATTGCGGTCATGCGATCTTGCGGGATGCCAAGCTCTGTCAGGATACGCTCGGAGTTTTCTGGGTTGAGCGCGCAACCGTTCGCCTCCATCGCGGCGACAAGGCGTTCCTTGTCGGAGAGCGGAGCCGACGAGATCGGGCCCGAGGTGATGGGATCAGAGGTGATGGGATCGGCTGGCTGAATCACGGCAGCGTTCGGGTCGTAGATATTGTCCTCGACAATCGGCTCCAGCGGGGCGCTGTCGGGCACCGGGGTCGAACAGGCCGCCAAGAGCAGGATGACGGGAAAAAGGGCTGTCGTTTTCATCGGTCCACCTCGCCGAACACAATATCCATCGTTCCGATAATCGCCGCGACATCGGCCAACTGGTGGCCTCCCGCGACATAGTCCATCGCCTGCAGGTGCAGATACCCCGGGGCGCGCAGCTTGGCGCGGTAGGGCTTGTTGGTGCCATCGGCCACCAGATAGACACCGAACTCTCCCTTGGGCGCCTCGACGGCGGCATAGACCTCGCCTGCCGGAACGTGGAAGCCCTCGGTATAAAGCTTGAAGTGATGGATGAGCGCTTCCATCGAGGTCTTCATGTCGCCACGGGAGGGCGGCGTGATCTTGCCGCGGGCCATGACTTCGCCGGGTTCGGCGCGCAGCTTCGCAATGGCCTGCTTGATGATCTTCACGCTTTCGCGCATCTCGGCCATGCGCACGAGGTAGCGATCATAGCAGTCGCCGTTCTTGCCGACCGGGATCTTGAAGTCGAACTCATCGTAGCATTCGTAGGGCTGCGACCGCCGCAGGTCCCAGGCGAGGCCGGAGCCGCGCACCATGACGCCGGAAAAGCCCCAGTTCTGGATATCTTCCTCGGTCACGACGCCGATATCGGCATTGCGCTGCTTGAAGATGCGGTTTTCGGTCAGCAGACCGTCGATGTCGTCGAGCCGGGCGGGGAATTCATCGGCCCATGTGTCGATGTCGTCGATCAGTTCGGGCGGCAGGTCCTGATGCACGCCGCCGGGCCGGAAATAGGCGGCGTGAAGCCGCGCTCCGCAGGCGCGTTCGTAGAAGATCATCAGCTTTTCGCGTTCCTCGAAACCCCAAAGCGGAGGTGTCAGCGCACCAACGTCCATCGCCTGCGTGGTCACGTTGAGAAGGTGGTTCAGCACGCGGCCAATCTCGGAATACAGCACCCTGATCAGGCTGGCGCGGCGCGGAATAACAGTGCCCGTCAGTTTTTCGATGGCAAGGCACCAAGCATGTTCCTGATTCATCGGGGCGACATAGTCGAGCCGGTCGAAATAGGGCAGGTTCTGCAGGTAGGTGCGGCTTTCCATCAGCTTTTCGGTGCCGCGGTGCAAGAGTCCGATATGCGGATCGCAGCGCTCAACGATCTCGCCATCGAGTTCCAGCACCAGACGCAGCACGCCGTGGGCGGCAGGGTGCTGGGGCCCGAAGTTGATGTTGAAATTCCGGATCTTCTGTTCGCCAGTCATGGCGTCGTCGAATTTGCCGTCCATCACGTCACACCTTCACGAGTTCGGGCTGCCAAGCCTTTGGCAACCGACCGAACAGTTGTTCGATAAAATCATATTGCGGCGCCAGAAAGCTGCGCGCCGCGCGTTTTTGCCGGGGGCCCATCCGAAGTTCTGCGCCTTCATGGATGCGCCGTTCCGTTTGCGGAGGAACATAGCATATCCCCAGAAAATTGCAGAGTGTGCGCATCCCCGACGGGGTGACCATTTCCTCGGTAAAGGCCAGAAGCACCCGTTTGGGATCGACCGAAGCCTTCAGCTTTTTGATCGTCGTCGCGTAATCACCGCGCGCGGCGATTTCGGCTTCGTTGCCGCCCAACACATCACGCAGGATACGGCGCGCCACTCGATCATCCAGTTTGTTCGCGTCGTGACGGCGTGTCGCTTCCATGCGCACGTGGCTCCAGAGCCGCTCGACCGGGTCGCGCATGATGTAGATCACGCGTATGTCCGGCGACAGGCTGGCCATGGTGTGCAGTTCTTCTTCCGACAGAAGCGCATAGGCTGGCGTGATGTCACCGACCAGATTTTCCTGACGATGGCCACCATGCAGATAAGCAAGATAAGCCTCTGTCCGGTCGCCTTCATAGTTCAGCACGTCGAGCCAGGCGTTCGCATCCGCAATCTCGGTGCCGATCGCGACCAGCTTTTGCGAGTCGGCCGAAACGAAGTCCTTTTCAAGCTGGCGGAGCCTTTCGGTCAGCCTCTCGCGGCGGGCATCGACATTGCCCAAAGCCACTGAATCGAAGAAATGCAGTTCCTTGATCGACCTCAGGTAGCAATCGGGATGGTCGCGCAGGTACCGGTAAAGCCAGCTTGTTCCGGCCTTGGCCGCGCCGATACAGAATAGGAGTGTCGGTTGCCCGGAACCCGTTCCGGCGCGGCGTTCTGAGTCTTCCAGAGCAGCAGGCGCGACCGGGAGGACGGTGCCCGTGGAGCCGGATGAGAAATCTGCCCGCTCCATTCTACACACCAACCAGATTCGACTTCCAGCGATCCGGCACGCGGTCGCCGAACGTACGCTCGACAAAATCATATTGCGGTTTCAAGAGCGCGATGGCGCGGGCGCGACGCTCGGCGTCCAGCGTCAGCGGTTTGCCCTTGAGGATGACGGTCCCGGTATCCGCCGGACGCGGCGAAAGCCCGAGAAAATCGGTGATCCGGCGGACCGCATCGCCAGAGAAAAGAGATTCGAAAAACTCGAAGTGAATGTCTTTTGCCGGAACCGCAGCGGTCAGCCGGGTGATCGTCGCGACATAGTCCGATTTCTCTTCGGCTTTCTGTTTCTTGCCCGCGAGGTAGCGATCCATGAGGTCAAACGCGGTTTTCTCGTAGTTGCCCCTGATGATCGTGGCCCGGCTTGCGGACATGCGGATGCTGGACCAGAGCCGGTCAACGGGGTCGCGCATCAGGAAGATGAACTTCGACTTCGGAGCGAGCCGCGCCATTTCAGCAAAGCCAGCTTCGCTTTGGCGCGCATAAGACGGCGTGATGTCACCAACGACCCGCGCGTCCCCTGCCCCGTCGAAGACGTAATCGAGATATTTGCGATGGGTGGGCGTGCCGTCCTCGAAGATGTCAAACCAGCCGTCGATATCCCGGATACCGCGCTTGAGATCCTCGCGGCTGCGGAAGAACTGCGCGCGGCGCATCCAGCGCAGCCCGATCACCCGGTCCTTCATCTTCTTTTCCATCCGGACCCGGTCGGACTTTTCGAGAAGATCGAAGTAGTGCAGTTCCTTGAGCGTCCTGAAATGGCATTCAGGATGGGCCGACAGATAGTCGTAAAGCCAGCTGGTGCCGGCTTTTTGCGCGCCTATTCCGTAGAGCAGTGTCGGGTCTGTCGGCA